>PATZ01000016.1 GCA_002712575.1 Methanobacteriota archaeon
TTTGAGAAATATATGACTGATTCTGCATTTGCAGATGTCAGAAATGGATCTGCAGGAGGAAGAGCCGGATCTTCAAACTCTGCTGCAGCCTTTCTGAAACAATTTGTCCCAAACTATAATTTTGATAAAGAAGAAGAGCAAATTCCCTGGATTCATTTAGACATAGCAGGTACTGCATGGGGCCCAGGAGGTAAGGCTAAATCAGAAGCAAGTAATCCTTTATTCAAATATGGCACATCAGGAGTGCATGTAAAGACACTACATAGAATGATTACAGAAAATGACTAAGAATCTTCATTTTCTTCATCAGAATCTACTACTTCAAAGTCTGCCTCTACTACTCCATCATCAGATTCTCCCTTCGAATCTTGTTCTGCCATTTCTGCAGCGGCTGCTTCATATATCTTTGTAGAAAGCCCATGCATCAATTGTTCTATTTCTGCTAACTTTGCTTGTATTGCAGCGTCATCTATATCTTCTAGAGGTATTGGTTGATCATCTTTTACAATTAGATTTTCCAACTCATCTAATTTTTCAAGGACTGGTTTCGTATCTTCTTCAGAAAGTTTATCGCCAGTTTCTTCAATTGTTTTGCGTGTTTGATAGATTATACTATCTGCCTGATTTCGAAGTTCAACTCTAGTTTTTCTTAGTTTATCCTCTTCAGCAAATTTTTCTGCCTCCGCTATTTTTTGTTGAATTTCATCCTCAGACAAAGAAGTTTGACTTTCTATCTTTATCGATTGTTCAGTTCCTGTTCCTAGATCTTTTGCCGAAACGTTAACTATTCCATTTGCATCTATATCAAAAGTTACCTCAATCTGTGGAACGCCACGAGGCGACGGTGGAATTCCAACAAGGTGGAATTGGCCCAATGTAATATTATCTTTAGCAAATTCTCTTTCTCCTTGTAAAACATGAACTTCGACGGCAGGCTGATTATCGGCCGCAGTAGAGAAGGTTTCAGATTTACGCGTTGGTATCGTAGTATTTCTTTCAATCATTGGAGTTGTTATTCCTCCTAAGGTCTCTATACCTAGTGATAAGGGAGTGACGTCCAGTAGTAAAACATCGGTAACCCCTTCGTCTCCTACGATTATTCCTGCTTGTAATGTAGCGCCTACGGCAACAGCTTCATCAGGATTTATGCCCTTAAAAGGGGCTTTACCAACTTCTTTCTCAATTGCAGATTGTACGGCAGGAACTCTCGTTGAACCGCCTACAAGTATCACTTTATCGACATCTCCTTTCTTTACTCCGGAATCTTTCATTGCCCTTCTGGTTGGGGCCATCGTTCGTTCAACTAATTTACTAATTAATTTCTCAAACTCTGATCTAGATAGTGACAAATCTAAGTGCTCTGGTTGACCATCTTTNTTTTGCGTAATNAATGGTAAATTAACNTGTGTNGATGCAGANGATGATAATTCTATTTTNGCCTTTTCNGCNGCTTCTCTAAGTCTACTCATTGCCTGAAGATCTTTTTGCANATCTATTCCAGTNGATTTTTTGAATTCAGAAACTAACCANTCTACTACAACATGATCGAAATCGTCTCCTCCTAAACGGTTATCGCCACTAGTCGCCTTTACTTCGATTTGTGGTTGCCCATCTACTTGGTATATTTCTAGAACCGAAACATCAAAAGTACCTCCTCCGAGATCGTAAACCAGTATTGTTTGATCATCGTCTTTATCCACTCCATATGCTAGTGCAGCTGCTGTTGGCTCATTTATTATTCTTAAAACTTCTAAACCGGCAATCCGTCCAGCGTCTTTTGTAGCTTGCCTTTGTGCATCTGAAAAATAAGCAGGACAGGTAATCACGGCTTGTTTTACTTCTCTACCAAGGTATTCTTCTGCATCCGCTTTTAGTTTTTGTAAAATAAACGCAGAAACCTCTTGTGGTGAAAATTCATCTTTATCGATTTTTTGTGACCAATCAGTCCCCATTTCTCTCTTGACTGAAAGTATTGTTCGATCTGAGTTTGTAACTGCCTGTCTTTTTGCTGTTATTCCTACTAAACGCTCTCCATCTTTTGTAAAAGCTACTACACTAGGAGTAGTTCTTGAACCCTCAGAATTTGGGATAACTACCGCTTGTCCTCCCTCTAATGTAGCAACACAACTATTTGTCGTACCTAAATCAATTCCTATTACTGGTCCACTCATTTTTTCATCTCCTTTTTATATATACATTGTTGAATTAATATCAAAAGTAACATCTAAAATACCGTTATTAAATGTCCATTCAATAATTCGACTGGCTGGTTCTGGTAGGTTAAATTTCTTGAAAGGGCGTAATTGTGTAGTTTTCATAACCTGTAAAGATATACCTGCATCTGCAAGATTTAATTCTATAGAATTAGCTTCTAAATCAGTATGTCTAGAAATATCTACTGTAAAATACATGCGATCTTCGTGAATATAAAAATTATCTTCATCGACTTCATCATCAGTATTGGAATCTGAGTCATCGATTTCTGCCTTTACTTCAATTACCGGTTCATTTATTTTCATATTTATTCCCATATTCTTGAGAAAATCACTAAATCCTTCCGTATTTCCTATTCCCATCAAATTGTCCATCATCTTCTTTATTTCTTGAGGTTCTAAATTTGAATCTATTTTATTGAAATCCATCTTGACATTTGTTTTGGCCATATCTTCGGGATTCATACCCATTTCTTCTAGACGAGTTTTTAATTGGTGCATTAATGATTTTAACATTTGATAATCGACATTCATGCCCATTGTAGAAAACAATTTTGCCATCTCTTTTAGCATGTTTTCTTCCCATTCTTCTTCACTTGAATCAGACATAATTCATCACTACTTAACCTGTGGTTGTATAGTGGGAGATATGGGAGGTATATTAATACAACGTTTCTTAGATTGCGTAAAGAAGTCTTAACAAAGCAAGCGAATTAAAAACCAATTCTTGTCTCGCAAGGTCATAATGAGTGAAACTGAGCATGATATTGCATTAGAAGATACTGATCGTATTCAGGGGCGTGCAGCATTAGTTAACAACGTAAAAGCCTCAATTGCTCTTGCAGGAGCAGTAAGATCAACATTAGGTCCGCGCGGCCTAGACAAAATGTTAGTAGAAGATGATGGTTCCGTTCTTGTAACGAATGACGGAGTTACAGTTCTTGAAACCGCAAAAGTAGACCATCCTACTGCTAGATTGTTGATATCTGCATCTTCCTTACAAGATAGGTCGGCAAGAGATGGCACTACAACAACAATATTATTAACTTCTGAATTACTTCAAAATTCTCTTGAATTAGTTAGGATGGGCATACATCCATCTGTAATTTTGAATGGATATAATATAGCTTTAGAGGAATCATTAAAGGAATTAAAGAGGATATCTAAAAAATCAGACACTTCAGAAATGGAATTGGCCATTGTTTCTACTTCATTGGCTGGTAAGATAGAAGAAGGTACTTCGGAAATATTAACTTCTTGTGCCTTGGAAGCAGCTGAATTATTAGCGAATGAAGAAGGAGGAGATGACTTAGAAAGATTAAGAATAAAAAGACTTCAAATTGACAATGGCAAGATGAAGGATTCACGATTAGTACATGGATTAGTATTAGCAAAAACTAGGCTTGATAAATCTACGCCATCATTTTCAAAGGATGGTAAAATCGCGATTATTGATGGAGAACTAGAAAATAAAAAAATAGGTATAGAGGCTTCTATTGAGATAAGTGATATAGGAGTATTGGAAAGTTTTCATGACAGAGATGCAAAGAAAATTCAACAAATAGTAGACCATTTTTCTTCATTGGGCGTCAATATACTTATTGTTCGGGATGGAGTGACTGATGCAGCAATAACTCCTCTGAAGAATGCGGGGATAATAACATACAGAAGAATGGAGAGAGATGATATGGAATTATTGTCAAAAATAACAGGTTCTATACCAATAAGAAATCCACTAAATATTGGTGAAGAACATATTGGAAAATATACAAATCATTCCGAGAAATTGATTGCAGGAGTAAAATATACCAGTATTGAAGGGAAGAATAAAGGTGGAATGACATTTATCATTAATGGTACAACTCCTGAAGTAAGAAGTGAGGTGAGAAGGGCTTTTGATGATGCATTGGGCGTCGCACATCGCTTGAAAAGAGACGCTTTTATTTTACCCGGAGGAGGAGCAAGCCATATTCATCTTGCAAGGCATCTCAGAATGTTTGCAACAAGTCAATCTGGAAGAGAACAATTGGCTATTGAAGCCTATGCAGCAGCACTGGAAATAATTCCTAGAGTATTAGCAGAAAATTCAGGTTTGGATCCAATTGATACTATATTATCACTCTCTGCAGCACAGAATAATGATTTAGAAAATGGCTCTTGGATAGGACTAGATGCGAGGACTGGACAAAATATTTCGATGGAAGNTGCAGGTATTCTTGATCCTTTATTTGTAGCAAAGCATGCCCTTTCAGGTGCAACTGAAGCGGCAATTAGTGTCCTTCGGATTGATGATGTATTGTGGGCCAAACAAGATGCCCAAACCCCTGATTGGCAAAATGAAATTGAAGAAGATTAATCAATTACTCAAACCTTCTAACATTGAATCAACTATATTTTCGAGATTATATTGGGCTTCCCAGCCCCAATCATCTTTTGCTTGTGAATCATCAATTGAGTTAGGCCATGAATCGGCATATACTTGTCTGTTATCTGGAGTGAAAGTACATGTGAATCCGTCAACCTTCTCAGAGATAGCATCAACCAATTGTTGAGCGGTAAATGAAAGTCCAGAGATGTTGTATCCTGCTCTTGAATCGCCAATATCGTCAATAGGAGTATTCATCAATTCTAATGTAGCTCTTATTGCATCATCAATATACATCATTGGCAATCTTGTCTCTGGACCTACAAAACAATCATAATGTCCTTTTTCAAGTGCAGCGTGGAATATTTCTACTGCATAATCTGTAGTTCCGCCTCCTGCAGGAGATTTCCATGATATTAATCCGGGATATCTGAGTCCTCGTGTGTCTACGCCATATTTTTGCCAATACTCATTTGCAAGACTTTCTCCAATAACTTTAGTTTGCCCATAAACTGTGGTTGGATTGAGGGGAGTTGTTTGTGGTGCATTTTTTGGAGCATCGGGGCCGAAAACAGCTATTGATGAGGGAGCGAAGATTTTCAAATTATTATTCATGGCAGTTTCTAAAACAGAAATAGTTCCTCCAATATTGATTTTTTTACAAAGTTCTGGTTTTTTTTCACCTTTAGCTGAAAGTATGGCAGCCAGATGATAAATTTCTTGGATATCATACTCTTTTACTAGGTTATCCATCGAATCCGAGTCNACTACACTTAGAATCTCGAACGGCCCATTTCGTACACCTGGATTATCATCTAATTTTCTAACATCTGTTGCTAAAATATTCTCATTTCCATAGATTTTTCGAAGTTCCTCTACTAATTCTGTTCCAATTTGCCCAAGTGCTCCCGTGACCATAATTTTTTTCGGCCCTGACACAGACATGAGTCTGGGTATAGTACTCAATAAATGAACCTAAAGTAACATTTAGGAGTATAGACATGGCCAATGTTGATATGTCTAGTATATCCNGTTCAAATCCCGTTGATTACATGAAGTATGTCGTTGTCACCGGAGGAGTGCTGTCAGGATTAGGCAAAGGAGTTACGGCAAGTAGTATCGGAGTACTGCTTAAATCAGCAGGATTACGTGTTACTGCAGTAAAAATTGATCCCTATCTCAACAGTGACGCTGGCACTATGAGTCCTTTTGAACACGGAGAAGTATTCGTGTTAGATGATGGGGGAGAAGTGGATCTAGATTTAGGGAACTATGAGAGGTTTCTTGATATTGCACTCTCTAAAGATAATAATATTACAACNGGGAAGGTGTATTCTTCAGTTATAGAGAAGGAGAGGAGAGGAGATTATCTAGGTAAAACAGTCCAAGTTGTNCCACATATAACTGATGAAATACAAGATTGGATTCAAAATGTTGCTAATAGGTGCAGTGATGGAGAAAAAAATCCTCCTGATGCTTGTGTTATTGAGCTGGGCGGAACTGTTGGAGATATTGAAAGCGCTCCATTTGTGGAAGCACTTAGGCAATTCCAATTTAGAGTAGGTAAAGAGAATATTTGTTTTGTTCATGTAAGTTTAGTGCCAGTAATGGGNCCGGTGGGAGAACAAAAAACAAAACCGACACAACACACAGTTAAGGAATTGAGAGGATTAGGAATAATCCCAGATATTCTAGTATGCAGATCTGAAGTTTCATTAGTTGACGAAACTCGTGAAAAATTAGCTAAGTTTTGCCATGTATCTTCTGAGGCTGTAATTTCAGCACACGATGTTGCTAACATATACCATGTACCAATTATGATGAATCAACAAGGAGTAAGAGAATTATTAGCATCCAAACTCAATTTTGACTTACCAGATAATAGTAAATTATTACAAGATTGGGAGATAATGGCAAATCATGTTAATTCCTTGGAAGAAGAAATTCATATAGCAATGGTTGGCAAGTATACTGGACTGTCAGATTCATATCTTAGTGTTACAAAGGCACTTCAACATGCCTCGTATAGTGTCGGTAAAAAATTAATTATTGACTGGATAGAATCGGTTAATTTAGAAGAAGGTGCGGCTGAATATGAAGTACATCAAAAATCATGGNATTTACTGAAAAGTGCTGATGGAATATTAGTCCCAGGAGGTTTTGGGGGCAGAGGTATTGAAGGGAAAATTAGTGCTGCAAAATATGCAAGAGAAAATAATATTCCATATCTTGGAGTCTGTTTAGGATTNCAAGTAGCAACAATAGAATTTTGTAGGAANGTTCTTGGAATAAGAAANGCTAATTCTGCTGAATTTGANGATAATGAAGAGAATCATGTTGTAGTTTTTATGCCTGAAATTTCAAAAACTCATATGGGAGGTACTATGNGACTAGGCTCTAAACCAACTCCATTTCTTGTGGGTGATTGTAAGATTCGGAGACTGTACAATAATGAAGAATATGTTGATGAAAGACATAGACATAGGTATGAGGTAAATCCTAAATTAATAAGAAAAATTGAAGAGGCTGGTTTGATTTATGTTGGAAAAGATGAAACTGGTCAAAGATGTGAAATAATGGAGTTGAGAGATCATCCGTATTATGTTGGAACGCAATATCATCCAGAGTTTAAATCTAGACCCGGTAGGCCAAGCCCTCCATTCTTGGGATTACTGAAAGCCGCTTGCGGGATTGAGATCTAATCTACAGATATAGGTAAAATTCGAGTTGTTCGATATCCTTGTAATACTTTCATATATTTTTTTAATGCGAATTTTGAATCTAGGTTTTCATCTCCCGTTTCAATCCTTAATTTCCTCACGGTTAACAGTTTAGCAGGCGTTACCACTCCAAGAATATTATCAATCCCTATCTTACTTATTACTGTATGAGATAATTGAAGATTTCCTCGCCCTATCAAAAATCCTTGTCCACCCATTGGAGATAAAAGTGCAATAAATTTTCCAGAATGAGAATTTAAGAGTTTTAAAATTCCTTTTTCATCTAAATCTGATCCTATTATGCTTCTTCCAAGAGAAATATCTATTCCCAAAGTCGTTAGATTAAAACCAATATATTCACCTATAGATTGTAACGTCCCTCCTGAACCCCATATTATCATAGTATCTTCTTTTACTAGAGTTTCTCGGACGTGTTCTGCTAAACCTTCAATAATTTCTTCCTCACTACTAACTTCAACTCTCTGCTTTGAACCCTGCATCCAACGAGGGCTAGATGGTGTGTATGCTTCTGCATAATGTCTTACCATCCATTCTCCATCTCTATATCTCTCTTCATCTAAATCTAATACTTCCGTGCTTGCTACCAATAAATCTCCTCTAATCCAAGCAGAAAGAACTTCAGCAGCTGCCTTGGGAGATGCAGCAAATGACCCAGAATACATTTTTACACCAGTTGGTACGCCAATTAAAGGTAATTTAGGATTATGTAATTCTATTAGCTCCGCCACAATATCCCTAGTAGTACCATCTCCTCCTGCATAAACTATCAAATCAACTCCATAATCAATAATTTTTTTAATTACCTCCTTAGTATCATTAGAACTTGTTTCTCCTTGAGATTTATGAATTATCTTTATTTCTCCTAGATTAATTCCTGAAGGGATCCATTCTGTACCCATCCTTCCTTCACTTGTTATCCAGGATATGTCTGAAGAGTCTGCTTTATGCAAAGAAGAAAAATAATTTAGAAAAGTCGTTATTCTAGGCCCTGATCTATCATCTGCGCCCATTGAGCGAGCAAAATTAGCCTTTCCATCAGATCCTTTGAGTCCTAATTTGCCACCCAATCCTGCGTCTGGATTGACTACTAGCCCTAGNCTAATCATAAGCCCGGGTAGGGATGGTCGTTATTATCGCTACACACTCCCCCAGTCATTATATGAGAGCAGTGGTGGCACTTGGTGGAAATGCACTTCTACGTAGAGGAGAGGAATTGAGTGCAGAAAATCAACGTAATAATGTAAAGATAGCGGCTAAAGCACTTGCCCCACTTGTAGGGAAATATCAATTAGTNATTACACATGGAAATGGACCACAAGTTGGACTTTTATCACTTCAGTCTGCTGCTTATACTGATGTTAAAGAGTATCCTTTAGATGTATTAGGAGCTCAAACAGAAGGAATGATTGGTTATATGATTGAGCAAGAATTAGGAAATTTACTACCAATTGAGACCCCATTTGCTACAATTTTAACAATGGTCGAAGTTGATCCAGAAGACCCATCATTCAATGAGCCAACCAAACCAATAGGACCATTATACGAAGAACATGAAGCAAAAAGGTTGGCAAAAGAAAGAGGATGGAGTATAAAACTTGAGGGAGATAAATGGAGGAGAACTGTCCCTTCACCTGTACCTCNAAGGATTTTTGAATTACGTCCAATTCATTGGTTATTAGAAAAGGGGACTGTAGTAATCTGCGCCGGCGGAGGAGGAATTCCTACAATGTATCAAAAAGATGGTAGTTTGAAAGGAGTAGAGGTAGTGATAGATAAAGATAGGGCAAGTGCCCTACTTGCTACTCAACTAAATGCTAGAGTATTGATTTTAGCTACAGACGCAGATGGAGTTTACTTAGATTGGGGCACTGAAAATGCTAAAAAGTTACACAGGGTTACTCCTGAAGAAATGGAGAATTATACTTTTGAATCTGGATCTATGGGGCCAAAAGTAGAGGCTGCGTGTGAATTTGTAAATAAGACAGGAGAAAGAGCCGTCATAGGCTCACTTTCTGAATTAGAGAAAATGATTTCTGGAGATGCCGGGACACAATTTGTAATACGTTAATTTGTACTTTTGAAGAGATATTTTGCAAATGTCTTCATACGATAGATGTATCTCGGTTACACTGGAGAGATAGTCTTGTCAAAGGTGAAAGTCGAATTTGANGATAATCAATTTCGNGAATATGAGNCTGGAATNACNGNTGGTGATGTGATTAGAGATATTCATGGNCGTAAATCTGGTTTTGTAGCAGTACTTATTGATGGAATAGAAAAGGATATGTCTACAATTTTGGAATCGGATTGTAAAATTGACCCTATAGATGGTGAATCAGATGCTGGGCTGTATATCCTTAGACATTCATGCGCTCACCTTCTGGCTCAAGCGGTCACACAATTGTATCCTGATGCAAAACCGACAATAGGACCTCCAATAGAACATGGTTTTTATTATGATTTTTTTATGCAACCTGTCGGGGACGAAGAATTAAAGAAAATAGAAAATAAAATGAAAGAAATAATGAAAGAAAATTTACCTATAATACGTGAAGAACATTCCAATATTTCATTGAGAAAGATGTTTGGTGAAAATAAGTTTAAGATTGAAATAATGGATGATAAAATAGGCCAGGAAGTTGGTTCAACTGCATATAGACAAGGAGAATTTGTAGATTTATGTAGAGGTCCGCATGTAGAATTTACCTCCCAAATAAGATGGTTTAAGTTAACAAGTTCTAGTCAGGCATATTGGAGAGCAGACTCAAAAAGAGAATCATTGACTAGAATTTATGGCATGTGTTATGCTTCAAAAGAAGGATTAAGAAATAGAGAGAAGCAAATACAAGAAGCAGCAAAACGAGATCATAAAAAAATAGGCAGAGAAATGGAACTCTATATGATTGATGAAATGATAGGTAAAGGTCTACCTGTTTGGCTTCCGAATGGTGAAATTTTAAAATCATCTATTGAAGAATTTGCCTTAAAAACTGAAGAAGAATATGGTTATCAGAGAGTAACTACACCTGTTCTGGGCAAAAAACAACTTTTTGAGGCGAGTGGTCATCTTCCTCATTATGCTGAAGGAATGTATCCTCCAATGGAAATGGATGATGGGACTTATTATCTTAAGGCGATGAATTGTCCAATGCATCATCTTGTTTATAGAAATAAAAAACGCTCATATAGAGATTTACCTCTAAGGATTGCCGAATATGGTACCGTTTATCGTAATGAAATGTCAGGTACACTTGCAGGATTATTGAGAGTGAGGATGTTATCAATGAATGATGCCCATATTTATTGTACTTTAGATCAAGTTGCTCAAGAGTTTGCAAGTAATATAAAAATGGTACAAGATTATTATGCTGCATTTGGATTTGAAAACTATTATTTCAGACTTTCACTATGGGATCCAGAAAATACCGAGAAATATATAGATCAGCCTGAGAATTGGGAAGCGACTCAAAATCATCTCAGACAAATATTGGATAGTTTAGAAGTACCATACGTCGAAAGTATAGGAGAAGCCGCATTTTATGGTCCAAAAGTCGATATTCAATTTACTACTGCAATTGGTAGAGAAGAGTCAATGTCTACAATACAACTTGATTTTGCTGCTAAAGAAAGATTTGGTTTGACTTATACTGATGAAACTGGATCAGATAACGGAGAAGTATTTGTCATACACCGCGCACCTCTTTCGACCCACGAAAGATTTGTTGCCTTCCTAACTGAACATTGGTCCGGTAACTTTCCCACTTGGTTATCTCCAATACAAGTACAAATAATTACTATTTCTGAGAAACATAAAGAATATGGAAAAATTGTTTCTGAAGAGATGCAAAAATCAGGAATCAGAGTTAAAATTGATGATTCGGATAATACAATTGGTAAAAAGATTAGGATACACAGGAAAATGCGTCCTGCCTACATGGCAATTATCGGAGATGATGAGGTTAAAAATAAGTCAGTTTCTGTAAGAACAAGGAAGGGCGAACAAAAAAATGGCATCCCTCTTGATGAATTTATCAAAGCGATAGTAAGAGAAATAAATAATCGTGAAACTATCTTGGGCATAGTTCAGGCAGAATGATGGTGTGAAAATGATTGTTAATATTGCTGGATATAAATTTATAAATATTAATAATACTGAAGAAATGAAGAACAAGTTTTTAGAGAAATGTTTGGATTTGGGATTAAAAGGGACTATTTATTTTAGTAATAATGGAATTAATTTCTTTGTAGCAGGAACCCAAGAAATGATAGATAAATATATTTATTTCATGGAGCTTGATGAACGTTTAGTAGAGATTTCTTTGAAAATAAGTTATACTGAATACCAACCATTTCGAAGGATGATAGTCAAGAAAAAGAAAGAAATTATTGCATTAGGATTGGATGAAGTTAGACCAGCAGAATATACAAGTCCGTCAATTAATCCGAAAGAATTGAAAAAATGGTTAGACGAGGAAAAAGACATAATGCTACTTGATACAAGAAATGATTATGAATTACGAATTGGTACATTTGAAAATGCTGTAGACTTGGATATCAAAACCTTCAGAGAGTTTCCATCCGCTTTAGAAAAACTAAATGTCGATAAAAATAAAACGGTAGTGATGTTTTGTACCGGAGGAATACGTTGTGAAAAGGCGTCAGTTGTTATGGAAAATCAAGGTTGGAATAATGTTTTTCAATTAGAAGGAGGTGTACTAAATTATTTTGAAGAAGTCGGAGGAGAACATTGGAATGGAGACTGTTTTGTTTTCGATCAAAGAGTTGCATTAAATTCTGAACTCATGGAAACTGAGATAGAGATGTGTTTTATTTGTAGAGAGCCTTTATCTAAAGAAGAACAAAAATCTGGAGAATATAAAATTATGGAATATTGTCCATATTGTATAAATAAAAATAGGAAATGATTGAGAGTATTTATTTGGATTGATTATTTGGAAAATATAAGACATGACGGATGAAGTAGTTATTGAGAATTTTTCTCAAGCAGAGATTATCGAATCTATGCTTGTTTCGGCACGTTCAATAATAAGAACTTGTATGGAAATTAGAAATCATGAAGATGTAGTTATTATTACTGATACTCACACATCTGAGATAGGTAGAGCGTTATATGAAGCAGCAGCTGAAGTGACTGATAGAGTACTCTTGATGATGATTCCTCCAGCTTTCAAGCCTGGAAATGAGCCCCCTAGTCCAGTAGGGGATTTGATGAGAAAATCTAGAGTTGTTTTAATAGCAACCAAAGAATCATTAACCCATACAAAAGCAAGAATTAATGCTTCCAAGGCTGGAGTCAGGATAGCATCTATGCCAGGAATAAGTAAAGAGGCCTTTATTCTTGGAGGAATGACTGCAGACTATAATGCGCTTCAAGTAGAGATATCAGGCATGAATAATGTTTTTAGAAGGAGGAGAGAAGTCCAAGTCACGTCTCCTTCAGGAACTGATGTAACTTTTACTACTGGATCTAGATGGATTTTAGAGGATAATGGAATTTGTAATAGGCCAGGACAAGTGACAAATCTACCTGCTGGAAGGATATTTACGATGCCAAAAGAGGGTTCAACCAATGGGAAAATAGTATTTGATGGTTCGTGGGAAGGAAAATTATTACCAAAAAAGGTTGAGATGATAATAGTAAATGGAAGGGTTACAGAAATATCAGGATATGAAGGTGTTGAAGAAATAATTGAAAGTTTTAATATTCCACCCCATAGTAAGAGAGTTTTGGATTTACAATTGAATAAGACCGTAGCAGAATTTGGATTTGGAATGAATTCGAGAGCCAAAGTTATTGGTAACGTATTAGAAGATCAGGTAGTTAGAGGAAATTCATATTTCAGTTTTGGAGACAATACAGCATTAGGTGGAAATTCAAATACAGGCATACAGAAGAGAGGAGTGATGAAAAAAACAAGCGTCATTCTAGAAGATGTTGATTTGGTCTTAGAGGGGAAGATTGTTGCACGCAAAAGGAAATAATGAGAAATATGATTGCTATATTGTGGTGTAATGGGAAAACTCCTTCTAATGATTTGATAAAAAGAGTTCTGACAGAGGGCAAAGAAGTTTTTGGAGTAGATGGAGGGGCAGAAATAGCATTATCGTCAGGAATAAATGTTCAAAAAGTATTAGGAGATTTTGATTCTATAAATATTGATGAATGGAAAGGAGAGAGTGAATATTTACCTGATCAGGATATTAGTGATTTTGGTAAATCGATAAAATACCTCGTAAAAGAGGGGTATACAGAAATAGAGGTTTTAGGAATCGAGGGAGGGAGTCCTGAACATTTTCTTGGCGTTTGGGCAGTCTTAGCGGAAATTGAAGATAATGTGAAAATAATACTTCATCATGAGGAGAGGATCACTTATAGAATTCATCCTGATTATGATGGTACGCAAATATTTATCGAAAATGGAAAGGAATTTTCTATTTTCGCCCTCACTCATTGTAAAGACATAACACTCACTGGTGCAAAATGGAATATGAAAAATGAAGAGTTATCATTATCTAGCAGAGGTTTGCATAATCAAGGAACTGGTAAAAGTATCTCAATAAAGGCTGATGGGATAGTGGTTCTGATAATTTAGTATTATTCACTTTTAGGATTCATAGAAAGCATCATTGCAATAGGTTTTGTACGAGGGTCGCTTTCCAAAGCTCGCTTCATTATTACAGCGAGAGGGACTCCTAATATCATGCCCATGACGCCCCAAGCCCAACCCCAGAAGGCTACCAAAAGAAGTAATACAATTGGAGAAATGTCCAAACGCTTCCCTGCTATTTGAGGCTCAATAACTCCTCCCCATAGTTGTTGATTTGCAATTAATAATATAATCAACAAAACTGCAGAAGAAGGTGAAAGTATAATCAGACCCAGAACAATTGGGAATAGAAGTGATATTAATGCACCTACATATGGTATAAAATCCATCATGAAGGTAATGCAGGCCCATAAAAACCAGCCTGGGATACCGAAAAAATACAAAATAATGGCGGCCAAGATTGCTTGCCCAAATGCTACTGAAGCCCTAGTAACAACGTAGACATTTATTCCCTTCGATGAAGATGATGCTAACGCGATAATTCTATCTACATCTGCTGGATAAGCTGCTTTGATACGCTTAGGGAGTGTTTCTGCTTCTAATATAATAAATAGTAAAAATATCAATACGGTAATCATACCTGCTGTAAAACTTGCTAAAGATCCAACAAGACCTGTAGCGAATGATTCAATTTTCTCAACAGTAATTAAGCCAGTAACTTCAGACGTATCAAAGGAGAAGCCAAGAATCGTTGCATTATCTTCAAACCAGAGAAGTTTATTCTGTAGTTTCTCTGAAAGTGTAGGAACTTCTTCTGTAAAAGATTGTAAATTTGAAAAAAGGATATTTGAGGCTACGAATAAGATAGCCATCACAATTCCAACTAGTGCCCCGTATGCTAAAAAGGGATGTCTACCTATCTTTTTCTCTAGCCATTCAGCGGGAGGACGGATGAGGAAGAACAATAATATAGCGACTACCAATGGTTGTAATATAGATTTCAAATGTACAATTGCTAGTACTGCAATTAGAAGTAAAATTGCTATATTAGAAGTTGTATTAAATTTTAATTTACCCAATTTCACATCTTCTCCCATCTTATTCTCAAGTTGGGGAGAATGGTTTCACCATCAAGTTTTTCGCCTACACACTTCTAATTAACAATACTTTGATACAAATTCAAAAAATCAATTGCATTTTGTTTGAAAGTGAATTTCTCAGACACTAAATTACGTCCTGCTCTACCTTTTTCTAGTAATTTAGATTTATCATTCAATTCGGATAAAATTATTTCTGACATTGAATTAATATCACCCATAGAAAATAATGCTCCAACAGAATTGTCAACCATCTCAGGCAATGGTCCATGGTTGACAGTAATAACAGGAGTTCCAGAAGCCATTGCTTCCAGTGGGATAAGTCCCTGTCCCTCATAGTAAGAGGGGTAAACAACAATATCAGAGACACGATATAATAATGCTAATTCATCAAATTTCATACTTGATTCAATAAATACAGACCCTTCTAATCCTAATTTCTTTGCTTGTTTTAATAATCTATATCGAAGTTGCCCTCTCCCGACTATGACCAAAATTGAATTTGGAGATTCTTTCTTAACCTGAGCAAACGATTGAAGTAACATACCAAAACCCTTTCTAGCTGCTAAACGGCCTACTGCAAGTAACAGAAATGAATCTTCTTTGACATTAAATCTGGAACGAACTTCAGAATAAAGGGTAAAATCATCTTCATCATCCCGCCTTAATGGAAGAAACATTTCAGTATCTACTCCCCAATGAATTACTTCACAATTCCAGTCATTTGGTGCGGAATATCGATTTAGGAAATCTTCTCTAGTAGCATTCGAGTTAGCAACACATATATTCGAATGATTGATTGCAAAATTTTCAAATCTAGCATATCTTTTTGCCGTAAATCTCATAGTGAGGTCATTTGGATTTGCCCATACTGCAGATTCTTTATATTTTGATGCAATAAAAAGACCATCGCGCTCTCCAAGCCAAGAACCGTGGAGAGAAGAAATAACGGGGGCTATTTCTTTCTTACATTTTTCAAATTGTTTTGCATCCCATGAAATCATAGGACAGTGTAAATGGACAACGTCTACTGGATTAATATCATTAATTTTTTTTAGTTTCCTCAGAGCATACTTCCCATAGGAACGTGTGAATTCCATTGGTATTTTTTTCCAAGAAACTGTAAAAACTTGAACTCCATTTATTTCGGGTGGCTTATCCNTCCCTTTACGTGTAATTATAGATATTTTATGGCCCATTTCGGCTAGAGCAGCGGATAAATGAAAGACTGTAGAACCCATTCCTCCCCATCTAGGAGGGTATTCAGCAGATAACATCGCGATATGCATAGGAGACTCTCCTGTGGCGCTGGACTGTTATCTTTCAAGATAATGTTGGTGATTTAGTAATAGTATCATTCAAAATAGATATCTTCCTCGCATGGCCAGTAATATGTCAGATACATTGCCAGTTCACGTCACTGTAGTTATCCCTACACGAAATGAAGAAGCCGCAATTGTAGATACGATAAGGTCTGTTCCAAATGATGGATGGTGTGACAAACTAGATTTCTTAATAATAGATGGAAATTCTACTGATGCAACCAGAGAATTGGCCGAAAAAGAAGGAGCTACAGTTTATTTAGAAAAGAGAAAAGGTTACGGTCGTGCTTATAAAACCGGTTTTTCAATAGCACCTGGAGAAATAATAGTTACAATGGATGCTGATTGTACATATCCNGGAGAAGAAGTTCCGGGATTAGTAAGCAGATTACTAAATGAAGATTTAGACTGGATTACCTGTGATCGTCTAACAAAGGCTGAAGAAGGAGCAATGTCAGGAATGCATGGATTTGGAAATTGGACTTTGTCGACAACTGCTAGGATTCTATTTTGGTATGGAATAAAAGATTCTCAAAGTGGCATGTGGGTTTTTAGAAAATCAATTTTTGATAATGAGAAAGTTAGGCCTATGCATGATGGCATGCCTTTATCTCAAGAATTTAAAATTAGGGCGAGGAGATATCTTCCTTCCAACAAAACTACTGAAATTAGTGTCCCTTACAGAGTTAGAGTCGGAGATGCTGAGATTAACACATGGGGCGATGGATTACTTAACTTACGAAGATTGTTCTGGTTAAGATTTGGATTATTCAGTAAAAGTACGCCCTGGGGCATAGAAGAAGATTAACTTTCTTTATTATCAAATTCTTCGTCCAATTCTCTTGGAACGAATGCTGACCAAGACTCAATTAATTCAATGTCTCTAGCGATTTGAATACGTCTTTTGTTAGCATAAGCTAATCCTAATAAAGAAAATATTATCATTAAAATTATTAAAATTGGAAAACCAGCGCTAAATAGCCAATCTAATGTATTTTCATTACTTTGTTTGACCACAGGAATGGATTCGATTTGTGATTGACTAATAAGTTCTCCATCAACAGCCCATATCTCTACTTTTACCCAATTCCCTTCGGCTATATCCCAATTGGATCTATATGTCCAAACATTATCATCGGCTACTTGGTCACTGCCTTTTCCGTCATCTCTAAAAATCATAACTTCAGAAACACCACCGGTAAGCATTTCTCCAGTGACTTGGTTTGTGGTTCTATCTGGATCGTTGAGATTTACATAGATATAAACCTCAGTAGGTACATTCATTTCAATTGAATCGATTGAAATTGCTAAATTGTCTAATTTTGGATAGCTCGATCCTATTGTTAGATTTATAGAAGTAAAGTCTTGTTTGCCTCTAGAATCTTGAACAAGTAAATTAATCTGAACAGCACCTGGATTAAAATAAACTAAATCTTGTTCTTTGTCACTAATTATTGTTCCATCATTTAATGACCATTGATACAAAATAATATCATCATCATAATCGAATGAAGAAGAGGCGTCTAGATTAACGGACTCACCAGGAGAGATATACTGGCCATTTTCTAAATTATTTATATTAGCAATTGGTGCAGATTCGAGAATAGAAATTTTTTGGGTATATTTTCTCTCCATTTTATCAGAATCGACTAATGTTATGGTCAAATTATGTTCACCTGCTTGGAGATATTCATTATACGAATAATCTGTTGTTTTATTTTCTAAAATAATACCCGTTAAATCTGATTCAATACTTACAGTAAATAAGTCGCCATCTGGGTCAAAAGAATTTTGGAAATCAAATAAAACTGCNGAATTGGAATTTACTTGTATATTGGGAAGTGGAGAATCTAGAATCATTATTGGAGCAGATTCAGTTATTATTATATTAATTGGCAGACTAATTACTTTTTGATTTCCGTCGTCCAATGATAGAGTAATGTTATGGTCTCCAGAAGGAAGCCGGGATTGGAAAGACCAATCAGTTCCAATTGGTTCTGATAATTTATCACTAATCCATAAAATACTCACCAAGTCATTATTTCCTCCCAAATATGGATTACAAAGTAAATTGCTTCCATTATCGATTAAATCTGAACATGCTAAATCCCAATCGCCTGATCCAGTAGATTGGAAGTCCAATATATCGCCTGATTCCGCTATGATGCCATTATTTGGTTGTGAAATTAATGCAACNGGAGGAGAATTTAATACCTCTAATTCAAATGAATAATATGTCCAAAGTCCTGCATGATTTGGTAGATTATCACTAGCCTTCATTGTGATATTATGAATTCCTTTTGAAAGATATCCTAGCCACTCAATTGTATTTGTCGATTCGAGACCTGAAAATAAGAGACCATCGATACTACTAATAAATTCAAACTTCACAACATCACCTTCTGGGTCAATGGTGTCAGTTCCATCAAGTCTAACTAAGCTAGATGAAACATTATCGATTCTTGATATTTCCATTATTGCAGAAGGTAATTCATTAACTAATACCACAGTGAATGACCAACTTCGACTTGGATTTATTCCATCTGAAGCAAATACTGTGATATTAAATTGTCCAGGGGCGCCGAGAAATGATCTAGAAATTTCGTCGGGGCAATTAGGATCGCCATCAGTTACAGATATTGGATCTTCATATGAGGTTTCTAACCAGCACCAAAGATCACCGTTCTCTGGGTCATAAGTTCCATCTAATATTATACTAACATTTGCTGTTTCGCCAAGATATAGAATCCCTCTGGAGTTGATTTTTGGTACAGAACCAACAGATAGGATTGGAGGCAGATTGATTAATTCAATTCTCCTTGTTTCATTGACGCATTGATTTTCAATATCACATACTTCTAAGGTTATTTGATGGACTCCATCGGACAAACATTGAGTTTCATTATTTGCAATTATATGAGAATAATTCGCGGTATTTTCTTCCTGGACACAAGAATATGTAAAATCTCCATCCAAATTACTTGTCCATNNAAAAGTAATTTCATCTAAATCTAGATCCCAAGAATTAGAAGCATCAAAGACGACTACGCTAGCACTAGAATATTGAGAATCATCTTCAGGCAATTGCCAAATAATAAATGGAGCTTGATTTGAAATATCTAGTCTACAGATAACTAATGTATCGGAACTTAATATGAAGGAATCTGTATTATTGTAAATTCCATCATAACTACAACTAAAATTTACTATATTATCTGATGACCATCCTTCTTGCGGAAGCCACCTTTTACCAATAAATGGACCGTACAGATAATTACCAGAATAAGGTTGAGTAGCAGTTAAATTATCTTCATAAATATCAAAAGAAATGTTCACCTCAGCATATGGGATATTCATAAAATATTGATTTACAGTGTGTATTTCTAAATTCCACATTATATCAAATATATTATTTTCAAATGAAGAAATAGGAGTAAGAATATCTTGAGATGAAATCCACTTAATATGATTATTATCTCCTAAAATAAAGGAGTTTTGCATTGATGAATTTTGTATTAAGAAAGTATCTGTGAAGTTTACAATACTATTTTCAGAGGTTGGATTATTTGAAGAACAATAAATACTAGTATTGGTAATTATTAATTCTGTATGATATGATAAATCAAAACAGGCATTATTGCTACCATAAATGAGGCTGTTATCAATTGATGAACTGGTTATCCCCTTACCGCTCCAGTATAATCCATCATTGAAACCCATGATTTGTAGATTATTTATTTTAGCATCAACCTCAACCATCTTTAAGGCATAATCTGAAGAATTAGAAAATATTGTGATATTATCAAGTATAATATTTCCAAAATAAGTTATTTCTGAGTTATTAATATTCAATGGAATTGGAGAAATGGTATCTTTTATTAATATTGATTTCAATTGTAAATCGATACTATTTTTTACGAAAATGCCATATTGATCATTGGTAGAAGAGCATGAATTGCAACTAACATTTTTACCACCACTCATTACTGTATTAGATTCATGGAAAAATATTCCAGACCCATCTTCGGGATTATTTTGCCCTATGCCATTTTGAGATGTTGCTACATCAGATAGTTCAACATTACTAGAGTCGAAAACATATAATCCATTTAATGAATTATTGATACTTATTATTGTGTCTACTCTAGGGTGGAACTCTCGAAAATCTACACCATTACCGCCGTTTTCTGATGTAAACCAATTACTACCAATTACTCCTCCTTTCATCATTAATACTCCCGGACCTATTGAATTATTTACTATTAGATTGTTGACTATTGCCGGACCTTTAGAACTCCAACTCGCACTTCTGAAAAATAAGCCAGCACGGTCATTTATTGGTACAGAAGATGATGTTTGACCATTATTAATGAAAGTGGCATTCTCTATTTTAGTAGAGGAATCAATCATATATGCCCTCAAACCTACGGCAATATTATCTTCAATTAATGCTCCATCTACGTGGACGCCACTTGTATTAATATCAAATGCTGCATATCCTAAACCAGGAGTTTTAGCATCTGATCCTCCTGTGCCTCTGAGTTGTAAATCTTCAAAAACAGCATTAGTAATGAGGTTTGAATATTGACTGTGATTATACCTTTCAACCATTATTCCTCTGTATTGACTATTTTCAATTACTATTCCTGAGAAAGTAGGTCTAGTAGTCCATCCTTCTGTTTGATGACGAACAAAAACACCATTATCACAATGATTTATTTTAATATCTGTCAGCAAAGGAATTGAGTCTTCTACCCATATTCCCGCAGAAACTGAAAGAGTTGCGCCAGAAATATTTGAAATATTGATATCAGTAAATAAACCGCCAGCTTTTCCCCAAAAATTTAATCCTCGAGTAATCAAACCATCTATATTTACTCCCTCGACAATTGGCGCTGATTCAAATCCAATGGATAGTCCTATGCCATACCTCCATGATGAAGAAAAACCATGAACGTCTTGCCCTCCTCCCTCGATGGTGAGATTTTTTATCGTTGGCGAGGCTCCATCGAATAAATCAACGGCTACGCTATCGGCATTAACTACAAGTAAATTCGAAATAATAGGATTACTGCCATAGATTGTAATACCATACTTTGCATCATTAATAGTCAAATTATCAATTGCAGAATTATGGCCATTACTAGTTGCATTAAATACGATACCATGATGATTACCAGAATTAGCATCCAATATGACCGGGGAAGATATCGTGCCTTGGATATTTATTCTGCCATCAACTATTATTTTTTCTTCATCTCCTAATACAATATTTGTACCAGGCTGCACTATAAGTATTTGACCAACTTCAACATTAAAACCATCTTCAAGAAAAACAGAATCAGACCACACTATTGTAGTCTTACTAGTTTGTGAAGCATTAGATGTAATAGTTCCAAAGCTGGAGCTAATTATTAGAAATANCAGNAAAATGGCACGCTTCTGAAAATGAGTTAANGGTNCGGCCATGAATTAGCGANACATTGNCACTATGTAATCCCTTACTTAGAGTGATTGTAATTGCCTCNTNNATGGTAGAAGTCATAAACATATGACAAGGGCGAGTATTAGTGAAGATATGAGTACGGCCTTTGTTTTAATTAGAGCTACACCTGGAAGTGAGCATTTGGTCTATCAAAAATTACTCGAAATTAAAGAAGTTACAGAGACGCATGTTTCTTATGGAGAATATGATTTAGTAGCNAGAATTGAATTTGAAGATGAGCGAAAAATGGCCAAAACATTGATTGGAGTTATGAGNGCCATACCAGGAGTTCAACATACTGAAACNTTGATTGCAGTGGAGGCTCNCTAATGGCAGTTGGTTTTGTATTGGTAACAACTAGTCCGGGAAAGGAAATAGAAGTTCGGGAAGCGGTAAGTAAATTCGAAACTGTTGTTGGGCAATGGATTGTTTTTGGGATGCATGACTTATTTGTAAAAATTGAAGCTGAAGACGAAGCTGAATTAACAAGATGTATTATCCAAGATATTAGAAATGTGCCAGGTATTTCAGAAACAAGAACATTGATTGGTGCAGAGATATAAATTATATTACTGTTGANATTTTTCTTAATAGTTCATTTGCTGCATTGCTACATTCAGCTTTTCTGAATCTATCTAATGCTTCTCTCCAATGTGATAATTGTCTTTCAGGTTCTAACACTCCTCTCCAAAACCACTTTTGTGCAGCAATTCTCCTGTAAGCCGCTATATCTTCGCGTAGAAATTCCTTAGAAACTTTAGAATGGATCTCAATTAACCATTCAGGATAATTCTGTCCTGATGCCTCCAAAGTAGCATGTATTAGACTTATTTTATCGAGTAAATTGTCGCATTTATTAATTTCAATCTTTGCGGCTTCAATGGACTCTGGTGATGCGACATTTCCTTCTCTTGCGAATAATCTTGACCTTAGGTCGAGTATTCTCAATCTTGGATGATCATAACCTAATTGTGACTCCAATAAACTTCGTGCAGATGCAGCGGATGAAAGGTTTTGTGATTCGGACGCTATTGAAAATTTCAGAAGATTGATAGATAACATTGCTGGATTTTTCTGATCAAGAGGTAATTTAGAAATATCTAAAGACCCTATTCTCTTGTTTATTTTTGATGCCAAAGTAGATTCTATGGNGCCAGGGAGTCTGTCGTCATATAGCCTGACAAGTTGTGAAATTTCATATTTTATCTTATCAACATTATCAAGATCGTTAATTGCTTCCAAATCCAATTTTTCAGCAAGTTTAGAATTTCCTCTAATTCTCGCAAGACGTGCCTTACGGAGTTTTTTCTTTGGCCCCTCTGGAAGTGAGTTAATATGTAAATTGGCGATATCTGTTTCTCCTCTCTCTAGTGCTATGTCAGATGCAGTCTCCCTTAAACTAATATCGCTGCTAAGTTCTATGGCTTGTTCAATGATAATGGCTGCTGCTGCACTGTCTTGATTCATGATCTCTAATATATTAGATATTAACCACTCAGAATCAATATCTTTCCCAGAGTTCAAATGAAAATGAGTCTCTATCCTCTTCGCCTTATTTCCTTGGCGTTTAGACCATTTTTTTGCCATTTCAGAATTTAATTTATTCAGATTTTGTGGAGATATATCATTCCTACGAACGTTTCTAATCAAGTGATGAGGTTCTATCTCACTATTCTTCCACCTCAAGATCGCTGAATTNTCTAATTCATTTGCTCCTGAAGGGAAAAATAATTCTTCAAAATTCAAAGGGATAGGAGATATAGATAATTCGTCTAAGGTTTCTAAACCTTCATCACTAAGTCTTTTTATCACTGTAGATCTTACATATTCTTGAACTGCTTCAACTTTCTCTGGAATTTCTTCTTCAGGAGACCAAAGATGTAGAGCCAATGGATGCCCTCCTAATGACTCTGCTATTTTGAATGCTGATTTCTCATCTAAATCAGAAGGAAGGATTTCTCTAGCATCATCATAATTTAATCCATCTAATCTAATACTTTCAAAATTTAATAATTCTTTGAATGGACTGGGAGCCCTTACCATGATTAAAACGGAAGATTTGATATTAGAAATTTCAGATAACAGATTCTCAACATTAGCCAAATGGCGTTGATTTAATTCTTGGATTTCATCAATAACCAATAATGTTCGGGCAGAATCTAAATTCATTGCTATGGCTTCTGGNGAAGACCATCCGGACTGTCCTAACCACATTTCTGCTATTGATGAAACATCTGAATCCCCATTACAAGANGCCCACCTTAAAATCCATCCTTTCGCCATAAGAGAATCTGCAACGCCACGTGCTAAACTAGTCTTACCTATCCCAGGAAGTCCATTAAGAANTATATTCTTTCCATTTTCTAATAATTCAGTTATTTTTTCAANTTCTNTTTGNCTTCCATGAATTATTGATAGATTAGGNACTGGNCCAAAGTTACGATATTTCCTTGATTTTGGTTTTCCACTGTCAGAAAGAGCNGATAATCCTTTNTCAGTAATATGAATAACAGTTCTTTTTCTAGATTTTGNACCTNAGACTCTTGCNTTTCTNGATATGACAAAATTNGCNTTTTCTANAGAATTCAATGGAACATGTAAAGCTGATCTTACAACTCCCAATGATTCTGCAATACCNGGAAGNGATTGTTCTCGTGGAATATTCCATTTAGCNNNCTCATTACCTTGAAACTGGGATAAATGAGAGAGAATTCTCAGCTCTGCCCCAGATAGCATATGACATCGGACGTGTCAAGGGTTCATGGGTATTAACCTACGGCGCATCAACTAACATGCCAGTTGAGCAGGCCAAATTGGATCTTCCTAATAAATCGGGAGTATATCTTTTCCGTAGAAAAGATGGACGAGTAATGTATGTAGGAAAAGCAACAAATTTGCAAACAAGAGTGCGATCTTACTTCTCATCTAACCCTGATAGGAAAATGATTCCTCAGCTTGTTTCAGATGCCGACAATGTTGAATACATTGTGACTCAATCTCCTAGTGAAGCACTTATACTTGAAAGGCAATTAATTCGCAAACACAAACCAAGATATAATTCTAGATTAAAAGATGATAAATCATACCCATTTATTTCTTTAACAAAAGAAGAATTTCCGAGAATCCTATACACTAGATTTCCAGCTGAAGGAGACTTAAGATGGGGTCCGTTTCCGGATGCAGGTGCTGCAAAAAGAGTAATACAACTTCTTAGAAGTCAATTTGGCATTAGAGACAAAGATTGTAAAGGCCAAGAAGGTTGTTTTTCAAAACATATTGGATTATGTAAAGGTCCTTGCGTAGATCCTGAAGGTTATCCAGAAATAGTAAAAGCAGTAACAAGTGTATTAGATGGAGATGCTGGAATATTAATTAGATCTTTACAAAAAGAAATGGATAAAGAATCTAATAATCTCCAATACGAAAGGGCAGCAAGAATTAGAGATATGATTAGTACTGTACAAAAAACAATTTCACAACAGATTATTCATAGCCGTTTTTATCAGGATTGTGATGCAATTGGTTTTGCATCTAGAGAAGATAGAGGTTCAGTGACAATATTACATGCTAAAAATGGCGTAATACAAGGAAAAGCAGATTATCCACTAATCCATAGGGGCGATATTTCAGAATCAGTTGCGTGCGTTTTGTCTGAGCATTACACAAATAGAAGGCCGCCTAAAACGCTTCTTATTCCATCACCCCTGGGAAATTCAATGAAAAAATGGTTAGATGAGAAAAGAGGAAAAGATAAGATTGAGATAAAAATCCCAAAAAGAGGGGAATTAGCTAAATTGCGGAGAATGGCTGATCAAAATGCTGAAATAAATGTGTTAAGATATCGTAAAACAAGTTCAGGAAGTTTGGAACAAAATGCAGCAAACGATTGTGCAAAATTATTGCGATTAGATTCAATGGATTATGTAGTATGCTTTGATATGGCACAAATTTTAGGAGAAGAAAGAGTTGGTGCATCAGTAGTCCTAAGTAAAGGGAGACCAAATAAGAAAGAATATCGCACTTACAGAGTTAAAACTGATGCATTAGATGATTTAGGCATGATGTCTGAGGTCGTTGAAAGATGGTTAAAGAGACAAGAAGAATGGCCAGATTTATTACTTCTTGATGGAGGGAAAACACATCTAAAAGTAATTACTAAGATGCTAGAAAAATATGGATTGAATGGAAGATTTCCTGTAGCGGCATTGGCTAAAAAGGAAGAAACATTACATATGTTAGATAGAGAACCAATAGTTCTCAAACGTAGTGGAAGATTATTAGTACATGCTAGAGATGAAGCGCATAGATTTGTCAATAAATATCATAGAAAAAGAAGAGGTAAAAAAACACTTTTCGACCCATTAGAGGAGATTGAGGGGTTGGGTGCAAAGAAAATACAATCATTATTGCGTCATTTTGGCGGAAGGAAGGGGATAGATTATGCAAGTATAGATGAATTAGTCAAAGTTCCTGGAATAGGCAGATCTATGGCAAGAAAAATATATCAACATTTTAATGGATAATTGGTGAATAAAATGACTCCTTATGAAAGATTAGTATTATCAATTAATGATTACTTAATATCAAAAAAATACTGTTCTCGAGACATAGAGAGACTAAAGAAAGAAATACCTAAGCGTTGGGAAAAATTTGATGATGTAGTCCTTCTTCCAAATTCGTCATTTATAGATAAAGAATGGGTAGTGAATGGTAATGATATATGGGAAATTATTAGTGAATCATTAGGTGTAAAAAGAGTTGGAAGGATTGGGGAAATAATTGGAGAAAAGAGAGAATCATCTGTAGAAATGTTAGTTGGAGAAAAAGATTGGGTTGTTCGGAAGGAAAATGGGATAAAATACGGTTATCATCTAACTGAATGTATGTTTTCTTCAGGGAATATAAATGAAAGGAGGAGAATGGGAAAAGTAGTCTCAGAAGGAGAAGTGGTGATTGATTTATTCTGTGGTATTGGATACTATACTTTGCCTATATTGGTCAATAGTAAAGTGAAACATGTATATTCCTGTGAATGGAATGATAATGCAATAAAAGCATTAAAATTTAATTTGAAAAATAATAATGTAGAAAAAAAATGTAGTGTGATCGAAGGAGACAATAGAGTTACTACTAGAAAATTGAGAGGTATTGCAGACAGGGTTTTGTTAGGTCTCCTACCAACAGCTGAAAAATCATACCAAATCGCACTAAACTGTCTGAGAGAAAATGGAGGAATATTACATATTCATGGATTATCTCCTTCAGACAATCATGAAGAATTAGNCATCCAAACAAAAAAAATATTAGAAAAAATTAACAAAANTTATGAAATAAAAAATATTGATATAAATAAAATAAAGTCATATGCACCTCACTGGGATCATTTAGTTTTGGATATTGAANTTATAGGNATATGACATNTCATTTCTATAAGGTCGCCAATACATCAATTACAATAATAAAAATCACTTCGCATACATAATGANCAAACATGTGTATGTAACTNGCGTTGCTCTAATGTTTGTNTGTATGACNCTTTCTGGTTGTATATTTTCAAATTCNAATGAAACAAAANGCAATAACTCAGAAAGTGAATGGTGGAATACTACAGTCCATGAACGAGAAGATATGAACCTAAATATGTCCGGATGGAGAAGTCAATTACCTGTTGAGGGTTTATACTCATGGACAGGACCTACGGAACACTTTGTAGAAGTTGAATTACCACTTTCTGAGCAAGATGTTGGATACCCAGAGCCTGCCTTGATGCATGTTTCGTTATGGATGCCAGAAGTACCTAATGGGACTAAAGTACCTGTAATTGCCACTGTTCATCCTTACTATGACTTTGGAGGAGAAGGGGTAGCAGGAGAAGACTCTAATCCTAATACAATTCCAGATTTAGGAGTTGGTTTATGGGTTTTAGAAGAATTTGTTCCACACGGATATGCTTTAGCGCAGATTTCAACATTCGGGACAGGAAAATCTACACATTGCCAAGATGTTAAAGGACTTGGGGAGCAAATTGGGATACAAGCAGCTGTTCATTGGCTTGGCGAACAAGAATGGTCNAATGGTAATGTTGGATTAATGGGAAAATCATATGCTGGGACTACAAATTGGGAAGCAGCGCAAAATCCTTCTGAGCATCTAAAAACAATCGTTCCAATATCTGGTTCAATAGGAGTGCAACAAATGTTCTATCGAAATGGATCTAGTGAGGCTAGAGCATTACTATATGACGTCCTTTATGAAGGTGCAACAGCGGATGCTACAAGTGATGATATGAGATTTTGTAGTGATGATGCAATTGGCCCTCTAAGTCCTTTCACTACATGGATTGGTGCAGGTCTTGGAGGAGACCAATGGAATGATTATTGGGAAGAAAGATATCATCTACAAGATGTACTTGATAATTATGAAGGAAGTGTGTACATAGTATGGGGCTTACAAGATTGGAATGTAGATCCTTATCATGCATTTCCAACTCATCAATTACTGAAAGATGCTGGAATTAATGTAAGGACAATTGCTGGACAATGGGGGCATAATTATCCTGATCAACCTACTGTTCATGAAGAATTAGAATCTGGATATGGAGCAGAAGCATTTCCAAGCGTATCGAGAATGGATTGGGCAGTNGAACTTTTTCCATGGTTTGAATATTATTTAAAAGACATAGGAGAAGAGCCGGAATCTTATGTTCAAGTACAAAGAAATGATGGAGAGTGGCATATAGAAGAAACTTGGCCAGCTAAAGATACTAATTATATCCAGTATGCAATTGCTGATTGGGATGGAGGAATGTCTGGAACGGTTAACTCTCAACAATCAATGACTATTACTAGTTATCCTCTCACAGATGATTTACATATCTCAGGATTGCCAACCTTACATTTAGATGCTCGAACAAATACTTGTAATGGAGGTCAATTGTTTGTAACGATGTTTGATGGAACAACAGGACTAAGATTAGGGCATGCTACTATGGATGTTAGATATAGAGATGGTGGATATGAGTCGCAACCAACTTCACCTATGACGAGCTATAGAATGCTAATGGAGTTCAATCCAATGGATGTAATTGTTCCCAAAGGTCATACGATTCAATTAGTTATTACAGAGACTGGAGAGGACTATTTGCCATCGCCCTGTGCGGCCGCGGGAATGACTATTTTTGCAGGATATCAGACTCTCACGCTGCCTACTGTAGACAGGCCTATTGATCATGAAAATTGGTTCAATGCACCAAATTGGTGGGATGAATAATAATTCCAGATTTAGGTGATGGTTTTAATTCAAAGGTGTCTTCTAAATGGATACATGGTTGATGAGTGGTTAGTGAAATCTGCTCAAAAATACAATAAACAGTCTCTTGAAAATAAGGATGGTTATCCGGCATTTATTCTTATGCCAATTACTACATTAGAAAAAATAATAAATTGGACTTTTGAATCACTTCCAGATGAAATATTAGTAGGAATGGATCCAAATCCAGATATGAAAAATCCAAAAAAGATAGATGATTTATATAGAGGAGTAAATTTTCAAAATAAATTATTCGCTGGTCAAGGNTACATCCTTGGAGAGCCTCATTTAGTAAATCGTGGTGATGCATTTTCAGTTCATCATGTTCCTGAAGAGTGGAATGATGAAATATTCGGCGAAGAAAGAGGAGTTAGGGGANGTCGTTTCACGACTTGGTTACATACACACCCAAATGCACCTGCAATACCAAGTATGGCTGATGCGGATGCTGCTCAATGGACTGAGGGTTGTGATATGATACTCGGAGTAAGGTTTTCTCCTGAAGGAATTTTTCCATGGTTTGATGACATTGAAGGTACGAGAAGAAAATTAACGCCAGACGAAATATATCGAAAAAAAGATGATCTGAAACCNTTCATTGGTACTGCAATTACTGGACATAGGATACATGAATTGGAATTAATATCGTTTCATAAAAGAGGATTTGGAATAAATATAATCCTTACAGATGATGAAGGAAATCATATCTAAAGTGAAGAAGATAATTTTGAAAGAAAATAGAAATCTTCCTTAATTACAGTGTAAAAAAGACACTAACTTTATAGAGTAAAGCATAGATGGGTACTTGAGAGATATGGAAATATTAGCTATCTTTAATTGCCCTGCTTGTGGATCGCCTCTATTGTACCAAGAGTACATTACTAGAGAGTTAAGAAGTACGACTTGTATGACTTGTAATGTTACTTCAATTACAATTNGTGAGTATTNATAATAAAATTTGATTCAAATTTCATTCTTCTTCATTAAGGTAAGTGAATAATTCGACTGGATCATATTTTTCAGATATTCTAGAAAACATGAACCATCCCAAATTAAGTAATAATGTAGCCATGGTTAAAGAGCACAGAAGCCAGATTCCTAAATTATTTGCGCTGTAATACCAACCTAAATAGATTGAGAAAGATATTANTAATATGAACCAAATCCTTGAAGCAGCACTTGGTGTTTTATTCCCAGTTTGATCTCTTCGTGGAGAGTGTAAGGAACTATTAGGCATAAACCTGCTTAATGATATGTATTTTTTAATATATGTTCACAAATCGATATAATTCATTCTTCTGAAACTGTTACACATCTCCTGTAGAATCCTGGTTCATCAATTATCTCTACAATCCATTTTGCTAAATCGGGNCGAGAGATTGTGGTATTACTCCTCGTAATCAACAATTCATCTCCAATTATTTTTTTCCCTCTTAATTTATCTTTTAGTATAGGAGGTCGAATTATGGTCCAATCAAAATCTGTATCTTTCAACATCAGATCAGCCTTTTCATGGTCATTGAATGCAAACCTAAGGTTACTTATCTTAACTAAAATCCTAAAGAATATNCCGGTACGATTCTTTGAATTTCCAACACCTTGAGCAGAAATTTTGATGATTCTTTTAGTTTTAGATTTATTTAAGTTTTTTAATAAAATTTTCATCGAATTGCTATGTAAATTTAAACGCCCAGTGGTTCTTGCAAATGGTGATTTAGAATTTCTTGGAATTGATAATGCTAAAATTACTACATCAACATTTTTTATTGCATCAGAAATTACTCCCTCATCATTAACATCTCCTTGCAATGCTATTGCTCCATTTGGGATGTTGTCAATTGATGCAGANCGTCCAAGGCATCTTACTTCATATCCTTTTTTAATCGCTATTTTTGCGATTTGCTTACCTATCCTCCCATTGCCCCCAAAGATGACAATTCTCTTTTTCATGATAATAATAGAGAGATTTTTTTTATATAATATTGATTAAGAAATAGAAACAAAACGATATTATTAAAAAANTACAAAACATCTTGACAGTGGATATATTAGTCAAAGATACTTGGTCAATTTATGCCAAGCATAGAAGTCAAAGGACACGGTTTCTATTACTTCGAGCAAGAAGGAGAGAAGAGGACAGTTATGTTGNTGTGTAGTACTGGATTAGATTCTAGGCAATGGAGTTACCTATTGCCCATGCTAGAAGGGAGGAAAGTTATATGTCCACATTATTTATGCTATTCTGGAACTGATAATTGGAAAGGAGAGGGGGAAATTAATCCATGGCTTGACTACTTAGCTGCTGAATCACTGTTAATGTCAGAAGATAAATCGATTGACATTATTGCACATTCATATGGAGGTTTCATCGCTCTAAAATTGGCAAAAAAATATCCAGAAAAGATAAGGAAAATAGCAATTCATGAACCAATATTATGGGGCTGTCTTCAATTTACAGAAAAAGAAAGTCTAAAGGATGAATTTGGAGAAGTAACTGAGACATTTTTTACAGAAAATCTTGATCCAGAAGATTTTCTTAGAGATTTTGTCGATTATTGGAATAACATAGGAACATGGGATTCTATGCCAGAAGAGAGGAAAAATATGTGGCTTAACTTGCAACCAAAGATTCTTAGTGAAGCAAGAATGCTTTGCTATGATAAAACTCCTGCATCATTTTATGAAAGTATAGAACATCCAATCCTTATCACTTTGAGTAAAGAAACTCCTCCTCATCAATACGAAGTATGTAAAATAGTTGCGTCTTATTTGAATAATGTAAAATTGGTCAATGTTCCAGGAGGNCACATGGGATTAATTACAGAATCCAAGAAAGTTGTACCTCATCTTTTGGATTGGGTATCATAAATCTCTTTCCCAAACTGAACGATATCTGAGAACATCTTTATCGTCATTAGGAAGTTGTTTTTTCATAAAATCAATATTTTTTAGAATAATTCCCACAGACTCAATGAAATTACGAGATAGTGGCCATGGTGGGCCTTCATACTCTTCTCCTTTCTCATTTAATCGGCCTATGCATATTAATTGACCCGNGGGNGCTAANAAAGGCGCTAAGTTGGGAGCNGCCAGAGTTCGAAGTTGTTCAGGCATTGCTTGCAGGATATGAACTTCGACAACCAGATCAAATAAACTAATCCAGTCTTTTGGAAGGGAAAGAAGATCGGCTACTTGCCAATCTATTTTCTCTGAGGGATAATTTTTCTTTGCCCATTCGATAGCAGAGTTTGANATATCAAANGCAGTAACATCCCAGCCTTTTCTTGATAAAAATACTGCATCCTCTCCAAGACCACAACCAACAACCAGTGCTCTCCCTCTAAATTTAATTTTTGATACCCATTCAATAAGAAAAGGGTGTGGTTCACCATTTGACCATGGAATCCAATATTCATCACCATTTGCTGATGCATAAAGCTCTTCGAACCAATCTAAAGTATCTCCTGAAATTCTGTCTTTAATTCTCAGAGCATTCTGCCTAACTTCGTCCACGATTAATGGTGTAACATATTGAATATTACTTATTTGGCGATAATCAAACGTTGTTAGCATTGGAGAAGTAATTATTATCCTATTCATTTAAGATATTCAGACAATGAAGTGTTAGGTATTTTTAATATAAACACTTCTTCATAAACAAATACTTAGTTTTGNATGTATGAATGGTAAGAATGTAAAGTCTCTTAAGAAAATTAAGACTAGTTCCAGAATGGATTGGTGGGAATTATTTTAAGAATAAATACTAAAATTAAATTAAATTTCGTATTTTGAAAAGCCTTGACCGACTATGTTAAATCAAAATTACGTATCGTGNTGTATTATGTCATTACTTGCCAAATACCAAGCTGCCTTTGAATCCGGAGATGTTGCCGCCCTGAACTCTATCATACATGATGAATTCACATTCACACCTCATGTTGGAGATGCGGTAATGAAAAAGGGAGATATATTGGCTTTTGCAGGTACTGATGCAGTAAAAACTGAGAAGCATAGAATACTTTTTGAAAATGATGATGTAGGAGTAGAACATGCAATTGCTCACTTCTCTAATGGCTCCACCTCTGAAGCAGTTCTTTCTTTCCACCAGTTTAAAGATGGTATGATTTTCTCCACAGAAACGGGTGCTACGCCGCTTTCTGATGATTATAAATTGGTTGGCGATAGTAACTGAAAATACTAAATATTCTGGCTTATTATGTATTTATGATAATTATACATATCTAACTTCATTGCTCATTGACAACATCGAAGAGTTATGATTATTAGTGAACCGTGGATAAAGTGGGATATGAAACTAGTTGATTCAACTGATGATTCTGGAAAAACGGCAAGTCCCCTGCTTCCTGATAACATCAAAAACTATCTGATAGATATCGATGGAACTATTGGAGAAGATATACCTAATGAAGAGCCAGAAAGGATGATATCAGCAGAAGCATATCCTGATGCTATAATTACAATTAATAGATGGTTTGAAGAAGGTCATCAAATTTGCTTTTTTACTGCTCGAACTGAAGAACACAGAGAGGTTACTGAAAAATGGTTGGAAATGAAGGGATTCAGATATCATTCATTACTCATGGGTAANCCTCGAGGAGGTAATTATCATTGGATAGATAATCACGTAGTGCGTGCTACCCGATATACATCAAAATTCACTGATCTTGTACTAAAAAATACAGAAATTGAAGTATTTGAAGATTAAAAATTGATTTATATTAAATTATTTGAGCAAGTATTATCTTGCAGATAAGATAAACTACCATCAGGACAAATACAATCTCTGAATGAAGTTCCNTCTAGTATTGTATTAGAAAAATCTGTACCTGTGAAATCATAGTTATAAATAGTCATATTTGTGAGATTAAGATTAGTCATATCCGAATATGCAAAAGATATATTGACACTGTCTGATGAATATTTATAGTCTTCAAGTACCATATTAGGACCTAGGATAACATGCTCTCCCGAATCATCCGGTATTGCCATGCATACATAATCATCGGGTAATGACAAAGGGCAAGCCTTCAGATTCCTTGCATGAAGCATATAAAGNTCNATTTCTGATAAATCTAAATTAGATAAATTTGCATGAATTATGTTCATATTTGGCCCAATAATATTATTATTTAGACAGTAATATTCATCAGGNAACATATTAGGACAAGCCACTAAATTCACTGCTCTGGTATAAGATAAGTCAAAACTTGTAATATTAAGATTTGATAAGTTTGTCGTACTTAATTCCAAGATTGATAAATTATCACTAGGATTTAAAATTACACCATTAAATTCCATATCTCCATAAGCAGATCTCTGTATACACGTCCAATTCTCAGGTAATTTTGATGGACAGATTACATTACTGAGTTTAGAACCACTAAGATTTAATTGAGACATATCTAATCCACTTAGNTTATAATTATATCGAGAATAAAAATTGGGTCCAATAATAATATTATCAAAACAAGCTGAACCATTATCGAAAATAATTGTCGAGCAATTATTGGCATTCTGCCAGTAAATTCTTTTTACATCGATATCAATTAGAGTTAAATTTTCAGTAAAAACCATAAAATCTGCATATTCAGAATCNAAAGCAATTAGACTTACGTCTATAAGATATATTTGATATAAGTAAAAAGAACCAAAACTTGANTTGTTCATTGTAACNTTCGACCATNNCCCGNNTTGAAAAAAGACATATCCCTTTGNACTTTGAATATTAGAAAAATCTGAATTNTCAATATTTACATNATAGAATGCTGAATTAGTGAAATCAGAATTAGAAAAATCAGAGTTACCGATNNNGNCANNTNCAAAACTAGNAGAAATTGATTTAATAGAAGAAAANTTTGAATCATANATATTTAAATTATTGAAGGTACAACCTGATAAATTAATNCCTGATGCATCTATAGCATANATNTTACCACCATTTAAAACACATTCTGGACCAAGATAAAAGTAATCATAATCATAATAATTTGGAAAATTTATTTGATCTGATGATATTCCATTTTCTTCAATTATAGTAAAAAATTGATTTTCTCGGTCATCATAAGGAAGGTCGTTAATTCTATCATAATATTCTTGATTTCCATCAAATAATGCATATACTTGATCAGCCCAAAAATTCTCGAATAGAACCTCGAAACATTGCCATTCTGAAGGGAGTATTGATGCGCATCCCTGTATATAATCTAAATTAATTTCACTAAAATTTATTTTATCTAATATTGTACCTTCCATTTTTGAATAACTAAAATCCACATTAAAGAAGGTCGATCCAGTGAAATTAGTATTTTTTAAATTTGTTTCAACTAATATGGAATTGGTAAAGTCAGAATATGATAAATCTAAATTTTTAAAATCACAACCAGTAAAATCGATACCGCTTAGATCCATACCTGGTCCTGCCTGTGCACAATTATCTTGTTCATTTTCTAATTCATCTTCTGAATCAACAAATTCGATATATATGTCAGAAATTTCAGCAGAATATATCATTACTGGAATTATTGGCTTATCTCTGCCATCGGTTGAAACTTCTGATAACTCTGTTATTGCGTCGCATCTTTGTATGATTTCTCCAAATACAGTATGCACTCCATCTAGATGATAAGGATATGAATCAGTAGGTACTATGAAAAACTGAGATCCGCCACTATTTGGCTGCATAGTTTTAGCCATGGATATAGTACAAGGATTGTGTCTTAGGCCATTATTAGCTTCATCCGGTACATTCCAACTCGTTTGCTCGGGGCAATTAGCTATTGATGTTTCGACACCATTGCAGATTCCATACCAATCGGCTGCATATCCTCCAGAGCCATCATTATTTTCAAAATCGCCACCTTGGATCATAAAATTATCAATTATTCTATGGAATTGTGAATCGTTATAGTTTCCTTTAGAAATATGTTTTCGAAAATTATCAACATGATAAGGTGCCGCAGTATGATTTAATTTTATTTTAACTTCATAGTTGTTTTCTCCATGTGATATTTTAAGAATNGCATCACTATATTCTANAGGAATANTATTTGAATTATCGGCATCATTTGAATTGTCGTCATCATNAACNAGAGCAGTACATCCAGATAAAGGAACTAGAATAATGATGAGNANNATACCAAAGACACATGTCTTCATANNCTTCGGTCTGCATTNTCGGATTAAATCCTATTCATATAAAAAATAATTATCTNNATAATTTTTAATAGGTCAGAAATAGACAAATAGTAAATCCTTATGGATACACTGTAATGGATTTGATGATAGTTATTTCATTTCTATTTTTTATGTCCATTTTTGCAGGCGTGGGACTTGCATCAATGATGGTGAAGGAAGATACGACCGATGACTATCTTGTTGCAGGCAGAGGCATGCATCCAGCATTAGCTGCATTATCTGCTGTTAGNACTTGGAATTCTGGATTTATGTTTATTGGTTTTATCGGATTTACTTACACGTTTGGATTTAATATTATTTGGTTCGCCTTCCTGTCTACTATTGGACAAGTTGTAGCTTGGGCATGGTTATACAAATTCATACAAGAAGAGGGGCGGGAAAGAGGAGTACGTTCACTATCTTCACTGGTTGCTGATAAGGCAGGTGCCCCTGAAGCAAAGTTAGCTGCTGTATTATCCGTACTTTTTCTCAGCATCTACGCAGCAGCACAACTAACTTCGGGAGGAAAGGCACTGTATGTCATGATGGGTTGGGACGAAATGGTTGGAATATTGATTGGTTTTGTACTAGTTGTGGCTTATTGTTATGCTGGAGGAATTAGAGCATCAATTTGGACAGATGCGGCTCAATCAAGTGTAATGATAGTAGGATCTACTATTCTTTGTTGGATTGCATTGCAGGAAGTTGGAGGATTTGGAGGACTTACTAGAGGACTCGAAGCACAAGATCCTCTACTCACTAAATTCTTTCCATCTGACTTAAGATTTGGATTCTCGATGTGGGCTTTTGCATTCTTCCTCGGAGGACTCGGTGTAGCCGGACAACCACAAGTTGTTTCTAGAGTTATGACATTAGGATCTGATTCTGATCGTAAACAGGCAATGATTTGGTTCTTTGTATGGCAGACTCCTTTCATAATATTGATGTTGATTATTGGCCTTGCAAGTAGAATTTTATTTACTGCCAACGATTTTGATCCAGAATTAGGATTGCCGATGATGGCAATGGAAACAATGCCACAAATTGGTGTTGGAATGATTTTAGCATCTATTTTTGCGGCTACAATGTCGACTGCTGATAGTCAAGTTCTAGCATGTACTGCTGCCATCACAGATGATATTAAGCCAGAGTGGAGGCAAGATCATAGGACTACAAAAAAAGTTACTCTGGTTGTGGCTGCATTTGCTACAATGATTTCTATTGGAGGTTTGTATGTTCCTGGAGGAGATTCAGTGTTCAAATTAGTCGTTCTTGCCGTCTATGGCCTCGGAGGAGTTTTCATTCCACTCTTAATAATACGATGGATGGGTTACAAGCCTGATACGACACACTCCGTAGTGATGATGATTTCAGCATTCATTGGAGTAACTGTATGGACCTTACTTAAATTTGGAGATGCTGATGGTATTTTTCCCTCGGTACCAGGAATGGGCGCAGCTTTCACAGCTCACTTTGTAATGAATGAGATTAGAAGTCCTGAGTTGTCTTCATTCGGGGGATTTGAAATGCCTAGTCGCGAAAAATTTGGTGCTATTGCAGCAGTAATAGCTCTAGGTTTGGTTTTGACTGAGGCAGTATATTTTATCTCTGCACCCGATTCATCAAATTCATCTGATTCTAAGGGAATATATTATGTTCCCATAAATCAAGAAGTTATTTTATTAGATTCTGGTTCTGAATACATCAATGATGGAGAAACTCTGGAGCTTCAATATAGTTCTGATTCTGTCGAAGAATGGCCAAATGGAAATAATGTAGTAGGAATAGCGATTTATCTCTTCTTCGAAGAGGATGAAACTAGTAGTGGATTAGGTTGTACTGTGGGAGGAGGTACAGAAAACGATATAATAACCGGAACTATTAGACATAGTTTGCTTGATTTCCAGAATAGAACCGTAACAGAATCATATTACAATCATCAAGGAAACAGTGGATTACAAATCGGCGAGGATTGGCCTTTGTTCTTATTTGGTGGTGTTCCAATGGATATTTGGTATGCTTCAGAGGCTAACTCGCCATTAGATAATATTTCAAGATCGGAAATTACAGATGCTATTGACCTTGGCGAAGAGGGCCTTGGTGATTATTTCGTTGATATTACAGTTGAAGCAGAAGAAGGTGGAAGTTTTCAATGTGAGCATAATGATGACGGAGAACAGGTTGACTATGAAATACAGCTTATCACTTGGGATTATGATATCTATGAATTTAATGAAGTATGAAAGTTAGAAAATAAGAACAGACTTATTGGCCTAAATATTATCTTATTTATTTCCTATATTTTGACTTCATAAATATAGACATTAGAATTAATACAAGAATTAACAACGAAACAATTGACAATATACCTCTAATATTTCCTACCTCAGATTCTACATCAGTCTCAATTTTATCTTCTTCTAAGTTCTCATTTTCTTCTAAGTTCTCATTTTCTTCTAAGTTCTCATTTTCTTCTAAGTTCTCATTTTCTTCTAAG
>PATZ01000017.1 GCA_002712575.1 Methanobacteriota archaeon
TAAAGATATGATGCCACATCTCCATACATTTCAGTTAATTTCGGAGTTGAATATTCTTTTTCTTTAATTCTTCCAGGATCTACCCATTCACTATTTTTGTATAATGTACTTGGCACTACATCTTTGATTTTACAAACACAAAGTATTGGAGTAACATCAACAAGTCTATTTCCATATTCTAATCCACGTGCTTCACCAGTACGTACAAATTCAAAATTTTCTTGTGAAATGCCAGTACACTCCTCAACTCTCTTTGCTACAACGTCAAGATCATCGGGATTTCCTAGTCCATAAATCCCATCCCATGCACCAGGAAAGTCAGAAACTCCGTCAGCTCTTTGCATTAAGAGCACCTTTTCTTCATTTCTTAGATAAACTGTGAATGACTCAGACATATTTTACACCTCATGCTCCTGTTAACCAATCAAAAAATGCTGGGAAGACATTGTTCATCATAGCTTGTACAACGAAACCAAATAATCCCAATATGAACATACCTATTCCACAAACTATCATAGTTTGTCTAAATTGAGCCTTTGTTGGTTTACGTGCCATCTTCAAAATTCTTGCATATGACCCTGTTTGTAAACTTCTAACTCGGCTTTCAATATCGTCTTGAACGTCTTGGACTTTCTCTTCGAATTTACTAACTTTGGAATTTTCGACACTCATCGTTCTCCCTCAAATCGGCCAAGCGTCCAACCAATTCCATTTAAGGGCGACGGGAAGGTACGTCCATAGGAAAATATAAAATTATTAAAATTAAGAGATAAATTCTACAGTTCTACTTCTTAAATTTCTCATCTGAGTATGCATCGAAGCACCATGTATTTGTTCGCTTTTTACCCCAGTTAAAACTAACAACACTCTGATATTATTACCCAATGATTCATCAGTTGTAACTCCCCAAATAATTTTTGCATATGTATTAATTTTCTTTCGAATTATGTCTGCACATTTTTCTGCTTCTCCAAGAGTTAAACCAGGACCTCCAACAACATTAATCAGAGCGCCCCTTGCATCTGAAATATCCATGTCTAGTAATGGATTTTCAATTGCTTCATTTGTAGCAATCTCTGCAGTCTCGCCTTCTCCAAGTCCAATTACTCCAATTCCTCCTCCATTACTGAGGACCGATTTCAAATCTTGAAAGTCAAGATTAACTATCCCTTCTCTAGATATCATCTCAGAAACACCTGAAATACTACGAACTAATAATTCATCAGCCACACGAAAAGCAGCATCTAACGGCAATTGCTTAACAGTATCAATTTCCAACAATCTTTCATTTGGTAATACAATAACAGTGTCAGCAGTTTCCTTTAGTCTCTCTAATCCCCAATCTGCATTTTGTTTTCTTAGAGATCCTTCTGATAAGAATGGATAGCTAACCACTGCAATTGTTAATGCTCCAGCTTGTTTAGCTAATCGGGATATTACAGGGGCAGATCCTGTACCAGATCCGCCCCCTAATCCTGCGGTAATAAACGCAAGATCACAACCTTCAACTTCAGTCTTCAATATTCTTTCAGACTCATATGCTGCTTGTTCTCCCTTTTCTGGATCGCCACCTGCCCCCCTGCCACGGGCTGTGCGACCAATTAGAATTTTATTTTCAACAGCAACTTTTAGCAGATGCTGAGCATCTGTATTAATTGCCATTCCTCTTACATATTCATCATCAAACAATGACTCTGCCTCAAGTCTTGCTACTGCATTACTTCCAGCACCTCCACATCCAAAGACTCTTATCTTTGGTTGTAAAGATTTTAGTAAATCTTGAAGATTCAAATCTTCAACTGGCTCAGGAGTATTTTGAGCAGCAATTTCGTCCTCTTGAAGCTCGAGAACTCTGTCGATTATGTGCTTCACGGAGTGAGAGGGACATTAGGCAGAGGATAACTATTGCCCTACAAACATGGCGTAAGATATGGTTTTTCGCAGGTATCAGAATTCGCCAATTAGCCCAATAATCCTTTACGAGTTTTTAGGAATCTAATGATAAAAGTATACACCCCTCCCCATGCAGAGAATGCTATTGCAAATGTGATTCCATTAAGCTCAGAATTTCCTAAAATAATCCAATCAAAATATTCATGAATTGATTCGCTAGAAATACCGACAGTATCGGTAATAGCTTGAGTTGCTGCTACTAATAGTCCAATCATTGTTATTACTAACCTATCTGCTCTAGAGAAACCTCCGTATATTCTCCCCAGTCCTACAGATTGTGCTTGTGTCCCCATGTAAGAACCCATCAAAGTCAATAGTGCGGCCATTGATCCAGAACTCATATCATCTACAAATGCAGCATTCATTCCAAGGGCCACTAGTAATCCTACATCTACAACACGATCTATAGTATGGTCTAGAAAATCTCCATATGGACCATCAGTTCCTTGATGTCTAGCCAAAGCACCATCTAGTGCATCAAATATTCCTGCAACAATAATTAGCACAATTCCTCCAATTATCATCAAACCTCCTGTTTCATCAAATTGCGCCTCTGCAAGAAGTACAAATGCTACAATTGCTATTACAAGACTTGTCCAAGTGAGTATACTAGGATCAAGATTACCCATTTTCACTACTATCGGCTCAGTTGCTTTAGTCCATGTTTCTCTAAATTTTTCGAACATTACTAATCCTCCATTTTGGATACCCAGTCAATTACCGAGGGAGGGGTATTGGGCTTGAATCCATCTGATATCCAAAGTGATAAGGACATGAGTATTGAGTGTACATCATTTTCCGTAGTATCAAACTCAGTCCAAGGAATGTCTCCTTGTCTTTCATTCCATGAACTTCCCAAAATCTCCCAATCACAATTAGATCTTATTTTTGATTCTGAATATCCCCTCTTTAACATTCTTTTTTTTAGAATGTCAGGTGAACATCTCAGAACTACTACAGCATCGCTTGGTAAATGATGTGAAAGATGACCATCAATAATTAGAGGCTCTGGAGGATTATTTTTCCATTCTTCTTCAATAGAATCTACTAGTTTATCTAGATCTATTGGACGAGCATTATCTTCACTGTCAATCTCTCCTATACAATCATAATCTTCTGCAAGTTCTTCTACAGAAATGACATAAAAACCTAATCTTTCAAATTCTTTTGCTAAGGTACTTTTTCCTGAACCTGGTGAGCCAGACAAAGAAAGCCGATAAGGTACTGCCACAACTCTTCGTAGCTGTCTTATCTGAAGAATACTACGTGCTACAGGCGTAACATTGACTTCTTATTGTACATGCCAAGATACTGAGGAACAACATGAGCGAGTCATATCAGGGATTAATTAAAGCAATAAATCCAAAAGAATCTAAACTTAATTTTTTACTTTTAGCGATGCCTATTTGCTGTTATTTTGCTTACGTATCAAAAGATGGAACAAATGCCTTTTTTGCTTCAATGGTAGCAATAATGCCTCTCGCATTCCTCATGGGACATGCTACTGAGGAAATTGCATTAAGAACATCAGAATCTATTGGAGGGCTTCTCAATGCTACATTTGGTAATGCCGCAGAGATTATTATTTGCCTCTTAGCATTATGGTCAGCATACAAAGCAGGTGTGAACTCAGAAACTGCTGAGATTATGATTCATATAGTTCAAGCAAGTCTAATTGGCAGCATTCTTGGTAATCTATTACTAGTAATGGGGTTGGCATTTGTTTGGGGCGGTATTCACTTTAAAGAACAATCATTTAATGAAACCCAATTTGGCTCTAATAGCTCTCTATTACTACTTTCAGTCATTGCTTTAGTTGTTCCAACCGTATATCATTTTACAGTTTCAGGAGAACAAGGAGATGCTGGTCTAGAAGATCTTTCGAGAGCCGCAGCTGTTATTTTATTGGCCATTTATATGTTATTTTTATTCTTTCAATTAAGGACACATTCAGAATTATTTGCAACTGATGATACACATGAGCATGAAGAATCTTCAATGACTATGAAAGAAGCAATTATTTTACTAGTAATTTCCACTATTCTTGTGTCATGGATGGCTGAGATTTTAGTTCATTCTTTAGAAGAGGCGGCAGAAGAAGTGAAAATGTCTCATCTCTTTATTGGAGTAATCTTGTTACCAATGTTTGGAAATGCTGCTGAACATTTTACTGCAGTTTCTGTAGCTGGAAAAAATAAAATGGATCTTTCCTTTGCTATTGCAATAGGTTCTAGTACACAAATTGCAGTATTTGTCGCACCTTTGATGGTAATTACTGCGTGGGCATTAGGCCTACCATTAACTTTCGAATTTGGTTTACTTGAAACAGTTGCAGCATTCCTTGCAGTATTGATAGCAAATGCAATAGCCTCTGATGGTAAATCTAATTGGCTAGAGGGTGCAATGTTATTGGGAACTTATGCAGTTTTAGCACTAGCATTCTGGTTCCATCCATAAAATTGTTTAGAATCACTTACCTTAGCATTGATATTCAAGCACCCAATGCGGTGAGTCAGAGGTAGATAGTATGACAGATACAAAACAAACCAACGATAGCATACCAACAATCGAAGCAAGTGCACATTGTGATGGGCCTTGTGGCGTCTATGATCCTGCAAGCGCACGTGTAGCAGCAGAAGCAGTTCAATCAATGACAAAGAAGATGAATACTTTAGAGGCCAACCACGGGGACTCTGGAAGTAATTCTGCAGCTTACATCAATACTATGTCAAGATATGCAGCAATTAAAGAAGAAGAAGCACAAAAGTGCAAAGATGAATTATTAGTACTATGGACTGATTTCTTCAAACCACAACATCTTGAATCAATCCCAAATCTTCATGACACATTCTGGCAGGCTGCAAAACTATGTTCTGCTTGTAAAGCTGAAGTTTCAGAACAGCATGCACAAGAATTAATGGATGCAGTAGAAGAAATTCATAACATGTTCTGGGCTGCAAAAGGCCGTGAAGTACCTTGGATTCGCGCTTCTTAAACGTAGTCGTCAAAGGCGACTCTATGTGGCCCACATTAGTTGATGGTGAAACTGTAAANTTTGAGATTTTAGGAAATATAATTCCTGAAGTTGGACAAATTGTTCTTGCTAAACATCCCTTTAGAAAGGATACTAAAATAATTAAGCGTATTCAATCGATTGAAAATAATAAAGTATTCTTGGTTGGAGATAATCCAGACCCTACAGCAAGTGAAGATAGTCATAATTTTGGAATGATTAATTTCTCTGATATATCTGCCAGAATANTAAATTAATATGGGTGTATTCTACCATCCCATGTTTCAAAACAACCTGTTGTTTCAATTGATAAAGNCGAGAATCGTTCTATTAATCCATTGGCAGACTCGGTAGGAGTAAGGTTNCCTTTGTTACTGGTCATATCAGTTTGTACCCAACCTGGATGATATATTCCGACTGAGATTCCTTCTGACTTTAGATCTGTTGCCAGGTTTCTTCCAAGATTCAATGAGGCAGCTTTTGAAGATCGATAAATGTACGACCCTCCAGGTGCTGTGGTATCACTTGCCATCTGAGAAGAAATTATAGCGATTTTNGGATTATTNGCAGATCTTAANGCCTCAAGTTGTGTTTCTATTGCTANGTATGTTCCAGTTACATTAGTGGCAAATGTATCTTCCCACAATTCAGCTTCAAAACCAGATCCAATTTTATCTCCTCTATCCAGAAAAACACCAGCATTACAAATCAATAAGTCTAACTCTCCTGTTATTGGGACATGGNTATTTGGATCACGTACATCTAATTTGACCCAACTAACATTATCTTCTGCAACTTGTTCTTTGCGAGATGTTGCTATGCATTCCCAACCTCTTTCTAAGTAACCATCTAACAGAGCTCTACCTATTCCTCTATTAGCACCAATTATCATTACTCGNGGTATCTTTACAACTCCTACATCTGAGTCGAACAGATGTTATTCTTTAATATCGCCTACAAAGAAAACTACATTATACCGCCGAGATAATCTAACATATTACCATGTCCAACAAGCCAAATGTATCATGGGGAGTACGATCTCTCAAATCTAGTCTACCAANTCCAGAAGTTGGTGGAATGTTACTGATAGAAGGATTAAAACGTTCTACTAGATATCTAACNAGGCACATGATTTGTGAAGAATTAGTAAAAGGAAGGCCTGTACATTGGATTGACGGAGGTATGGGACTAGATCCTTCTACCTTAATTCGTCCACTAGCTCATAAAAAAAAGGGAATAGAACTGNTAGATAATCTGTANGCTTGTAGAGGATTTACTGCTCATCAGATGGNCGAAATTATCAAACGTTTAGCTTCCAAAACTTCTGATGANAATTTAANAANGGGAAGATTGATTGTCGTTTCTGATCTAGCATCTATGTTTGCAGATAGTCAAGTAAAGAGGGCAGAAGGCTCTGCTATGCTCAAAGAATCATTATCTGCTATCCAATATATAGCAAAAAAATGGAATTCTTTGGTTTTAGTGACTGTAAATTACNAGTCAAAACCCTTTCTTTCTAAATCAATGAAATCCGAATTAAAAAATNCTGCTAATGATAGATTAACAATTTTATCACAATCAAAAAGTGCAATCACAGTAAAACTACATTCAGTAGATATGACTGTACAACCATTAGAAAAAAGAAATCCTCAAGTCTCTCTTCAAGATTTTATTTTACCTGACCACATNTCCAAAGTAGTTTGGACAGAACCTCTTGAAACCAATTCTTCTTCTGATAATCCAAAGGGAGATAACAACGCAGAAGCAGCACGTAAAGCAAGTGTCTGATAATAAATGACATCACCTTTTTGACCTATTATCGTCTTTTTTATTGATTNAATTTCTGATGCCATCCTAATTCTGTCCGNAGGATTTCTTCTACTTTGACCTACAACCGCAAATCTAATTTTTCTACCCGGATNTGTATTTTGACCTAACTNCAACTCTCTAAGTTGTGCTGCAGNTGTTAAATTCAATANCTTATGTTCTCCTGCTTTATTCCTAACTCTTCTTCCTAAAATAAGCTTAGATAAAGGAATTTTACCTTTTTTTAGCTTAACGATTTCTTCATTAAATAATTTCACAGATCTTNTAATACTTTCCTTTGGTGGTCTTTTGCGNAATTCTTCTAAGATATCTTTTTGAAGATTTTTTATCCATTGACAAGTTGAGTGCTGACGTAACTCAATACCTCTTATTTTCCACCCCTTTTTCCCATGTGCAAAATACTTTGTTAGAGCACCAACTCCTGTAGTTCTATTGGGTACAAATGCAATCCATTCATAGACGTCTTCAAGCTCTATTGGTACACCAGATTTAACCTCTATTTTGGCCATCAATCTAGATATTGATTCGTCACGATCCTTATTACTTCTATTTTGTATGTCTATAAGCCAAATAGAATCTACAATTGCATGTAAACAATCCCAACCCTCTTCGTTAGCATCATNCATTGCATCTATTATCATCTCACGTGACCAAGCACATATTGCTTCATGACACTCTATACGTCCAAATCTAGCATTTTTATATCCTGTATATCCAAAACAAGTCACTAGAAGCCATTTCAGAACATTTTGTCTTCTATCCCACACATCTCCTTTGACCNTCCTTCTAGATTTGAGATAACTACGTCTCTCAATAATNGGTGCAACAACTCTACCTAAGAATCCATATTTTTTAGTACAAGTATGCATTCNTAATTCTGGTACTAGTAGTTGTAATTTTTNAGNAGAATGNCTNCGTCTTTCAATTTCCCTAACAGCACTATCAGGTTTTAGTGGTAGTTTACCAGTTCGTANATTTTCTTNTTCTGAAACTTTACAGCATTTACAATTCATTGTCTCAGGACTTATATTTCTAGTTGCAATAATACTTGGAAATAGGCTTGCAAAATCTAGTTCATACACTTGTTTATGGACGCCGGGTTCTGGATCTAGATACAAACCACCTCTATCGGATATGAGCATCTGTGTCCCTGTTTTCATATCTTCAGGNCTATTTTTCTTCCAAGGAACTAATACATCATCTTCCATAGATTGTCTTATTTGCATAGCAGAAATTGCAGAACCAGGAGATAATCTTGACAGATCCTGTGGAGGTATTCCAGACATTCTTGCAAGTTCACATAACCCTTCTAAACCACCTTCTTTACCGATGAAAGAAGCACCCATATCTACGTGTATTCTACCTTCTAAAGCATGATAAGCATCTGATCGCAGTATTCTGCCATAGCTCCAAGTTGTAATCGCTTTTCTTCTAATATTAGTGCCGCGTTTATTTCTACTAAATCGTAATTCTCTACCATTTCTAGATGCAATATTTATCAAAGCTGGAAAATCTATACTATCTCCTTTGTTAGTAATCAAAACATCAGGATTAATCCAATGTATTGCTCGTTCAACTTCATAGAGAAATTCATCTTCATTTCTTTCAGGAGTAAGGTGAATATGAATAGGTATTCTCTTTGAATTAGAACCTAAAAGGCCCATATCGATTATCGTCACTCCTGTGACTAATCCGTTTGAACTACGTTTTCCATGCTTATCTTTNCAGTTAACTTTCAACATTGCTTGTNTTAATGGTGGAGGCGTCCATTGTGCATCTGTTCTTTTATCCAGTGAAATTATTTGATTATTTGAAATTCTTATCCTACCAAATGGATGTGTATTCATATCATGAAGAAATCTTTGAGAGGGCTTAGGATCAACCGAAAAGACGTCAAATTTACTCCATTTACCAATTGCCGAAACTACATCGGCTACTTGTTTAAGTTTAGAAGGCCTAGAAATAGAAATTGCTAGAACTTCTGAAACTNCATTTNCTTCATGACTTTTNAATCTCTTCTGTCTTGAGAATTTCATTACTCCGAATAGTGTTTGATATTCCATTTCCTTTAGTTTCACTTCAAGTGCATCAATATCATCTAAATTACCTGCAATATGCAATACGGGTGACCAATNGAATATGTATTTACTAACTGATCCATCATCTAATTTAACCCATACAACCATTCCTTCAGAGTTTGAATCTTGATATGTATCGAGAATCCATCCCTCAACCATCTCTAATTTTTTCCTCCTCTAATTTGGTNAGNCTAGAATTAATATCGATTAGCATAGCAAGTAAAGCGGGCTCAAGAACATCTGAAGTTGGAAGCATACCACAAGCAGAAGAACGACTTCTCACCGAATTCAACATCCGATCAAANTCATCTCTTTCAGAATGCCTCAAAACTCTCCTAAAAGGCTTCCAACTGTCTATTCTGCGTTCTATCCTATTTCTCCAAGTTGGTACTGTTCTGCCCATGGGCACTGAATATTAACTCGGCGGTGTAATGAACTTTTCACTGAGGCGTTAGTAATAATGAAAGTGTTCTATAATTAAACTAAAGATTCTGGAAATAATTTAGGAATTAGATATAGCTTCTTCTTTTGGAAGTAATCCAAAGATACTCATCAAACAAGGTAATAAAATTATACTGGAAACCAATGCTAAGAGGATTGCAACAACGAANGCTTGACCGAATAATCTAAGTGGCAAAAGCGAACTTAGATTGAGCACTGCAAATCCACCTGCAGTAGTTAGTGCTGCAGCCATCATCGCTCTTCCAGTAGTCGCGTTCGTTATCGAAATCCAATTTACTATTCCTCCACTTGGATTATGTTCTATTTCTTCATCAAGTCTTGTCACAAAGTGAACAGCATAATCCACACCAAGACCAAGAGTCAATGCTCCAATTGTTACTGTTTGAGAATTTAATTGGTATCCAAACCACCCCATCAAGCCATATACCCATATCACTACAATTGCAAGAGGCAACCACATTACGAATCCTTTCAACAAACCTCTTTGCGGGGTATTTTCGCGTGAAATATTTATCATTACTAACATAAGTAAAATCATAGCTGCTACTATTCCAGTAGATGCTACAGCAGATTTTGCCACATCTTCACTAATTTGTGCTAGTATCAGNCCCCTTCCAGAAACTTTGAAATCTCCTTCAAATTCATTCAAACCACTGTCAATATTATTAACAAAATCTACNGTTTCTTGCCAATCAAGAGAAGGNGCATAGAAACTAATCACTGTTTGTTTAAAATCACCTCTTAGGTATCTAAATGTCAAATCTTGATTAGCATCAACCCAATTTTGTAATTGTAACCATTCTGGACTTTCAGTTTCTAAACTGTCTAATATATTTCTTAATTCAGAATCCTTAGTTGCTTCCAATTCTAATATTTCCCAAACTCCAGTTTGTTCTGAAATACTATCATCAGAATCCAGAACTGACATTGCATTTAGATAAGCATTTTTTCCAGATTCACTGAATACATCTGTATTTATTACAACATAAAGAGGTGCAGTGTTTTGTCCAGAAAAATCATCACTTAAGATAANAAAATCAGCTACTACNGGAATATCTTCATCCAGTTGATCTCTAAAATCAAATCCAATTTCTAATTGTGATATTCCTGCACCTACAGGAAAGGAAATCAGTAGAGCAGCAACAATAACTGTTATTGGATTTAGTGTCTGTTCGCCTGACCATCTTGAGAATTTACTTTCTTCAACCTTAACGGATTTTAGTAATGTAATATTTTGAGGTTTTAGGATGGTAAGTACTGCTGGAAGAGCAGTTACTGAAAGTAAATAGATGAAAAATAATCCAACAGCAATTACTGTACCAAAAACTACTAAGAAATTCTGGGCAGATAACCTAAAACTAAGAAAACCTACCATATCTGTAAATATTGCTACAACTAATGCTGCTGAGGTCAGCACTGTTCCAGTTTTCATTGCTTTGGCTCTTATTTCAGCAGAAAACTCTGCCATTGTTTCTTTTCCTTCAGAATCTAAGTTAACTAATTCTTCTCTATANCGTAATACTACATGTAAGCCATAATCAACTCCTATCGCCAAAAGTAGAATTGGAATACTATTCATAGCACCATTAAATTCCAGTTTCAAAATACCTGCAACACCATAAGTAGCACCAATTGCTAACAAAGTCAAGAAAATGACAATACTGGTATCTCTTAAGCTTCTAAATTGTCTCCACAATATGATTCCCAAAATAACAATTGATGCACTGGTTAGAATTCCAATTTCAGCTCCAAGATTTCCTGCCTGTTCTTCAGCAAATCTAGAAAATCCAAAAACAGTTATAGTTGAGCCATGACTATCTTGTAAAGTTTTTTCTAAGTCGACAGTCATCTGACTTACAATTGGTGAAACTTCAGTATCTAACTCCATATTATGAACTNCAGGCTTTGTATCTANTGCTAAAGTTACCAATGCTATGTTAGCTTCAGACCAGGGATTTTCTCTTGTATCTGCAGGAAACATACTCATCATCGAAGTTCTCAAATCTATCTCTTGTAATGCATTAAGTGGAGATAAAATAGCCATGGCCTGTCCTTGGAGTTGAATAATTGAGGTATTTTGTGATTCACTTCTATTTTCCGTAAGTCCTGAAACTATACCGATTAGTTTTATAATTTTATCCTGATTATTTTCTCCACTATCCATTCTACTTTGCCAATCTTTCGGATTTGTGACACTCCAGTTTTCCAAATCTCCAGAATCNGGATATTCGGTAGAGGGAATTGATTGTAGAGTAATTATTGCATCNGAAATTGCATTACTTAGATTTTCATCATCAGACATCACAACATCTATCAAAGCATTTTCAACTATTTCTGACCATTTATCCGAACCTGGATCCTGGATTTGTTGCCAGTAAATTACTGAACTTGCTGGACCAGAGTTTGCAGCCCCTCCAAATAATGGATAATGATATTCTAACATATCAGAATTTTTTAACATATCAGATTCAATATCTGCAAGTAAATTCCATGTTTCAATAGTTTCTAAATCTCCANCTTCAAATCTTACCACAGATCTAACTAAGTCTACATCTACTGTATATGTATCTTCTACTTCATACAGCAAGTCTGTAGTTTCATTTTCTGGATAAAATGCATCTTCAGAATTATCAAAAACTATGAATCTTGCAAACGAAGATAATGTCAAAACACCTAATATTACAATAGTTATTACGATTTTTGGTTTGTCTATAGAAATTTCACTCAGCCTATCAAACGGATTTTTCATGCTATTGCTCCTTGAGATTTAATTACTTTTAATGCCTTTTTAACATGTCCAGTTACTCCTAATTGACTGGTATGTGCAAAGGCAANAATGCCCTCGGGGTCAATCACGAATGTAACTCTTGCGCGAAGAAAACCAAAATCTTTCTTCAATTTCATCGCTTTTGCAAGTAATCCACCTTCATCACTTAATAGAGAATATTGTAGTTTATATCTCTGCTTGAATTTTCTATGAGATTTAACAGAATCAGAAGATACTCCATAGAGTGAAATTCCTTGTTCTATAAATTGATCATATCTGTCCCTGAATGAACAAGACTGGAGCGTACATCCCGGCGATTCATCTTTAGGATAAAAGAACATCACAGTCCACTTACCGTGAATATCTTGACTNGTTACTAAGTCTCCTTCATCATTTAAGCAACTAAAATTAGGCAAAACAGTTCCTACTAAATATTCATGAGAATCTACCAAGTAGTCATCTCCATTTTCCGAGAGAATCTCTCAATGCAGNTTCTAATTCTTCATGAACAAACTCATATCCGGATTCCTGAAGTCTCTTTGGCATTACTCTTTGACTATCTAGAGTTAGTTTTACTCCCATTTCTCCAAACATNATTCTCATNACAAATCCNGGTAATGGTGCGAATGCTGGACGNCTCAAAACTTTACCAAGAGTTTTTGCAAACATCTTTTGTCTAACTGGATTTGGCGCTGTAAGATTATATGCACCTTCAGTATCTTCACTCATCATTAAGTGGTACATAGCATATATTTGATCATCCATTGAAATCCAAGACATCCATTGCTTACCTCCTCCAATAGGCCCTCCTCCTCCCATTTTTGCTGGTAGGAGCATTTTACCTAATGCACCACCAACTGCGGACATTACAATACCCGTTCTGGTATGAATAGTCCTAATTCCAGCCTTTCTTGCAGAATCGGCACTATTCTCCCATTTTTCGCAAATNTCTGTGAGAAAATCATCGCCTATGCTAGTATTTTCATCTACAATTTCATCTCCTCTGTTACCATAATAACCTATTGCACTTGCTACCATGAATAATTCAGGTTTATTTTCTAGACGAGCTAGAGTATTGCTCAATAATGTTGTACTGTCAACTCTACTGTCTCTTATTGCAGCTTTCCTTTTTTTACTCCATCTTTTATCGCCTATTCCTACGCCACCCAGATGAATTACTACATCAAAACCTTCTATTTCACTTGAATCAATCTTTCCTTCTGAAGGATTCCAAGATATTTCTTTTTTATTGGAATCAGCCTTTCTTCTTACTAACTTCCAAACATCATGATTACCAGTATCCAAAAAAGCGACTAATTGTGTTCCAATCAAACCAGAAGAACCAGCAACAAGTATCTTCTTTCTTTTNAAGTGATTAAATTTATTGTGATTTTCCATATCCCTAACCAGTCTAAATTCTCTTGCATTGAACATAGATGAAATCCTCCCAGTCACTAAAGATCCGCCCAGTATTTTGTCTACTAGCATTCCCAGAGGTCCGAAAGGAACACTGTATGTNACATCATCAACAACTGTAGTAATCCCATCAACTTCTGTAAGGTAATGNTCATGATCCCATTTCCAAAAAGGACCTTTTACCATTGTATCTGCGAAATACGCTTTNTTTNNACCATTTGGTTTTTCATAACCTGTATGTTCTGCCACCCAAGTCATTTTGAAAAAAGGTGCACCTGGTGCAGGAAATCTGAATACTCTTTGTGAACCAACTTCTAAAGATTCATCTGCCCTGACTTCTTCTGCAACCTCCCAAGGTGGCATCAATCTCCTAAAAGATCCCTCATGTTCAAACCAATCAAATGTAGATTCTATATCTGCATTCACTTTGGTTTCNTGTTTGTAATTTGTNGGCATCTCATAACCTCTGTATCTCTCTAGGAATTGGAGCATCTTCTGACCATCTATTGATGTAATNATTCAATTTTAACTTCCTCCTAGCGCTCTCAGTAGTCATGTAACGTACCTTCCCAAATACCGGTCTTTCTGGCCCCCATGCTCTNTCATGACGTCCCAAGACCCAAAATATTCCTGTGTAGGAGTTTGGATCTCTGCCATCTAATGCCCACCTATCATTAATTCTAATCATCCAATCAGCAGCGGTATTGGGATCTGGTGCCCACTCTAGGATTTTCTTTCCCCAAACCATTCTCATGTAATTATGAATCAAACCTGTTCTTAGTAATTCTCTTTGAGCAGCATTCCAAACATCATCATCAGTTCTTGCATTTTCAATATCTTCGAAGGTATATGGTTTACGTTCATCTCCTGCGTGGTCTTGTAAAGATTTTTTTGCCCAATTTGGTATTGAGTCGATTGATTTATGATCTCTCCTGTAATGAGCAAAATTAAATCCTAATTCTCTCCATGTAATTATTTGGTCTAGGAATGACTCCTCACTTTCTGACAGTCCCCACCATCCAGCTCGTGTCCCTTTGCCCATATCCTCAAAACAAGTCATATCATAACTCCAATTGCTCCTTTTGAAGAGCTCAACAATAACTTCTATTGTTGAGATGTGACCNAAATGAAACCAAGGTGAAAGCGTACTTACAGCCGGATTTTCAGTATTATTTCTGTCGGTAGCATATCTCTTTAGATTTAATTCTAGGAAAACTTCCATTCTTTTTAATGCTTCAAATCTCCCTCCTCTCATTTTTTCAACAGGTTCAACTTCATGGTCTATGTCTAATGGAGCCATTGCAGCTTTCGAAATTTTTCCTCCTTCTCCAATTCTCCACAACCATTCTAAAGGTGTAAATTCTACTTCAACTGCTGTAAACAGAGATGCCATTTCATTCTGATTAAACCTAAGGTTAGTTGAGACTGATTCCATTGNATTCTNTGATGGTAGGTTTAGTAATGCTTCTGCCATACTTCTTTGAACNTGTTTTCTNAANGAATATGCCGTCAAATGTTCTTTGCCAGCCCATGCCATNGGTAAGATTCCATTTGAATCCGCAGCCTCTGTATTAACTTTGCATATTTTAGCTGCTTTTTCCATTATGGTTCTTGGTAAATATGTTGGATAATCATCAACTAACACAGAACATGCGTGACTTGAAAGTTTAGCAAGAAGTTTATTTCCTGAATCTTTATGAGTCTCAACCCATGGAAGATATGTGATNTTATTTTCTTCGAAAATTTTGATATTGTCCAACATACCTTGAACAGAAAATGTTAGTATTCTCTCATTTGCCCAATCATGTCTGATTGACATACATTCAACAACNAGNATNGGTTTATCCAGTTCTAATGCTAATTCTACTGCTCTATCCATAGCAGCATTGTAGTGAAATCTTCTTGCAGAGGTCATCCAATAAAGAACGTAGTCCCCTACTGGATTAATAGACGCATTATTTAAGTTACGAATTCGAGGTGACTTTGGTTCAAAAATACTCATCACGTAACCTCAACAAAATTTGTCTTACACCTCATCACCTATAAGTAAGTGTTTTCAAATGTGTATTAAAAATTTAAAAAATACAGATTGAAATAAACATCAATTCATAAGTGGATGTANAATTCAGCAAGTATGACTATACAAGTTAGAAGAGAAGCTGAACCAGTAGATATTGAAGCCGATGCCCTGCTACCTACAGAGCATGGCAACTTCAGAGTCAGGGTAACCGTAGACTCCAAAGGAAAAGAACACTCACTGCTATATGCAGGAGATCTAAATTCCGTAAAATCGCCGTTGATNAGGATACATTCCGAGTGCTTGANCGGTGATGCTTTTGGTTCCATGAAGTGTGATTGTGGGCCGCAATTAAAACTCTCAATGCAAAAAATTCAGGAAGAAGGAGTTGGAGCAGTTGTATATCTCAGACAAGAAGGTCGTGATATTGGCTTACATTCTAAGATACAAGCATATGCACTACAGGATGAGGGTTATGATACCCTAGACGCCAATTTAGCATTGGGCTTACCTGCCGACGCTAGAGATTACAAAATTGCAGCAGATATGTTGAAGGACTTCGGAATAAATAAAGTTAGGATGATGACGAATAATCCTCTCAAAATAAAGGGTTTAGAGGATAATGGCGTCTCAGTTCAAAAGAGATTCTCTCATGTCAGTGGCGTTTCTAAAGATAATAAAGACTACCTTGCAACGAAAAAAAATAGAATGGGACACATGCTCTAAAACAATTAAGTTTTAATCTGTTGATAATGGAGGTTATATTATGTCATCATTAATTGGTTCTACTGCACCAGAATTTACTTTGAACACCAGTGATGGTGAATTGTTTTCATTATCTGATTTAAATGGGCAATGGAAAGTACTATTTTTCTATGCNAAAGATGGATCTCCTACCTGTAAANGNGGATGNCTATCTTTCAAAGACCAATATGATTTATTCCGCTCTTTAAGCCCTCCTGTGGAAGTCATTGGTATTAGTCAAGATACAATAGAACAACACAAAGAATTCAAGGAAGAATTACAATTACCATTTACATTATTATCCGATCCTGATAGAAAAGTTGCAGTAGATTATGGTGTAGCTAATCATTTAGGATTATTTCCTGCAAAATCATCCTTTTTATTAGGCCCTGACAATACCATTCATCATGTATATGATTGGTTATTTAGGCCTAGAACTCATGTAGCCAAGATACTTTCCGCGATGAGTAGAATTACCGATGGAGACAGATTCGAATGAGTTGGAATACGCTACTGATTGATGCTGGACTATCTGAAAGAGAAGCTGAGGCAGTAATCGTATTATCTGCAAAACCAAATCTAAAGGCTAGCGAATTAGCAAAGGAACTTGGAACTACGAGATTAGATGCATACAATTCTCTTGAACGATTGCAAAGCGGCGGATTAGTTACAGTAACAGTGGATAGGCCTATGAAATTTTCAAGCCCTCCATTAAAGAATGTTCTTGAACACCTGATTAATATCAGGAAAGAGCAGTTGAAGAAAATTGAACANGGTTTTGAGGATATCAAGGAAGGAAAAATACAAGATATTCAAGAAGACATCACTCTCGATTTGGATACAGAGCCAAAGTTTGCAGTCTTAAAAGAAAGGGTACACATATTCTCAAAAATAGAAAAAATGGCTCTTGAATCTCAGCATTCCCTAATCTTGACATTAGGTAAATTNGGTATACTTCATTTGTGCAGAAGTACTGCCTTATCTGAAGTAAATAAAGCTGCAAAAAGAGGAGTTGAGGTAAAAGTGATGGCACAACTAGATCGACGTACGATAAGATTCTTCTCTGAATTAGACTCAGCAGTTGAAGTAAGACATAGTGATGATTTGGAATCACAAGGAACNGTAATGGATCAATTNGAAGCNATTCAATACCTCAATACTGAGGAAAATCCGGTAGGTAGAGGAAAAACCGATGCCGCTCTTTTGATTCAGTCATCACCATTTGCAGAATCTCAAAGAAACTTAATTGAAAGTATTTGGGAAGAGGCTATACCCTTTGAATTGGCATCAAAGAGGTTTACNGAAGANAGAATAGTTGACCCATTAAAGNTNACNTTAGAGGGAGGNTCNTTTNTAGATCGTATNAGGGATGTATTGCAAATATCTGAAGAATTACCAGAATCTGATANTCCNTTTAATTTAGATGCCTTNATGGCATCCGGNCTAGAAATAAGTGATGCTAGGAAAAAGTTAGGAAAAGGTGGAATTTCCAGCCTCAATACATTTGGAATTGATATTGGATCATTACTCCGTCAGGTAGGTAACCGAATAGGCGAAGAACTTGCATTTAGTTTGAGGAAAATTAATGGGCATGTAGAATTCCTTAGTGAAATGATGGATTGGTATGAATATGCAGGACTTGGAGAACTAAGTTATGATGCAGATCCAATTTTTCATATCAAAGTACATCTCTTACCAGATGCTGANANCTCAGATCAACTCCCATTATGGGAACTTGATGATGGNATAATTGAAGGAACTTTACTGAGTAGATATTCTTCAATGAAAGAAGTTATCATCGAAAGAATTCAATCATCAGACAATAAAGATGAATTCTGTAGATATAACTTGATATTATCTGATGATAATTAACTAATTATTTTTTTACTGCTAACTAATCAAAATTTATGGTGAAGATTATGAGATTATTTACATTCTCTCGTTTCATGTATCAAATATTAAAAAAACGTCCAGCTAATCTAGATTGGATTCAAAATCAAGGACTTTTAGCAGTTAAACTTTCTCAGATATTTGCTTTGAGACCAGACTTACTTTCTATAGAAAAGTGTCGCCAATTACAGACATTATATGGCCAAGCTTCCACCATTCCTTCAGAAAATGTTCTTTCTATCTTAAAACAAAAAGCCTCAAATGAATTTCACGATTCAATAGAATGGTTTGATGAAGAACCATTAGCTGCTGCTTCAGTTGGCCAGGTTCATAAGGCACGGCTAAAAACTGGAGAAGAAGTTGTTGTTAAGATAATTAAGGCAGATCATAAGAAAAAATTCAAAAAAGATGTTTTTAGAATGAAAAGATGGCTAAAGATATTAATTTTATTTTCTCCAAAATTAAGAAAGGTCGGCAATCCTATAGCATTGTTAAATCATGTGGAGGATTATACACTTAGAGAATTAAATTTGAATAATGAAATTNAAGGNGGNCNCAAATTAAAACAGATACAATCANAACTTGCAGAAGAGTTTCCAATGCCAAGATTAAAATTTCCAAANTATTGGGAAAATCTATCAAATGAAGATGTTTTNGTTTCTGAGTTTATNGAGGGAAAAACNTTAGAAGAAGGAATNAGAAAACAATCTTTGGAATGGGATTATTTAATCGAATTATTTAGAATTCATGGCGCTTACATGTTTGGTGTAGGAACTTTTCATGGTGATCTTCATCCAGGCAATTGTATAATAGATAAAGATGGAAACTTTGTTTTTATTGATAATGGTGCAATTTGTGATGCACCCAGAAACATTAGCCTATCACTTTTCAATTTTTTTGAAAACCTTTCAAAAAATAATAAAGAATATGCTTTCGAATCATTATTAAATCTTGCAGGAAGCCGACCTCCAGAGAAAAAGGTAAATAGATTTAAACAAAATATGAAATTAATATATGATGGATTTGAGGATAAATCAGTTGGAGAACAGAGCTTAACTGAAGTAATGATGAAAACTGTTAGGGCTGCAGTAGAAGACGCAGGTGCAGATTTTGGCGAGGAAGCATTCCCCATAATCAGATCATTAATGTACATGGATGGTCTAGTAATCAGGACACATCCAGATGTTAAATTAATTCTTGAAATGAGACCATCATTAAATGAATTCAGAGAAGGACTAGGATTAGGTAAGGAAGTTAAAGCATGACAGAGAATAAAGTTGTATGGATAATTGGAGCTACTGGGGGAATTGGTAGATGTATATCTTCCAATTTAAAGAAAGAGAATTGGACAGTCATTGGAAGCGCTAGAAATGAAATAAATCTAACAAATTTTTCTAATGAAACAGGTATAGAGACACGCCCTGTTGATGCTAGAAATAATTCTGAGATGCATGAAGTAGCCAACTCAATTAAGGAAGATTATGGTAAAATTGATGCAGTTGTCTTAGCAGTAGGAACTATATTCCTGCGACCTACTCATGCCACTTCATCAGAACAATTCATGGAAACTGTAGAACAAAATCTACTTACTGCACATAATACCATTAATTCAACTGCAAAAATAATGATGAAAGAAAAGAANGGAAGAATTATTTTATTTTCATCAGCAGCTGCCAGTATAGGTATGCCAAACCATGGAGCAATAAGTGCCTCTAAGGCCGGACTAGAAGGATTGGCTAGAGCAACCGCTTCAGAATATGCAAAAAGAGGAATTAGGATAAACGTAGTTTCTCCAGGATTAACGGACACTCCATTAGCTTCGAAAATACTATCTTCAGATGCTGCAAGAGAGATTAGTAACAATAAAAATCCATCTGGAAGAATTGGCATAGCTTCTGAAGTTGGAGACGTTGCTTCATGGCTAGTTAGCAAAGCCCCTGATTGGATTACCGGTGAAGTAATTCATGTTGATGGTGGACTTTCAAATATCACATAACACTCAATTTNTTTGATATATGGNTATATATTACTAAATTAGAAATATCCAAGATACCATCCAGCAAGATAAATAAAAGGAATCAACGGAAGAGAATAGAATAGTATTGGTTTGATCCAATCTCTCCACCACCATCTATTATCTAAACGCCCTAAAGTTCCTTCATATACGCCTTCAACTACAACCGCCGCTATGTCACTTTCACCAGTTGCCATAAACTGGAAGAAATGNCACTAAATTTTAATTATTCCTAAAAAATAATAATCATAATACAGTTTTGTTATCATAAAATATTTCCCGAACAATATCTTCAAAATTAATTTCACAAAACTCCCCTAAATCCAATTTATAATCATTTAGGGACATTTTTTCAGTTGATAACCTGTGTAATTTAGATACTTCATTCCCAACGGAATTGAAAATTCGACGAATTTCTCTTTTCTTTCCTTCATCAATTGTTAATATCATGCTATTTTCTTTAATTTCGGTTAATATTGTGGGTCTAGAAATATATTCTTCAACCTTGCCATTATCATTAATTTTTATTTTTACGCCTTTTCTTATTGCATCAATTTGGTTTAAAGAGATCAATTTTGTTGTTTCAATGTAGTATGTTTTTTTAATTTTATTTTGAGGGTTGGTAATCTTGTGGGACAATTTTCCGTCGGTTGTGACCAGTAAGAAACCAGTAGTATTTTCATCTAATCTTCCTACTGTAATTAGAGATTCATATACCATTACAGGGAGTTTTCCATAAAATAATTCATATATTGATTTCTTTCCTAATTTCCTTTCTTGTGAATTCAATCTTGAACAAATAAATCCCATTGGTTTATTCAATAAAAAATATCTTTCATTTTGAGGAAGTGATAATTCCTTATTATTATAAATTACCTTTTTCTTTTGAGGATTGAATTCAAAACTAATATTTTTAACAATAGATCCATTTACAGTAATTTTTCCGTCCCAAATTGCATTTTTGATTTCATTTTTAGAAGAAAAAATACCACATTTCGATAGAAATTGATGCAATCTAATTTTCATGCGCAACCAATAAGCGAATCTAAGAATTATTGTTTATTAGGTATTCCTCTAACCAAGACTAGATTCAATGCTAAACCTATTGGCATTAACATTACTCCAAAAAATACTGAAGTTATTGTAATCCATTTCTCAGTTTTTGCTTGAATACATCTCTTCCATATCCATCTGGTAACAAAAATATCTCCTGCAACCATGTGTGCCCATGCCGCTGAAGCACCTGCTTTTGTACCTAATAAATCAGCCAAGCCTTGCAGGGTATTGCTAGGATCCATGGAATCTTTTGCCAATCCAATAAGTCCAGAAATATCTGAAAAGGAAACTAAATACCATATTAGAATAGGGCCTATAAAAAACCATGGTCCTTGCATTAATTGATGGGTCTTTTCATGGTCAGGATATATCATCATCGCAATCCAGAATGGGCCAATCCACATTGTTGATAAGAAAAAAGATAAATCGTAAATATCCATATTAAAACCTCATTCAAGTAAATCCTTGATCTCTTCAACAAGTTCCTCTGTTGCCCAGTAGGTCTTGGATGACCATGTTAACTTTCCTGTTGAATCCATTATCTGTAATGTAGGTGTAGAAGGATTCCCAAAGGCATCATAAATAGAATATTCACTCTCTAAACCAGTGTCCAAATCGAATACTTGGGTATCTTCCGATGGAAGTAAAAGTGGCCAAGGAGCAGGATTTGTGGAATTTTTGCCATATACATTTTCTACAGATGAAGGAGATTCAAATGCTGCATATCTATGAATGCTCAAAATAGAATCATTACTAATATTTCCATTGTTAACTTCTTCAGCAAAGACATCTGTCCAATCGTGACAGCCTTTACAATTTGCTGCTACCCAAATTAAAAGTACGGAATTATTTGAAACATATTCATTTAAATCTAAATTAGAATTATTTTCATCACCCATAATCGGAGAAGCAAAAGACATTCTTTCAGGTGGAGATGTTTCAATTATTTCTTCTTCAACCATTGATTGATTTTCCGTTATACAACCTGCTAAAGAACTGGTTAAGAATATCAAAATTAAAAAAATTGTTCTTATAGTCATTAAACCACCATTTTAGATTTTATTTTAGGTTTTTTAATGTCTTCAAACCAAGTTTCTACGCCGTTCCAATCCGGCTCTATTCCTAAATCTGAACAGATTAATTTTGCACTTATTCTACCACTTTCAAATATGGTCGGCAATCCACTTCCAGGATGAGTTCCTCCGCCAACTAAAAATAGATTATTTAATTCTTCAAATCTATTTTGTGGCCTTCTCCATAGCATTTGGTCTAATCCATGTGCTAGATTGAAAACTGCACCTTTGTAAATATCTCTTGAGCCCCAATCGTCTGGGGTAACAATAGTCTCTGATACTATGTGTTCCTTCAAATCTTCATATCCTAATTTTTTCATGGTTTCAATTACTACATCCCTGTATTCATACTTTATCTCTTCCCAATTTATTGATTCATGGACATTAGAAACAGGAACTAGCACATAGATGGTAGAATGCCCATCTGGAGCCATAGATGGATCTGTCAAGCATGCATTTTGAACATACAGTGATGGATCATCCCATGTAATTTTATTTTCAGTGACATCTTTTAGATTTTTATGATAATCTTTAGATGCATAGATTTGATGATGTTCTAAATCATATTTTTTATCTACTCCAAGGTATAGCATAAATGTTGAACAAGAGTAAGATTTCTCATCTAATTTCTTGTTAGACCATCTTTTTCTTAATTTATCTGGAATTAATCCCTTCATTCCGGTAGCAAAATCTACATTCATTACATATTTTTTTGCTGTGTAAGTATTTTTGCCTGTCTTGACTCCAATTATTTGTTTACCATCAAAAAGACATTCTTCAACAGGTTCATTAAGACAAATATCTACTCCTAACTCCTTTGCTAATAATCCCATTTTTTCTGTTACAGTTCCTAATCCTCCTTTGGCATGATAAATGCCATATTCTAGTTCCAAGAAGGATAATATCGTGAAAAGACTAGGTGCTTGAAATGGAGACATTCCTAAATATTTTGTTTGAAAACTCATTGCTAGTTGCATCCTATCATCATCAAAAAATTTCGACAAATCAGATGCCACACTTCTCCATGGCCTCAATACTTTAGCAACTCTCAATGCTCTTCTATTAGCGAGGTCAGTCCAGCTTGTCCAAGGAGAGTTTAAACAATTTTTAGATAATTTCAATTTCTTTCTGTTGTCTAATACATACTTCCTGAATCCTTCAGCATCATTTTTACCACATAACTGTTCGATTTGTTTTACCATATATTCTATGTCAGTACTAGCGTTTAACGATCCACCTTCGCCAAACACTAATCTGTAATTTGGATCGAGTTTTATCAGGTTTAACTCTTCATGAGCATTTTTTCCAATCGCTTGAAAAATTTCTTCTATTATTTCTGTATAATGGAAAAAAGTAGGTCCGTTATCATATCTGAAACCATCTTTTTCTATTACTTTGGTTCTACCTCCAACGCTGTTTGTTTTCTCTATTATTTTTACCTTCAGCCCTGCTTTTGCAAGCAGTAATGAACATGCAAGGCCACCTGGTCCTGCTCCTACAATAATTACGTCGGAATCCACATCACTCATATTATAAAACATCTTGAATTGACTATTGCTTATAATTAATCGTTTTCAATATTAGAAATAGATTTGACTAAAGATATTCGAAAAATATGACTTATTGATGAATCAAATGTCTATGGTTTCAAACATTCATATAAAAGGAGTAAGTGTAGCAAGCCGCTTCATGTTTAACTCTAAAGTTATGATTGCCTTACTAATGACCACCAGTCTCGTAATATCACCGATTGTGGTAGCAGATGAGACAGAAGACATACCTACCAATGCTATTGGAACAGGCGTGCACGACTCTCTTGTAGCAGCATTGAGTCAAGCAGGACTCGTCTCAACACTTTCAGGTGATGGACCTTTCACTGTGTTTGCTCCAACAGATGATGCATTCGCAGCAGCAGGCATTGATCTGGCGTCTTACGACACTGAAGAAGAAAATGAAACACTTGCAGACATATTATCTTACCATGTCGTACTTGGACAGGTTATGTCCGCTGATTTAACAGACGGAATGACTGCAACAGCATTGAATGGTGATGAGTTAACTTTCACAGTTTCTGCAGATGCAGTAACTGTATCTGGTGCTACAGTAACTTCTGCAGATGTAATGGCCTCAAATGGGGTAATACATGTCATTGATACTGTATTAATGCCACCAGTGCCATACACAGGAATAGGTATTTGCTACAATACAATTACTCATACAATCGTAGCAGGCTCGACTTACGAAGAATGCAATGCATACATGTACGTAGTTGACTATGAAATGGGAGGCCAAACATACACAGGCTGCTACAATACAATATCTCATGCGCTTACAGATGTAACCCAGACAATATGTGAATCGTACGTATGGACTCCTCCAGTGGACATACCAACTTCAGCATCTGCAACAGGAATTCATACTTCCTTAGTTGCCGCTTTGACAGCAGCAGATCTAGTATCTGCATTGCAAGCAGACGGACCTTTCACTGTGTTTGCTCCAACAGATGATGCATTCGCAGCAGCAGGCATTGATCTAGCATCTTTTGATACTGATGAAGAAATTGCAACATTAGCTGATATACTAACTTACCACGTTGTATCTGGACAAGTTATGTCCACTGATCTAACAGATGGAATGACTGCAACAGCATTGAATGGTGATGAGTTATCTTTCACTGTTTCAGCAGATGCAGTAACTGTATCTGGCGCTACAGTCACTACTGCAGATGTAATGGCTTCAAATGGAGTAATACATGTAATTGATACTGTACTAATGCCACCAGTGCCATACACAGGAGTAGGTATTTGTTACAATACAGCCACACATACAATAGTAGCAGGCTCAACATACGAAGAATGTAATGCTTACATGTACGTAGTTGACTTCGAAATGGGAGGCCAAACATA
>PATZ01000018.1 GCA_002712575.1 Methanobacteriota archaeon
GGTATTCCCTGAGTCCATAACTTGAAGCATTGAGAAATAAAGATCGTTATAGAAAAATGCAGGGCCACTATGAAGCTGAACGCCGTCACTTCCTCCTCCTCCCGCTGTCCTTGAAAGTTCATGTTCTCCTCCGCGTCCATCGTACTCATCAGGAGCCACGACCAGTTTAGGTTTTGTCCAGTCTATGAAATTAGTGCTTTCTGTTCGTACAACTGCTCTTTTCCAATGCATATTACCTTTTGGTCCGTCTAGCCATGTTTTTGAATATATAGCGTAAATTTTTTTTCGGGGATCCCAAATCAGATCAATAACATCACTTGTCGACAGAGGTTTCCCTTGGGCCTTTTTTTGTTGTGAATCACTTGAGAGTGGAGGTTGAATGTAATCGCCATAAGAACCTTTTATGACAGGATTATTAGCATATTTTTCCCAATGAATTCCATCGGGGGAGAAGGCAATACAAGTTCCTGGATGTTCTATTCCTTTACTAGTGTCCTGTTCCCAAAATGCAGCTTTGTATCTTTTTTGTGGATCAGGATCTGTTTTGTCATAGATAACCGATGCTCCATAACCATTAGTTAAAAGTATGTTGTTGTCCTTGGAACCTTGATAATTGACTAATCCTAGATTCGGTTTAGTCCATTTAATTCCATCATTAGATTCGGCGTAGCATAAGTAACAGCCTGATTTACCAGGCCAAGCTTGATACCAAAGCTGATATTTTCCGGTAATCGTATTTCTATATACACTGCAATAACCAATTGTCGTTTCCCAAGGTTTGTCTGTACCTATTAAGGGGCGACTCGAATGTCTGACAAGGGGTTTCAGATTTCGCTTTGTACCAGATCGGTATAAAATGTGATGATCATCAATCATNAGAATAGTTGATTTTGAGTCATCAGTCTTGTTTTCAGATCCAGCGATATGACTTTGCCAAAGNANNANCCAAGCAANAATANAAANTCTGNTATTAATTGNNTTATTNATCNNNATTTATNAATNNTAAANAGANTCNTATCTAANNTTTNTNATNAATTCCATTTTTATAATGTTTGACAATTAAATACCCTTAATTTAATAGAATTTTNTAATGAGTAACGGTCAANCTGNTATACGGCGTNATGGTTTTACATTGATTGAACTATTAGTTGTTATTGCGATAATTGCGATATTGGCTTCTATGCTTTTGCCTGCTTTAGCTAAAGCTAAGTCAAAGGCNCAGCAAATTTCTTGTATGAACAATTATCGTCAACTTCAATTTTGTTGGCACATGTATGTAGACGATAACGATGGTCATTTGCCNCCTAATGCATCAATCAGTGGNAACTCAAGGGGCAAGTGGTTAGCTACAAAACAGAGTTGGATTCAGGGCAATGCTTGGTCTGATGAAACTGATCAATACATTCGGAATGGGGTGCTTTTTAAATATAATGAGTCAACGGATATTTATCTTTGCCCTTCAGATCAATCNACTGTTCAGGATAAAGGNAAGAAACGTAGAAATAGAAGTGTTGCCATGAATATGCACATGAATCATATTCCTGACCCTAGGGATCGCTCTTGTTGGCATAAGTACACAGAGATTGTTAATCCCNCTCCTTCAAATGCATTTGTTTTTATTGATGAACATGAAGGGAGTATCGATAACGCTAGATTTACAGTTACGCAAAGACATCAGTGGCAATGGATTGATTTTCCATCTACCCGTCATGACAACGGATGTGTATTAAGTTTTGCAGACGGCCATTCGGAATTATGGAAATGGGTTGAACCTAGAACTATTCAAATATCCAAGATGAGTGGATGGATTCAAGGTCAGCTTGGTGTTCCAGGGAAAGATCGTGATTTAAGCCGGATATATGATGCGATACCTGTAATTCCAATCCGATAGATTAATTGTTTGTTTGAATATAATTCTTATGAACGTACTAATTTTCTAGTGCGTATATGCGGGCATACTTCTTTGCCTTCGCTTAATTCAGGGTGCATTTCTTTGCCGATTTGAGCTGGCGATTTTCCGACCCAATCGCTCATCCTGCCTTTAATTTCAATATTCTTAGATGATGGATCGATGGTTACAGTCGTATATAAAGAATCTTTGTATGGGCACGTATATTCTATATAGGGGAATTTTGAGTGAATGGTATCTGAATAGCTTTTATGCCTATGATCTCCGCCGACCCATTGATATGAGGCTGAGTTAATATGAAAATTAATGATAGAACCAATCTTCATTATGTGATCAATATGGTTATGTCCGTTTAGAGCCATAATAATCTTATCTTGATGGGATTTGAGTATTTCTTGAACCTCTGTTGAATTATCAATACTCCATGGTCCTGCTAATCCTTGATGAGAAAGAATAATAATTGGGCCGTCNAATTTCTTTAATTGNTCACGAAGCCATTCAAGTTGCTGTTTTCCAATATAAGAGGGATATCCTCCTTTGTGATTAGNTTTTTTTTCGTTNCCATCAAGTGCGATAACATTCAAGCCATTAATGTTTTGTGTATAATATCGCCCTTTCATTCCCCAAAGCTTAACCACCTGTTCAAAACTATGGCCATCATCAATATCATGATTGCCTAGAACATGAAGGGAGGTTGGATGTGCAGTTTGAAATGTTTCAGTTACTATTTTATTTTTTTCATTCGGATACGCAAAGTCGCCCATTTGGATTAGAGCATCTGGGCTTTCTTTTTTCATTGATGAAATAAAAGAGTTTAATCGTTTCGCCCCATCATGCATTACATCATGATGAAGGTCAGCAATCAGGCCTAGTTTGACAGGCTTATTTAATTTTTTAACGGCTGAAAGCGCAAGCTTTGGAAGGGTTATAAATGATACTCCAGCCATAATTTTGGATGAGAATCTTCGGCGATTAATATTTTTTTTCTCCATATTATTGTGAAACATTTTTNGATTCTGGTTGATTATTCGGAATTTTCAATTCGAAAACTCTTATTAATTTAGGATATNCCTTTTGTTCCAAATCTGTATCACGAACTGTTTTTGAATGCTTAAATNAGGGGTTTAATCTTCCGATTTTGCCTTGGGGCCAACCAACATTATAGTTGTTCTTATTGCTGCCATCTGTTGGGAAATCTGTGCTTATATACTGGGCGCCACTAGAAAATGCTTTTTGCATTTGATTATAATCCATGTTTTTGGCTTGTGCTAAATCTGAATCAGCACGAGTTCTGATNAGATAGCCTTCAGCAATTTTTTCTTTAATCAAAGAATAATTCCTTATCGGGTCGTTAATTTTTAAGAATGCCGACTCAGGTTTGCCGGGGGGGGAACTTACAAACAAGATTGCACCTTTCAGTTGTGGATGTAATTTTAAATAGCTGTCTAATTCTTTTCCTTGATTATCGAGAGCAAAAATAAATCGACCTCTTGACTTATATAAAGAAGGCCAGCCTTTTGTTCTTATTGCTTTATTTAAAGTGTTAAATTTGCCNCGAACCTCGTCAGGGGTGATAATTCGGGAAAGATTTAAAACCGATTTAATTTCATTTTCTAATTCAANAAAATCTTTAATTCCGAAGGCGCCTGAAGCTGTTATTGATCCCGTATTTGTGTTTTTAGTTTCAATGAGGATCATGATTGGAAGNTGATAAAAATTCTTTCTGGACCACNCGTCAATTTCATTGAGAGCTTTTATGAGGTTTGGAGTATTTGACCTGAAGTCAAAGTTTGGAAAGTGTAAAACCTTCATACCCGGGGCTTTTAATGCNTCTTCATTAAATTCAGGATAATTTCCCTTCCAATTAATACCATGTGCCATAATTGCTCCTAGAGGTTGAGAGTATCCTCCTCCCTTATTGTCGTGAAATATATCCAACTCAAATTTCCGCATTCCGAGTAATTCTAACTGTTCGGTTAAAGGTCGGTGAGAATATTTTATTGCATCAGCTTGTGATGGCATAACTTTGCGTATTAGCTTCATAACGCTGGAGTGAGGCGCTATGTGGTAACTATTATGAGTTCCTATCAGCTGTATTTGGTTTAAAGCCAACAAATTATCTGTGCTGTTTATTGCGTAAGACTGTAGAGTTATTTGTATCGTATTAGATAAATTGAGTCCTTTGTTGATTACGATTTTATTTCCGTCATCAGAAATCCAGGCAGGCATATTAGGAGAGATCGATTGCACTCGGTTTAGCCAAACTTTGTCTGTNGATGATTCAGGTGATTTGAATGAATAAATGTAATTATTATTGCTTTCAATAAATGTGCCCTTAATAAGTTCTGCTGAATTAGAAGAATAAACGAATAAGCATAATAAAAAAAATATCAATAATGGNCGCATATTTAATAATGTTTATCGATTAGAAACGATTTGAATATTTTATAAATGATTCAAATCGATAATTTGTATTGCACGAGTGACGTTGATTTATTTTGGTCTTCATATCAATGCTGAATTTTCTTTTAAGCACCATGTTTTTCTCTTAATTAGTCTATATGTTTAAATGTTGTAATTATCAAGAATGCTTATGTGCATGATCCTGAGAAATATTACAGGGTTCTTATTGGGAATTCCTTTTGTGTGGATAGGCTATGATCATTTTGTGAGGCCAGAAATATTTGATCCGATAGTCCCAAGCTATTTGGGCTTTCCTCGTTTCTGGACACTTTCCAGTGGAGNATTAGAAATTCTTTTAGGGATNGGAATTATGATTCCATTGAGTCGTCGCTTGGCAGCAAGATTGCTAACTCTTTTTTTATTTTGTGTTTACTTGGCTAATTTAAACATGTGGTTAAATGACGTGCCTTTTAATGGTAACTTGCTAAGTTCAAATGGCCATCTTATCAGGCTTCTGATTCAAATAGTTCTCATTTTGATTGCTNTTTGGCTTGCTGAGTTGTTTTTAGGAAAAACTCCTAGAGGGCAAGAAGAGAAAGCTAATTAGTTATGGAAGAGACGNTCATTATTGCTTGCCCTTACTGCAACGCTGAAACACTTGTCATTTTAGATGGTGTTGATGGAGATTCAAATTTGGTTTCAGATTGTGAGAACTGTTGTCGTCCTATAAACGTGAGGGCTAGTGTCGAAGATGGGNCAGTAGTTTCAATCCAANTAGGATAGAATTTTATTTAATGATGAATCAAAAAAAAGCCACCGCCTCAACGGCGGTGGCAGTGATTAAATTTTATGATTGATCGGTTGTCTAGTTAACCTCGGCTGGGGGGATTTCGTTTAAAGTATAGTAACCAATTGGGTGAAGAATAGGTTTGTTGTCGAGTGAACGTACTCCTTTGGCCTGTAGTTCGTGTACGTGTCCTTTGGTTAGCTTGTCTACTGTAATCCGTACTGTTTTTGGACCTGTTACCTCGGCTCCTATAATTTCTGGGGTTAATTTATCCACAACTGGGCTCCCGTACTTGGATTGGTAAATATAGGTGTATGCGCTCATGTTATATGACTTTAGGTCTCCAGCGGTTTTAGCATCGACTTCGTGCGTGAAACTAAGTTCAAAGCCATCAGATTTTGCGCGCATCTCGTGAATTTCAAAAGGCACTTTATTTTTCCAGATGACGCGATCAATTGCGAACCGTTTGCCCCCACGTGCGCCCCATCCACGATCCGTTCCTCCTATAAATAAAGTACCACTTGGATGCATATATGCACTTATATTTCCAGAGCCAAAGCCTTTAAGGAAAGAGAAAGCCGCGCCTTGATAGACTCCATTGATTTTTTCAAGAAAACCTCGGTTGACTACTGAGAAAGTTTGATCACATACAAGCAGCTGATTTTTAAATGGTCCGAATTTGCCATTTCCATCATATGCAAACCCACTGGTGGAGTTGCCTAGTACACCGTGTGGAAAGACTAGAGCAGGGGGGGTTAATTCTTTTACTCGTTCGCGTTCAACTGGATAACGACTTTCTGATTTTGGTTCGTTGACTGGGCGTTTCATNTCGGCTTTTTTTACTGCATCGAGCTCAAACCATTTCCANCCACCTGGATGCCCTTGGAATGAGCCGGGAGGAATATGTTTTAGTGAACTTGAACCNTTCCATGGGCCTTGATTGTCAGCGTAGAAAGCTTCACCTAAATGGTTTAGGCCGATGCCGCCTGGAGAGCGTATACCGCTGGCTGTTGGGATTAATTCTCCTTCCTTGGTTATCCTTAAACACCATCCTCGATAATCAATTTGGCTTGAGAAAGAGCCGGTTAGACATAATACGATCCACATGTCTCCATTGGGGTCAGGGCGAGTGCCAAATGCATATTCATGATAATCTCCAGTAATACCCCAGCCGTCGTTGACGGTTTCAAATATGTCTGCTCGGTCGTCACCATCTATATCCTTCATTCGGGTCAGCTCTCCTCGCTGTGTGCAGTAAAGCCAGCCATCGGTGAAGGCAAGGTTCAATGGTTCATGAAGACCCTCGGCGTAAAGAGTCCACTTAATTTCCTCTGGTCTGCCAAGGGGTTTGGATAGAACATATACATTTCCGCGGCGACCGCAAACTGCAAGCTTACCGTTAGGTAACATCTCGATTCCGCTGGTCTCCAAAACAACTCCTTCAGGAATTGGGATGCGGTCAATTTGATAATAGTCTGACTCAACAGGATCGGCCGCATTAGCGGATATAATTTGGCCAAGAAAAGTGCTGGCAAATAAAGTAAATAGTAAGATTTTTTTGATCATTTTAAATTTCCTTTCGATATTTTAGTTTTTATGGCCGTGAGTATGTTCTTTTAGAATGTATTCAACATTCCAACGATAGTGCTGTTTGATTGTTACTTGTCCATCTACATTCAATTCGATTAGTAACTCTTTACGATTGGAGTTTTCACGGATTATTGGATTTAGGCTTCCCAAGTCTGAAAAACCAACCTGAAGCATTGAATTGTCAATATTGTATAATTTCTTTTGCTTGGTAATAGATTCTCCGGCGGCTGCGAGATACCAAATTTTACCTGTTCCTTTGACATTTATGTTACGTATTATGAAAGGCATAGACCCAGCTTGAGGGCTTGGATAATCAGTTACTGAAAATTCGCCAATACTATAACCAAAAGTTGGACGTCGTTCTTTTCCGTCCAAGAAGTAACCGCGAAATTTAATATTTTTAGCTCTAGTATCTCGCCCTTCAGCTTTTGGCCATGGGTCATCATTGCTCTTGAGCTGTGCAAATGGTTGATCACGTTTAAGATTCATTAAGTAATGTCCAGAGGGGCGTTGAAAGCCCTGTCCGCGGCCGTTCCAATGCTTGGCTCCGTCCATGAAGGCTCCGTGCCAAAGCATGGCGATTTGCATTGTGTTGGCATCAAAACAAAGATTTACCTTCTCAGGATAGCCAACACTGATTCCTCGTGGACTGGCACCGTCAATGAAGTTTCTATAAATTCTTGCTTCAGAAGTTATTTCAATAGGATTACCACTTGGGAAAGCCGCTTTCTTAGGCTTAATTACTTGTTTTGCAAGCTGTAACCTTTTTACCCCTGGGCCTGACATTTCTAAGGCAAGTTCTTCTTGCCCTCCCTTCTCAAAGTATTCCAGTTTTAATTTTGCCTTGCCAGAGTCTAATGCGATTTTCCCTTTTTTAGTGGTCATCGAATGCACTCCATCATTATCAACAACTAGCTTGTCGTTTATATACAGTCGAGAACCATCATCAGAACCCAGACTGAAATCATAAGTTCCTTTCTTGGTGATGTTTATTTCCCCTTCGAATACCAGGCCAAAATTTTCGGATAAACCAGCTAACCCGGGATCAGCGATTCCACTACTGGATTTTCCAGTTTTGTGAGGCTTTAACTTTGAAAAATCAGGCATTTTGTTCCAGCTTCCCTTGTAAGCTGTATACGTAAAATTTTCTATTTTGCCTTTCCCTATTTTTGGATCGCTTCCAGTTGAACTGCCGCCTGTTCTAGCAATTTCTGGAATATTTTGGTCTGCGGAGATATCAGGCATTGGAGTATCTACGTACATTGCTCCATACATAACAAAGCCATGCCCGATAAAGGTGCATACATAAGGGTATATTCCTTTTTCCTTTGGGGCAGTGAATTTTAACTCATGGTTGTCTCCGGGTTTTAATACTGGAGTACTCCACAAAACCGAGTCTAGATCTGGAATCCAGTTTTTTGCCTCTGCATCCTCTCCTAGGTTTAAAGCGGCATTCGCAACTGCAATGCGTTGGCCGGCTTTCGTGAAAACTAGATTGTGGGCCATTTCATCGTCATTAAAAACGTTTAGATGAACAGATTGCCCCGGTTTGGCATCAAATCTTACTACACTAAATTGCAATCCAGCTTTCGCTCGTATTTCCAACTCAACCGCTTGATTTTGTGCATAAATTGAACCAGTTAAAAAAGGCGCTAGTCCAAATATCGTAAAGATTTTATATATGTATTTTTTCAAAACTAGGGATATTCTTAAATCGAATTCATTTTTCAATACTTTCGCTTATTTGTCGACACTTACAGATGCGAGTCACAATTAACTCGACCTCAAAGATTCAATTTCGTAACCAAGCGCAGTTAAATGTTTCCGATTGGGTTTTACATTTTGGCTTTTCTTGGAGGCGCCTTGGTGTCGGCGGGCACATTGCCGTTTTGGCGTTTTTGTTGTAAGAGCATTGGTCTTATGGATGTTCCTGGTTACCGGAAAATTCATGACTCTCCCGTGCCATTAGCTGGTGGTCTGGCTGTTATTACTGGCTTAGCCATACCGATACTATTTGTAGTTCTTTGGGCATGTTTGGGATCTTTACCAGAGTCATTTGCGCATATTGTTTCATATGGGTTGTCAAATCGGGGTTGGCAGTTGGCAGCAATCTTGGTTGGATCTATTGCAATGTTAGCGCTTGGCATGCTGGATGATAGTCGCGATCTTTTGCCAAAGTGGAAGTTATTAGGTCAAGTGATTATTGCTTTGGCCGTCGCTGCAAGTGGTATTCGTGTAACGATGTTTGTTGATAGCGATATTTTCAGTTATGCAATTACCGTATTGTGGATTTTAACTGTCACTAATTCTGTCAATTTTCAAGATAACATGAATGGTCTTTGTCCCGGGCTGGGTATAATATGTGGTTGGTTCTTTGCTTGGCATGCTGGTTTGGAAGGTCAGTATCTTGTTGCTACACTAGCGTTCCTGTTCTCTGGAGCTTTGTTTGGTTTTTTGCCATTTAATTTTCCTAAGGGAAGGGTTTTTTTAGGCGATGGAGGAAGCCATGTTGTCGGCTTTGTATTGTCTGTTTTGGCAGTTCTTCCTGATTTTTACTCGGATGACACCCCGTATAAATGGCTTATCATTACGCCACTTTTGATACTCTTTATTCCATTGGCTGATTTGATCTCAATTATAGTAATTCGTTGTAGATTGGGTCAGCCGATTTGGGTTGGTGACAATAATCACTTTTCGCATCGCCTAGTGAGATCCGGACATCCTAAAACAAGAGCCGTATTGTTGCTTTTATTGATATCTGCCGTCATTGGAGCTCTGACTCTTTTTGTATAATAGATAAATTTTTTATGAAGTAATCGTTGCTTGTTTTCGTTTCTTTTGGAAACTGCTCTTCTAACCCAGTGCTTCTTTCAGAAGAATTAAAGAATCAACATCTAGAGTTGACTCGTCGTTACTTCCTTCAACTTGGAGCAGCTTGTGCTATAGATTTTAAACTTCAATACAGCTCCTTGGGAAGATGTCACAATTCTGCCGCCACCCCCTCACTAGGGAGGTGAACGTCCAGAAGGTAAGTTGCCAGATAACGTTCGTTTTTTGATAAAAATGGACGGCCTAAACATTGGCCGATGCAAAATACTCTCGCTCATNGGGCCTCCTTAATTAAGGGAACTCCTTCTGGTGCCTACTATGTGCGTTGCCGAACAGTTGACCAAAATGGGATTGCCCAGCCAATGCCAAGACCTTTTCGTAANTCTTGCAGAAATACCGTTTAGCGGTTTTCTTTGATAATTAAAGCTCAATTAACTAAATGGTGCTGTAGTGTTGAATTAAGATGAATATTTTGTTCTTATCTTTCTAACCCTAAACATGTCCGCGCTTTTTACAACCCGAGGCGCAACTCGACCGTTAGTCATTTTTTGTCTATGCGTATTGGCCATCCATTTGGTTAAGGCTCAGCCNTTGGTATGGCAGGACCGNGAAACATTTCGAGAGGCGAAGATAAATACCCCAGTNGGTAAAGGGGCGGGATTCAGTTTGCTTTCTCCAAAGGCTACCGGTGTTCAATTTACTAATACACTTGCNCGCGTGCGCATGATAAACGCCAATCTTCTTAATGGCGCTGGAGTTGCTTCAGGGGATGTGGATGGTGATGGTTTGTGTGATATTTATGTTTGTAGCCTTGATGGTGAAAACGGTTTATTTAAGAACCTTGGAGNTTTGCAGTTTAAAGATATTACTCGCGAAGCTGGAGTTGGAGCGTCAGGCATGTCGAGTACAGGGGCTGCGTTTGGTGATTTAGATGGTGACGGTGATTTGGACTTGTTCGTCTCTTCTTGCGGAGGGCCAAATGCATTATTTATTAATGATGGTAAAGGTAAGTTTAGCAATCAAACCAAGTCGGCAGGCTTAGAGGTGTCTAAAATAGGTTCAACTTCGGTGGCGATGGGAGATATCGACAGTGATGGTGACCTAGATATTTATGTGACTAATTATGGGGAGACTTCAGTTTTACGTAGTGGCGGTAAAGTGACTGTTCGAACTATTAATGGGAAACAGGTTGTCACTGGGAGATACTCAAATCGCATACGTATTGTTAAAGGCAATTTTGTTGAGGTTGGGGAGCCAGATTTTCTATATCTTAACGATGGTAGTGCCAAGTTTGAGAAGGTTGACTGGCTTGACGGTAATTGGCTTGATGAAGCTGGTAAGCCAATAAAAAAAGAGTTCTGGGACCTTGGGCTCTCAGTCATGATTCGTGATATAAACCAAGATGGTTTACCTGATATTTACAATTGCAACGACTTTCAGACTCCGGATCGACTNTGGATTAATAAAGGAAATGGGAAATTTCAATTAGTGAATGAGATGGCAATTAGGCATCGGAGCTATTTTTCAATGGCTGTGGACTTTGCCGACATTAATCGTGATGGGAATGATGATTTTTTTGTTGCTGATATGATCAGTCCTAAACATTTGCTTGAGATGACTCAGATTGGGGTGACGAATCCGTTTGCCAAACCAATTGATGAATCGATTGATCGGCCAATTATACACCGTAACACTCTGTATGTTAACCGAGGAGACGATACCTATATGGAGACGGCCAATTACAGTGGAGTGGCTGCTACTGAATGGACTTGGGGATCGACCTTCATGGATGTTGATTTAGATGGATTGGAGGATCTGCTTATAGCTAATGGTCATGCTTTCGATACTCAAGATCTTGATACTATAGAAAGAACATCGAAACTGGGGTCGCTGCCAGTCTCACAGTCGCGTAAAAAGGTATTCTTATTCCCGCCGCTTGCTGTTCCAAATATGATTTATCGAAATGCCGGCAACTTGCAATTTGAGGAGGTTGGTAGGGGTTGGGGGTTTGATTCTAAAAATGTGAGCCATGGTATTTCATTGTGTGATCTAGACAACGATGGAGACCAGGACGTAGTTGTNAGTTGTCTAAATGCAAATGTACTTGTTTATCGAAATGATGCGATAGCGCCACGATTATCAGTCGTGCTTCGAAGTGCAGATGGAAACACTCGTGGTATTGGTNCTAGAATTACTGTTCGCGGAGCTGCTTATCNCCAATCGCAAGAAATGATTGCAGGCGGTCGTTATCTTTCAGGGGATCAGCCGCTAAGAACTTTTGCGGCAGGNAAGGCTAATAAGTTGAGCATTGAGGTTTTGTGGCCAAGAGGGGAACGTACATTTTTAGATGGAGTTAAACCAAATCATGCTTATGAAATTCATAAAAAAAATACTCAGCCNAATCAGATTGTTGAATCTAAGTCAGCGACTATGTTCAAAGACGGAAGTGACCAATTGGTCCACATTAATGCCGAGGCTCCATCTGATGATTTCCAACGGCAACCAATGCTTCCACGACGATTAACTGAGTCTGGGCCTGGTATAGTTTTGTTTGATTGGGATGGTGATGGTCATGATGAGTTATTTTTTGGGAATGGTGCCGGAGAAAATATAATTGCTTACAAAAACGAACCTGAGAATGGCCTTATTAAGTTGAACGACCCCGCATTTTCCCANCCGCTTTTGGGTGATGCCCTTGGAATGACAGGCTGGACGGATTCTATTGGAAAAAGGGCCTTGATCGTTGCCTTNTCCAATCATGACTTTCCAGAGTCAGTTGTTCCGTCACTACACTTATTTCGTTCTGGATTTTCTGCGCCCGAAATAATTGAGTTACCTTCGGAAAACAATTCTGACATTGGATCTTTAGCAGTTGCTGATATAGATGGAGATGGTGACCTCGATGTCTTTGTTGCTGGGCGCTCCATTCCCGGTCAATTTCCTAAGGCTGCCTCTTCTTGGTTGCTTCGGTGTGGGCCGGATGGCCTTGAGCTTGATAAAAAACAATCGCCGACATTTGCTAATATTGGAATGGTGACGGCTGCAGTATTTGCCCAACTTGATTCTGATGATTTCCCTGAACTCGTTCTAGCTACGGAATGGGGCCCGATTAAGGTTTTCAAAAATAATGCTGGCATTTTTACTGATATGACAAAGGGNTGGGGACTGGANCATAAGTTAGGGCTTTGGCAGACCCTTGCTGTNGGGGACTTCGATAATNATGGGAAGCTTGACATTATGGCTGGTAACTGGGGGCTGAATAGCCACCTTAAGCATGGTAAAGAACGTGTGCCTTATCTTGTACACGGTGATATTGGTGGAGATGGCTTTTACGATGCAATTGAGGCGCGCTTCGATATTGCTTCTAAGCGGCTTCTGCCGCGTCATCGNATGGTGACGCTTGAGCTAATTTTCCCTTTTTTGCGNGAGCATTTTCCGACTCATCGNCGATATGGTGGAGCTACGATTCAGCAGATATTTTCGGGCCATTTGACCGGTGCGAAGTTACTTAAGGCTTCGGATCTTGCATCTATTATATTACTTAATCGAGGAGGGAAATTTGAGTCTAGGCTATTGCCTGTTGAGGCTCAACTTACTCCTGTTATGGGAGCTTCAGTTGCGGATTTTAACGGNGATGGTAATGAGGATTTATTTNTNAGCCAAAATTATTTTGCAGTTCGAGTTGAGGATTATCGAATGGATGCTGGAGAGGGGCTACTTTTGCAGGGTAATGGGCAGGGTTCGTTCACTACAAAGTTTGGCCATCAAAGTGGCATCAAAGTATTTGGTGAACAGCGAGGTAGTGCGGTTGGTGATATCAATGGAGATGGACGCCCTGACCTGTTGATTGCGCAAAGTAAGGACAAGCCTCGATTGTATTTTAATGCACTAGGTAATTTTGGTCTTAAGTTAAGTTTGAATGGTCCTGCTGCAAATCCGAATGGGATAGGGACAGTGGTTCGAGCAATATTCGGCAATGGTAGTAAGGGCCCAGCCCGGTTGGTCGGAGGAAGTGCTGGGCGCTATTCTCTAGGAAGTGCTAGCCAAATACTCGGTAGAGCCAAATCGATTAGTTCGATTGAGATTAGTTGGCCAACAGGAAAAAGAACGCGAGTTAAAGTTGCTGATACAACAAAGCCTTTAGTGATCAGTGATTAAATTAAGTGCATAAAATATTATTTAAATAAATAGTTGAAGGGAGTACAGGGGCGATATAATTTTGGGTTACTCCGTTTTTTAATTGAGATGAAAAGGAACGCTTTCTATTGCAATAAAAGAATCTTCGCATTCACTTTGATCGAACTACTTGTGGTTATAGCAATAATTGCCATTTTGGCGTCTTTACTTTTGCCTGCATTAGCTCGAGCAAAGGAGTCTGCCAAACGTACCAGTTGTCTAAATAATCTAAAGCAAATGGGTATAGCCTGGCAAATGTATGCGGATGAGAATGAAAACAAGCTTCCTTCAAATCGAAACAAATGGGGTCAGAGAACTGGTCATTGGCCTTGGGACGCAGGGATCAATGTGATGACTATGATGAAGAGGCAGGGATTTGAGCGGAATATTATGTATTGTCCCTCTTTTCTCGATCAAAATAATGACGACACATGGAACTGGACCGGTCGAGAACATCATACCGTAATTGGCTATGCTTTGACCATTCCCTGGGCGCCTCGNGTCCAAGAGACTAATATCAACTACACTATGAATACTAGGCCTATTAAGGTGAAGGGAGTGACGGTGAAGCCGTCTCCGTCTGATCGTGTTCTTACCGCGGATGCGACCATTTCCTCCTCATTAAATAATGGCTTTGATTCAGTTCAGGGTGGTTGGGAAAAACTTCATAAGACTGCTCATAGAGATAATACCGGAAAATACCCTGCGGGTGGTAATATGAACTATTTAGACGGACATGTTGGTTGGCAGAAGACAACTATGGAAGGCCGTAAATTGGTCGGCATGGTAGAACGAACATTTGGTGGTCCAGTATTTTACTGGTAGACCCTTTTCTATAATCAGAGTTTAATCCCTTTAGCGGTTGAATTACCGTGTTTGGATGAAAACGCTTTATCTTGATATTTTTAGCGGTATTAGTGGTGACATGTTTCTTGGCGCTATGATAGATCTTGGTGTTGATGCCGAGGTCCTAGAAACCGAATTATCCAAGCTGAATCTTGATGGATACTTAATTAATGTTTCNCGCAAANCCAAGGCAAACATTGACGGTGTAAAGTTTGATGTGCACTTGCTACCAAAAGAAGGNGAAGCCAAATCGGGCTCTTCAACTCATTCTCATGAACATAGTCATTCTCATGAACATAGTCATTCTCATGAACATAGTCATGATAGTGATGGGCATATGCATGAGAGAAATTTTGATGACATCAAAAAACTTATAAATAACAGTTCGCTTAGTGAATGGGTTAAGGAAAAATCAGTTGCAGTATTTCGTCGTGTAGCAGAGGCGGAAGGCAAGGTTCATGGTATGTTGCCTGATGATGTGCACTTTCATGAGGTGGGAGCGATCGATTCAATTATAGATATTATTGGAGCCTGTGTTGCTTTGGAGTTGCTAGGTAAACCCCTTGTTCTTTCGGCTCCAGTGGTTGAGGGGACGGGTTGGGTTGACTGTGCGCATGGACGATTTCCAGTGCCGACAGCTGCGACACTTGAAATCCTTACCGCCCGTGGAGTGACAGTGAACCAATGCGACGAACCTCATGAATTAGTGACTCCGACTGGAGCCGCAATTCTCGCTGAATTTGCCGAGCGTTTTGAATTAATNAANGGTNTGATTCCNGAGCGNATTGGATATGGATTGGGTACGCGAGATATGCATACTCGNCCNAATGTTCTTCGTGNAGTNCTTGGAAAATTGGATTCCNTTGNTNAACANANAGNATCNCTTGATTGGCATTCTGANACTGTNNCAGTNATTGANACTAATCTTGATGATNTAAATNCAGAGCATCTTGGTTACTTTGTTGAAGAGGCTCTNAAGGATGGTGCNCTNGATGTTTTTTNCATNCCAATACAGATGAANAANAATCGNCCAGGAGTGTTGTTGACNATANTTTGTAACAANGNGGATGNTGATCGTTTTAGNGAGAAGATACTGCGTGAAACTAGTGCNTTTGGAGTGCGGCNTAGNAATGTTGATCGTCGTAAGCTCCAGCGTGAGATNTNNACNTTNGATACNNCNATNGGNNAAGTTCAGGTCAAGTTAGGGCGNCTNAATGGAAAGNTTNTTCAGGCTTCCCCGGAGTATGAGTCATGCCGTGAACTTGCTTTGAAGAAAGGCGTTGCTCTTAAGGATGTTTATGCTGCAGCACAAAAAGCGATTGAAGACTGATTAGAAAATTATGGATGAAAAATTACTCGAACTTATTTGCTGTCCTGAAACTCATCAGCCTTTAAAGCTGGTTGATGCCGACTTAATTGCAGGGCTAAATCAGCGTATTGAAGCAGGTGCGTTAGTTAATCGAGCGGGTGTAAAATTAGAGGGAAAAATAGATGAAGGTTTGATTCGAGAGGATGGAAAAATCCTTTATCCTGTTCGGCAAAGTATTCCAACATTACTTATTGAACAAGGCATCCTAATTGATCAATAGTTTACGAATTTAGCAAACAAACCATGCATTTTTTCCTGGATTATAACCTTTTTTAATTAATTCGGCTTCGATTAGTTCTCTAGCACCCGAAGCCCCTACAGCTATTATCAGCGGGGCCTCTTTTGGGGCTGATAGATCATTTGAGCAAATCACAGGAACTCCATGAATTTTTGTGCCGATTTTTTTTGGTGATACTTCGATTATTTGCCGAACTTTAAAACCTTTATCTTTTAACCATCGAAGCCATGGCTTTCCAGCTTTGCCAGCTCCCCATAAATCAACTTCTTTTGCACCTTTGAGAGGGCCTTCGATTAGGTGAGTTCGCCGACAACGATCGAAGGCTTCGGGCGAATAGCGTGCATCTTTTCTGGTGAGCCTATTGCTTGAATCAATCCAATCTAAAAGTACTTCTTTAACTTTTGCAGCTCGTAGTTCTTTGCCAAGAGCACGAAGGCATAAGTCGTAGTCTTCAGGCCAATCTCCTGAGCGGTAACTGAGTTCGAATACTTTACGTCTAGCCATGAGTGTAGGATTAATAATTGGTAATTCTACAAAGCGCATAGCGGCAATTTGATCTGGTTCCGTTAGTGAATTACTCCAGCTTTCATAGCGATGCATGGATTCTACAGCTTTACCATGTATATCGATTATTTTTACCTGACAGCCTACAATATCAAAATTATTTCGATGTAGCAGTTCGAATTGTTTTTCTAGTCGCCTAGGATGAGAAAAATCATCGGCATCCATACGAGCAATTACAGAGGCATGAGCTTCGGCTGTTCCACGGTTTGCAGCTGCACAAATCCCTTCTTTTCCTTGCTGAAATAAACGCAGGCGAGAATCACTGATTTTTCGGATAATTTCCGAACTGCCATCGGTGGAGCCATCATCAATAACGACCAATTCGATTTCTTTAAAGCTGGATTGAAGTATGGAGCGAGCTGCACGTTCGACAGTCTTGGCAGCATTACGAACTGGCAACACCACTGAAATCAAAGGTGCTGTCATTTTTTTTGACTAGGTGAAAGTTATTTTTTTTGAACCGGCTTTGCTTGTTCATCCTTATCTGCAGGAATAAATCCCATTGAAGCAGAGTTGACACAATATCTGACCCCAGTTGGGTTAGGGCCATCATCGAATATATGACCTAAGTGGCCAT
>PATZ01000019.1 GCA_002712575.1 Methanobacteriota archaeon
CTGTCACAATGTAAGGGTTACCCCAAGGGTCACGGTAGACACCGTCCTTTCCTACACCTGGCTGAGTTTCGGAAGTAACATCTTTAGCATTCAAAAAATTCACTTTTCGAGAGTTCAACTTGTGATTCCGATTTGAAGTCGGTCGCCCATTTCGAAATGCTTCGACATCTTGAAGGATGGCTACTAGTTCGGCATTACTTATCTGAAGTCTTCCTGACGAGGCGATTTTTGGGAGGCTCTCTCCTTTATTGTTTTTTAAAAGACGAGCACGGCTGCCCGTCATATGCATGGTACCGAATGTATAGTCTGGAGAAGCTGCAGTAAGAGTTTTGGCTATCTGTGGAGGGATTGGATAACGATTATACTCCGCGTTGTACTGACGAACTGCCCCAGCAATATTTTGCATCTCGGTCTTAGCCTGAGCCTTCTTAGCGCTATCCTTAGCCCCGCTCAACGCGGGTAACAACATAGCAGCCAATATGGAAATAATCCCTATTACTACTAATAGTTCCACCAATGTGAAACCTTCCTGAACCATACGCCGGCTTTTTTGCATATTGATTGATTTCATAAAAAGTATCCTTCTATCTTTTTCTTTTTTTATAGTATCGAGAGAGCTGTGAACGAGGAAATGGCTCACTTCTCCAATTACTGATTATCCATACTTCATCCCCTACCACATATTCTGCCCAGAGATCATATTTTTTAATATTATTTACGGGTCTCCCAGAAACATATCTCCAAGGATTAAGGGTCTTAGCTTCCTTACCTCGTAGAACAACCGGATGATCATCCCTGCTAAATGGCCATGGCGACGGGCAACAAAGTACATGAACCTCGTCAGAATGATGAGCCTCATGCCCATGCCCTTCGTCATTTTCACCGTGTTCTTCACTTAAATGACGAACATTTTCAGCACGCGGCTCGTAAAACTTTTTTAATTCACTTTTCGACTTACTGCCATTAACAAAACCATCAACACCAAAGCGCTCCTTAATGAGTTTAGGGCTCATTATATTCCCTGACTCAGGATCTTTAAAAGTTCTTCGAGTTGAACTGTAAAGCACTCCTGTCAGCTCATAGTACAAAGAGTTGAGAGCTGGATTGTCAGGATTATCGGGCGGGTAATGACCGAACTTAACCTTATATGCCTCAATAGCTGTATCTAATGCAGCTATTTCAGCCTGAATCCTCGACTCTGTCATCTTGCGACCCGCTGTGCCACTTAATCCAACAACTAGAGATGCCAAAACAGCTATAATCGCAATAACTACCAACAACTCAATTAACGTGAATCCATATGTGCTACTTCGTCTTTTCATTAATCTTTCGCTTCCTGCTCCAATCGCTCACTCAACCATTGTTTGATCATACTTTGATACCCAAGGTACCTAACTCTAGCCAGCCGCTTTATTTTGGAAAGCATACGCGGATCCATCCTCAATGAGATGGTGACTGATTCCGTATTCTCTCCACTTCGTACCAACGCTAATTCCATCATTCGGGGAGAAATGCTGGAACCAGCCCAAAATGCTGCTTCCGCAACTTCGTCCTCGAAATGAGGGACGTTTTCCCAATCGGTTATCTGATTCATTCCGGTTAAAACTCACTTTTCCTTTCATGGCTAATCAACTGATTAATTGATTCATCTTTCTCTGATAAAAAAAGGTTTCATCCTCAGTGAAACCCCGGGCCATAACTACTCGGATTTGCTTTCCATTCGTCCTGTAAACGCTGAAAATACCATAACCCGAAGTCGACATACCTAAGTTAAAATAACGTGATTGTTCAGAAAAACGGGCTGAATCAGGCAAAAACTTGCAAGAAAAAGGGTCTTCGAACGATTCCTCAACGTCCTTCGAAGTCAATCCTTCCCACTCAAACGGCAGATCTGCCCAGTCAAAATCCATATTCGCTCCCCCAAAACTAGCCCTATGTAATACATTGTCAATACATTGTCATTACATTTTGAACTTTATGTACTTAATATACATCCACAGTTCTGGTGGTTTCATTTGACTCCAAAGTTTGGCTCAAAGACCATACGCCCAGCTTCGCAATGCGCCTGACACATTTTTTTACATATTTCCGAAATCTAGGAGGCGTACAATCTATCCTTAAACGTCATCATCACTCAGATAACTCCCGAGAACATGATTCCCGTTTTTTATTCAGCTTCGAGACTGATAACTTCAAAGAACCAAACATATCAGGCCTTGGAATTAATGGATGGGATTCTATCAGAAGTATTCGGAAAAAATTAGCCAATCACTCTGATTTGTTTCCTAGCTCAGTCGCAGTGTGCCACAACATGTGGGGATTACAGTTTCTAGCCGACTTGATACAAGCCAAGCGACGAATTGGAATATTACATTCAGACTGGACAACACTCCGCCCCTTCCTTGAATCACAAAAGGGACTGCTTGATGGTGTTCTCTGTGTCAGTAACAAATTAATGGAACTTGTCACCGAATGCCTACCAGAATTAACCAAAGACAATCGAATCCAACTAATACCCTATCCGATAGACGGGGTTCCTAGCATGCCGAATCGTGTGCCACTAGTTAAACGCCCAGTTGTTATTGGCTGGATAGGACGCATGCAAAAAGAACAAAAACGAGTGGATCGATTGCCAGACCTTGTTAAGGCATTCGACGACGCTCAAATTGATTATCGCTTTGAGCTTCTCGGCGATGGCCCAATGCAAGGATGGCTAGAACAACATCTGCCTGCAAATCGAACAGTGTTCCACGGACGACAGTCTGGAGATGAGTATTACTCCACTCTAAGCAAATGGGATTTCATAACGAGTGTGAGCGACTATGAAGGGCTACCTATTTCAATGCTTGAAGCATTAAGTGTAGGGGTTCTTCCTCTTTACCCAGCTATCGGTAGTGGAGGTGATGAGTACGCAGAAAAACTCGGTAATAATTTCATATGGAAGGCATTTAAATTTGACCAAGCAGCGTCCAACTTGAATCTGCTCTTGGAACAGCCTAATGCTAATCTTCATCAATCAAGGGTAAACGCCTTAAATTTGACTGCTCGCCATAGTGAATCGGAATACTTTCGTATTTTCGATTCATTCACTCAACAAATCGTCGATCTACCTAGAATATCCAATGAACAATTACCAAAACGGCCGTTTTACTTTTCTGATCAACTTCCCTTTGGTCTAATGACGCGCATGTGGCCGAACGGATGCTTTCGACGCAATGACTGAAACAAGCAATACAATCGAGTCCGCCGTTGAACGAGAGTTTTTAAGACCTTCGAAACGTCGTCCTCACTACCTGGAACGAATCAGCATTGTCAATTCGCTAAAACAAGTGCGTCACAAAGTTAAGTCGGGAATAATTCTGGATGTTGGCTGCGGCATGAAACCGTACAAGTCACTACTCAACACATCAGACTCCATCTATTATGGTACCGATTATCCGATCACAATGGAAGGGTCGTACGGGAAATCAACAAAAGCAGACTTCTTTTCAGAGAGCACTTTTCTGCCATTCAAAAACAATACATTCGACACTCTACTCAGCACCCAAATGCTTGAACACGTCAGTGATCCGAAAAACGTAATTCAGGAAATGAGCCGTGTACTAAAACCGAAAGGTATTATGATTCTATCAGCACCTATGACTTGGCCGCTACACGAAGAACCGTACGATTTTTTTCGCTATACACTTCACGGTCTTCGGCACCTACTGCAAAAAGCAAATTTTGAAATTCTAGATGAAATCCCAAGAGGCAACAATTTCATAACGATGGCACAGATGCTCCTTGACACCCAACTAAACAACACCCGCCAATCGTTTTTAAAGAGGCTTTACTCTGTAACTTTGAGCTTAGNAGTGAATCAACTTTGCTCTGTAATTAACATATTTAAACCTGCTCAGCGCNTATGCCTAGGATGGGTAATGGTTGTAAAAAAAATGCCCGTCGAAGACATACCCTCCGACGAACATTAACAACTTAGTTAAAATATAAAATTACGCTTTGCCGTATAAACCGGACTTCCAGTTGTTACTACCAAGATCCCTTTCGATTGATTTGAGATTATTACGTCGACGGCTCATAGCCCTCTCCACTTCGCGAGAAGCCGTAGTCCAATTAATCTTCTGCAAACTTTCTACAAATCGTTTTTTCTGAGGGAAAACCTCCCCTGCAGTACGAAGCGAATAACCCTTGTTCTTAAGCCGAACAATTGACATCTTACGAAGCATAGTTAGAGCCTGACGAGGCTTACCCAAAGCGGGCTTTTCCATCATTTTACCAGTACGCTCTTGAGCGTCTAACCATTCGCCAAACTGGTCCATCAACTCCTCTCTGGGTTGCGACCAATCTATGCGAAAATTATAACCATCCTCAAATGGCATTGCCTTTTCACCGGATTTACCCAATTCTACGACTCCTGAAGCACTCCCTTTAAATCCATTATTGGATGCNCGACGATATTCTGCAGATTTCAAAAATGGCTCACGACCACTTCCCAATTCGCGATCTACTTCCCATAATAAAGCCCTATGAATCAAAGTTCTAGGGGCTTTTTCTAATGCGGAAAAGTCCCATTCTTCACTAGCAAGTTCTTGTTTCTTACTCATTTATCAAGTTTTCTTAATTAAAAAATATAACTGAAATTAATTAATAATCAAATTATTGCTTGCAATTTAAATAGCAAGCAACAGACCAGTATTACAAAAAATTAAAATTATACAAAATATTTTTTTTAGGCATTACATAAACAAATTTCACAAAAGAAACATCTTTTCAGNATCTAAAAACTCAATGCGACTTGCTTCCTGAGAAAGTTCGACATACACAATACCCCAACGCTGTTATTCAGCATTTTGGAATAAATGAATCTTCACGAATATCAAGCCAAGCAATTGCTGGCNCAATACGGAGTTGAAGTACCTGGGGGTCAACCATGTACAACAGCCAACGAAGCACGTTCCATNGCGGAAAAGCTTTTTACTGAAGGCCACGATATGGTTGTTGTAAAGATACAGATCCATTCAGGCGGACGGGGTAAAGGAGTTTTCAAGGACGGCTTCAAAGGTGGCGTACATCTATGCAANTCAGCTGAAGATGTTTACGAAAAAGCCACATCAATGNTTGGCAAAACCATTGTNACTAAACAAACAGGTGAAACAGGTCGGCAAGTAAATACACTATTGATTGCNAGCGCCGAAAAAATATTATCAGAGTTTTATCTTGCCGTATTGCTCGACCGAGAAAGTTCCCAGCCTTTAATCATGGCATCNTGCGAAGGTGGAGTTGATATTGAAGAAGTGGCAGAAACCAATCCAAATGCTATCATCAAACTACAAGTAGACCCTCTCCTTGGCCTTAAGCCCTACCAAGCTCGCAATTTGGCTAAGGCACTGGGCCTTTCTGGCAAAATGATTCAATCAGCCGCAAAACTTATCTCTGGCATATACAAAACCTGGTGGGAATGCGACGCGTCAATGGTAGAAATAAATCCACTTTGTATTGTGGAAAACCCAGACGGAACAAAAAAAATGTCCGCTGTGGATGCAAAGATTTCCATAGATGGCAATGCCCTCTATCGTCATAAAAATATTGCAGAAATGCGCGACCTTAACGAAGAAGCAGAACTAGAGGTCGAAGCTAGTAAATACGATCTAAATTACATCAAACTAGATGGTAATGTTGCGTGCCTTGTTAATGGCGCCGGTCTGGCTATGGCAACAATGGATGCCATTAAGCATTTCGGCGGTGATCCAGCAAACTTCCTTGATGTAGGTGGCGGAGCAACCAAGGAACAGGTTACNGCTGCATTTCAGATCATACTAAAGGATCCTAATGTAAAAGCCATACTTGTGAATATATTTGGAGGCATTATGAACTGTAACACTATCGCTGAGGGCGTAGTTGCTGCTGCTGCTGAAACGCAATTGTCACTACCTTTAGTGGTCAGACTTGAAGGTAATAACGTTGAAGCCGGGCGAAAGACACTGTCCGAATCCGGAATTACCCTGATAACCGCTGATAGCTTAGCGGACGCTGCAAAAAAAGTCGTGTCCGAAGCCACAGTATAACCATAAAAAATATTTAAATCTCATATGGCAATTTTAGTTAATTCTGATACCAAAGTACTCGTCCAAGGCATCACAGGAAGCTTTGGAGGACGCCACACCCAACTTAGCCTTGAATACGGTTCGCAAATTGTTGCAGGAGTTACCCCTGGAAAATCAGGCCAAGTTTTTGAAGATAAAGTCCCNATCTTTGACAACGTCACGGAAGCCGCCAAAGAATCTGGGGCAACTGCATCAGCTATTTTTGTTCCACCGCCTTTTGCGGCTGACGCTATTCTTGAAGCAGTAGATGCCGGCCTTGAACTTGTAGTGGCTATAACAGAAGGTATCCCCGTAAGAGATATGATAGAGGTCAAGGCAGCTCTCCGAGGATCACCAACTCGCCTAATTGGCCCAAATTGCCCAGGTGTTGTTACCCCTGGAACAGGTNAAAACTCACATGGAGGCTGCCGAATAGGCATTGCCCCCGGCTACATTCACAAGAAGGGAGATATCGGCGTTGTCAGTCGAAGTGGCACACTNACTTACGAAGCAGTTTGGCAGCTGACCAGTAATGGACTTGGGCAATCAACCTGCGTTGGCATTGGGGGCGACCCCGTACCAGGAAGCACCCATCTAGATATAATTAAACTGTTCAATGAAGATCCTGAAACACGAGGGATTATAATGATCGGCGAAATTGGAGGNTCTGCGGAAGAAGAAGCTGCGGCTTGGATCAAAGAAAATTGTAATAAACCAATCGCAGGATTTATTGCTGGGACAACTGCCCCTCCTGGACGGCGGATGGGTCATGCGGGAGCAATAGTCAGCGGCGGGAAAGGCACTGCCGAAGCAAAAATATCGGCTATGGAAGATGCCGGAATTAGCGTCGCTGAAACACCATCCCAGATGGCCGAGGCACTGATAAAAATTCTCTAATCCAGAAACTTTATGCCGTCTTAGCTAATTCTTCCTCAAAGTCAACGATCTCTTTGATTTGAGCAAGAAACCAGCGGTCTATCTTTGTAAGTTCAAAAATCTCCTCTACAGAAAGNCCAGCACGCATAGCGTGTCGAATAAAAAAGATACGCTCAGCATTCGGAATNCTAAGTTTTTGGTTGATAATTTTTCGCGGTAAAATATCCCTATCACCGTAAACCTCGCTGCCTATCCTCCAAGGNTTACCGTCACCACCTAAACCAGAGCGGCCTATTTCAAGTGAGCGTAAGGCTTTCTGTAAGGATTCCTTAAAAGTACGACCTATCGCCATTGCTTCGCCGACAGATTTCATTTGAGTATTCAAGGTNGGATCTGCCGAAGGGAATTTCTCGAATGTGAATCGTGGAATTTTAACTACACAATAGTCAATGGTAGGCTCAAAGCTAGCAGGTGTCTCCCGGGTAATGTCGTTCTGAATCTCCTCCAGCAAGTATCCGACCGCTAACTTGGCTGCAAATTTTGCAATTGGAAAACCAGTCGCTTTCGATGCCAAAGCAGAAGAACGTGAAACCCGAGGGTTCATTTCAATAACGATCATACGCCCATTCTCAGGATTCACGGAAAATTGAATATTTGACCCGCCTGTCTCTACACCAATTTCACGAATCACAGCAAAAGAAGCATCACGCATGATCTGAAATTCCTTATCTGTCAAAGTTTGCGTAGGAGCGACAGTAATTGAGTCCCCTGTATGAACTCCCATAGGATCAAAGTTCTCGATCGAGCAGATGATCACACAATTATCAGCGCGATCACGCATAACTTCCATTTCGTACTCCTTCCAGCCGAGCAATGACTCTTCAACTAGAACCTCGGTTACCGGAGATAAATCTAATCCATGTTTGATCATCTCCTCATACTCGTCACGGTTATATGCAATGCCGCCACCAGTACCACCCAACGTATAAGCTGGCCTTATAATTAAAGGAAACTTTCCAATCTTATTAGCAATCTCAAGTGCATCATCAAGATTATGAGCGACACCACTTGATGGCACGTCGAGTCCGATCCTAAGCATTGCATCCTTGAATGCCTGACGGTCTTCGCCTCTTTCGATTGCATCGGCCTTGGCACCGATCATCTCAATATCCAATTCCTCCAGTTTCCCACTACGATGTAACGACATCGCGGTATTAAGCGCAGTCTGCCCACCTAATGTCGGAAGTAAAACAAGTTTCCCTCCTGAACCTCCCTTTTCTATAGCCTCCTTTTCTATGAGAATAATTTTCTCAACAGTCTCAGGCGTTATAGGTTCAATGTAAGTTCGATCAGCAAACTCTGGATCCGTCATGATTGTTGCCGGATTAGAGTTAACGAGCACTACCCGGTAGCCATCTTCCTTCAAGGCCTTACATGCCTGCGTGCCGGAATAATCAAACTCACATGCCTGCCCAATAATAATAGGGCCAGCCCCAATAATCAGAACCGTATTAATGTCAGTGCGTTTTGGCATTCAAGTGGCAGGAATTTAGACTAAGGCGATCCTCACGTCGAATCTTCATGAAAATTTATATCACCTTTTTAAGAGTTTGACCGAGCATAAATCCTAACCAAGTCCCAAAAAGACAAAGCACCATCGATAGTAAAATATTACCACCAGCCTTTAGCCACGCATGCTGCTCCAATAAGGTTAGAGTATTTAGACTGAACGCAGAGAAAGTAGTGAATCCACCACAAAATCCAACCATTATAAATAGTGCCACTGGACGTTTTTGATCCAAATCAAAAAACCCTGCACATATTCCAATGATAATCGAACCCAGAACATTAGCCACCAGTGTACCCAAAGGGAACGTCACAAAACGCTCGAGAGCTAAACCAACCCCATATCTTCCAACACTCCCAAGTGCGCCACCCAATGCTACCATCAACCAACTCATCGGCAGAAACTATAACATCCCCTCTCGCAAAAGCATCTCTCTAATCTCTGAATCGGTAGACTGCAGCTTTGCCGCAGAACAAAACAAATCGTCGAGCACCACGGGATACCAGTTCCTCCTTGAAGGATCTGCTAACCCTGAAATATTGAACGGCTCAATTGCTTTAGAAATCTTTCTCAATATAGTTTCACGATTATTTGAGTGCACAGCTAATTCACAAATCTCCCGAGTCGATTGACCAAAATCCGGGTGTTCACACAATAAATACGAATTGGCCAAGTCTGGCTTTCCTAAACGATTAGCGGTTTCAGCAAAACTTACAGCGACAAAATAAAGCTGTGTCAGCGCGGTAAAAATTTCGAAATCGTCCATGTTTGAATAAAGAGCGCCGACTAAATGTGAGACTTGATCCAACTCATTCAATGTCTGGCGCTGGTATAACAATAAATCGTCTTTGCTTGGTAAAGGCAGTAATTCAGCTAAGCGAATTATTCCCTGTAGCGTCAGCGCAAAACCAGTAGATAAAAGCGGATCAATGAACCCCGCAGCAGGAGGCAAAATTGCCCAACGATTTCCAACTACTTCATCAAGTCCAAAAGATAATTCCCGAACGAAAACAAAGTCATTTTGAATATCCGCTCCTCGAAATTGTTCAGCCAATGTTGGTAAATGATTCAACAACAAATCCCACCCGACGGCTCCCTCGCTTAAACGAAGTGATTTAACTTTTTCTTGAGTGGCAGCAACTCCTGCACTTGTAATACCATTATTGAATTTAAGAACCCAAACCCAGCCACCATCGAAAACATGGTGCACTGCAGCATCCTCTACAGGATATGGAACACCCTCTTCGCTATCCCAAGAATCAACATTATTAAAATGCGCAAACAAACCACTTGTCGCCGGCATCAACGGTAAATTTCGTTCAGACAATCCTAATAATCGGAACAAGCATCCACGAGGGCCAGAGGCATCCACAACAAAATCTACCCGAAAATTTATTTTCTCCCCTCCCTTTTTGCCAATTAGAAGAACGTGATCAGAGATTTCATGAAAATCAATCAACTCAGTTCGGTCGAAGTACTCAACCCCCAAAGATTGGGCTTCACTAACAAAGTGCTGATCAAAGTCCTCTCTAAACCAATGCGTGTCAGCTAATTCATCACGCGGACTAGCCGCAACAAGGAGTTGCTTACTACGCTCAGGCTTGTCTGAAAAAGGCTGGCCACTTTCATGGTGGAAAAACGAAAAACCTCGCTTTAACCCACATCCAATCTCAGGAAATTTCTTCTGCCATTCACCCCAACGACGAAACGGCAACAACTGTGGAAGATTAAATTTTTCAGCAATTTGCTGCAAAAATAAATTAGCTAACGGGGTGGATGACTCTCCAATCGCAAAACGTGGATGCGCCCCTTTTTCTATAAGGACAACCGAATGACCCTGCTGTCGGGCAACCATGGCCATAAGCGCCCCTCCAAACCCACCACCTATAACTGCGATATCCGCCCGGTGTTCCATATTAAATTCACCGTATAGCAAGCTGAATCAATCAAAGATCCAACGGGCCTATCATCTTGTCACCCAACATCTCATAGATGCCCACCAAATATTCATTTTCCAGAACTTCCCCCACCATAAGCTGCCCCATCAAAGTGACAGCTTGATCCATAATCGGATCTACCCCGTCACCCTCCATCTTGATACTGATCCATTCATTAATCTTTGGAACAGTTCCAAAGCAACACATCGATTGATCGCGCATAATTAACAGTTCAGTTACCTTGCCGTTCTCAACCTTTAACGGAAGCATGAACCCTCGAATAGCAACCGCTTTCTTGTCGAATTTTTTTATAACTTCCGGGATCTGTGAGTTTAATTTAGCTAACTCAACCTTGTTGGTCACAGGGTCCAATGGGACCTCGTAGGCAAAAGAAGCCAACTTATCAAATGAGACAGTCTTGTAACCTTCAATCTCGTCAGGTAATGGAGGCAACTCATCAACAGGTTGAGCTAACTCAATTAGATTTGTTGCCGGCAAATTAGTTTCTTCGTTTAATGCTATAGGTTGAGAAACTTCTTCAACAGAGGAGTTAGTATTTATTGATGAAACGGAATCATTTTTTGATTGTTCAACTATCGGCTTGGGGCCTTCAACACTAATCTCAGTAATAGAGTCGCTTTGACTATCAATTTCTTCCTGCGTGAATACTGGATCAATCGGCTCTTGATTCTGAGAGCACCCAACAAAAAATAATCCAACAGCACTAATTGCACTCCACTTCCACAAAGATATGCCGCAAGAATTTTTAATCATTGGTTTCCCTTAGGATAATTGAAAGCTACATTTTTGTAGACTTTGCCTAGAACAGTTATCTCTGACAAGACAGCATCAAACGACTCTTCTTCTCCAAGCCACTCTACTTTTGATACAAACTGAGACGTATCCCCCACTGTTTCGCCAGTACCAGGATTAGCGACTGCCTCAAACTTTAGAGTCACCTCTCCATCAGGCCGTTTGATTACAACATTAAACGACCCAAAATCTACTCTTAAATAACTCGACATGTGAGGTTTGAAAAACCAAGCATACATAATTCCGTCCTGTGGTTCTGCCAAAAATTCAATGTGTGCATCCTCGTCTCCAAGCGTCACTCCAGCCCCCCCATGTGGAGGTTCATGATAGTGCTTTTCTGAATGAGTATGCTCGTGCTCGTGAGGATGGTCACTACCGCATCCAATCAGACATATAGCACAAAAAAATACGACTAATATCATTAATATAGATTTCATATTATTCAGGAATTAGGAATTAAATTTTCAGCAACATCAGTGCCATACGCCTTGGCTGCAGGCACCACTCCCACCAAAGCTCCTAAGCACTGCATAGCCAACGGAGCCCAAACCATCACCCATTGAGGCTCAAAGGGATCCAGCACAATACCAGTCTCTGATCGAACATACCAAGAAGCAACTGACATGATAACAAAATAAACGACAAATCCAGCCAGAGATCCCAACGTTGCAATTCCGGTTGCTTCCAATATCAAAAAACTAAACACAGTCCGGCGACGCGCACCTAAAGCCCTTAGGATGGCAATGTCTCTGCGGCGCTCATTCATGGAATTATAAATGCTAGCAAGAATAGATCCGGCAGCAACAAAAGCCACAAGCACTGCAACACATCGCAAGATCATTTCTACCGGGGCAATCTTGTTAAAAATTTGAGCTATGATTTGCGCAATCGGCCATGCGAATGTCATTACATCTCCCTGCACGTTGTACTGCTGATTCATCATCATNCCATGTNNATTGCCCTGTAATTTAACTAGCACAGCACTAACATCACTCGAAGTNTCAACNCTGTGCCCACTCATGTTTTGCAATCCTTTGATTGGAATCCAAATAACACGGTCCGCCGGAGTGTTGGTTGGCTTCATAATACCTGAGACTACATATATCTCAGCATGTTTTTCTTTTTCATCGAAAGTTAAACCATGATAAGGATGAAACTTGTCTCCAATACTCATTCCAAGTCTTTCAGCTACAAAGCTGCCCACCACAGCCTGTTTTNTGTCAGAACGAAAGATGTAGCCTCCATCTTGCACTTCAAACTTTTTACCTGCTTGGAACTCGACCTCAAAAAGGTTTGTGGTCACACCCACTAAGCGGTATCCACGATAATTATCGCCAACAGCAATCGGGACAGCTGTTTTCACTCTTCGCTTGTCATTTGCGATTAACTCATACTGTTCCCAAGTTAAATTTCCAGGAGACTCTTCAAGATGAAAAATCGAATTAAGAACCAATTGCAGCTTGGAGCCTCGAGCACCAAAAACTCCATCAAACCCAGAATCCACTTCTGTAAAATTGCGCCTTGCCTGCTCTTTTACTACCCAAACACTCATNAGNAATCCACNGGCTAAAGCAATCGAGAACGAAGTGATTAGTGTCGACAAAAGATGCTGCCGCAGACTTCTTAAGACGATTTGTAACAAACTCATGCCGCCCCAACCTTTCCAATTGCCTGATTTATATCAGACAAGTCACGACTGTCTTCAAATTGATCCAGCACTGCCTTATCGTGACTCACAATCAACAAAGCGGCCTCATGATCCCTACACGTCTGACGAATCAAGGAAAGTGCCTCAGCTGCATTTTTAGGATCAAGGTTACCAGTAGGCTCATCCGCCAGCACTATTTTCGGCCTATTGGCCAAGGCNCGAGCCACAGCCACNCTTTGCTGTTGGCCAGTAGAAAGTTGCCTTGGATGATAATCCAGACGCTGCCCTAGTCCAACATTCTCAAGTAACTCCACAGCCNGNTCCTCATCTAAANCCCCTCCAAAGCTCATTCCAAGCAACACATTTTCTAAACAAGTGTAGCCTTGAAGCAAATTGAAGGTTTGAAATATATAACCCACCATCTGCGCCCTAAGCCTGTCTCGAACTGCCTCACTAGACCCTGACATTGATCGCCCACTCAATTCGATTTGNCCCTCGTCTGNTTGCAGAATACCTGCAATCAGATTCAAGAGAGTGGTCTTCCCTGATCCACTTGTTCCGCTCAGAGCAATTTGCTGACCTGACTCCATAGAGAATGANNCNACATCAACAACCTTTTGAGTTGNTCCATCTGAAGCCANAAAAGACTTCTTTAGATTTTTAATACTTAACAGCAACGCGGATAGAATCGGNTTCTAATTGCCAGTTTTCAAGTTTCAACTAAGGCTCAAGACACAAAAAAGCCCCTCCCGATTTGGAGGGGCTTTGTAATCCTGCCTTACAGGATTAAATTAGAATGCGTAAAATGCGTTTACAGCAAACCCGTTACTGGAACCTCCAGCCCGGTTACCATCTTCAGCTGTATACTCAATTCGGGTAAGTACATTATCGAAAAGAGCTACACCGAGAGTAGCAGTTAGTTGTGAACGAGTGTCACCTTCCCAAGCTCCAGCTCGGTCGTCCTCAAGAGTATCATAACGAAGACCAAGGCTCATTGTTTCGCTCAAGCCATATGTAGCATAAACAGCTGTTGCCTCAGCATCACCTTCGGCTGATTCACGATCATCATATGCAACACCCAAGCTCAATCCTTCAATAGGAGTAGGAATAGAAGCTCCAACATAAAGCAACTGATTATCATCGTCAGCGCCATCTGCAATTCCAACATAAACTGTGGATCCACTTAGTGGGCCCAAGCTATCTGGAGCAGTTACTTCTAAGCCACCAAGAAATGCAAATGATCCATCTTGGCCATTATTATGAAGGTCACCTGTAGAATCAAAAGCATTAGCAGCACCCAAGGTTAAGCTAACGTTATCCATCAATGAAGTAGATGCCAACAAACCAGTATGAGTGAAAGGCTCTAGATCATATCCATAAGAACGATCAACGTTCGGATTAGATGCACTAGATTCTACTTCGTAACCAACAATAGTATCGAAAAGACCTAGGGTTAGATCGATTCCATTGCCCACTGGCAAACTCATACCAATGTTAGCATTTTTGATAAGAAAGTCCTCATTCTCACCAGAGAAGTCACTAGCACGTTGCCCTAGCAACAACTCAACGTTGTAACCAGCGGCATAACCTTCACCACCAAGCGGGCTGCCAATTGACAAGCTAGCACCGTTTGCGTTGAAGCCATCTGCATCACCATAGATGTTATTGTCACTGCTAAAGGATCCTACATAGGAAGCCTCTACAGAGCCGCTCAGCACTGTTGAGCCAAGTGACGTCAACACGCTATTTTCTTCTGCCTGAGCAGTCGAAGCGAGGCTGACAACACCAGCGGCGGCCAGACCCACAGTCCATTTGTTCATTTTCATTTTGATCAGTTCCTCCTGAGAACTATTATTATTTTCTATACGTATAGGTTAATTTTGGCCTCAAAACTAAAAGAGACCAGGAATAACAACCGGTTATTCCGGTACACCCAAAAGGGCGCACCAGCGGCAAACTAGCAGGGAAGAATCGCTGCGCAAGCGTTTTTTTTTAATTTTTCACCAAAACTTTTCGCACAATATTAAATTTTCAGTTCACATATAGCTTGTATTATAAAAATAATCATAATGCATTATCATGCTGAAA
>PATZ01000020.1 GCA_002712575.1 Methanobacteriota archaeon
GTCTACAAACAATTTAGTAGACTCAGAGTAGGAGCTGATTTAGCATTCTTACAACTTAGGCCAAAGGTTGATTACATGCTTCAATTTGATGTTTACAACGATGGTAATGCAAGAGATAAATTTAATGTTGAAGTAGAAAATTTCGATGAATTAAATGATGCAGGTTTCCAATTAAGTATTCCATTGTTGACTGATGAAATAGATTCATTAGCCCCTCCTACTAAATTTAGAGTTCAAATGAGGACTCCAAAAAATCAAGGATGGACTGATAAGTACTATAATTTACAATTTAAAGCGACATCAGATTTCTCAATTAGAACTGAAGGAATACCTAACTATCAAATCCAGTCTATGACAATCTACATCAGAGGAATATATCTGCCAGGTTTTGAAATAGCTGGTACAATGATGATTACGGCATTGGCTGCAGTGGCACTAGCAGGTAGACACCGCAATGAAATTAGATATACAGATGAAGAGGACAAAGAAATAATTCCTTTTGATGCTCGGTTATTCTGAATTTATTGGTAATTCAATATTTTATTGATGTTTTATGGCAACGGGTTGATAACCAGTTGTCAGTCTGAAGTAAAATGCGAGGCATATTAGATGAGTAACGGTGGACTTCTTCAAAAGGCATTGGAACAACAAGAATCACAGGTAAATGAAGATGGCAGCGATTTGTTAGATAAAATTGCTATGAGAGAAGGAACCCAAGGAGAAATGCCCAATTCAGAAGGCGGATCCAATTCCGTATCATTTATTCCCTCATCTCCTAAAAAAAATTCTTCTCCAAAAGATATCAATATGAAGAAAATTTTCTTGGCTCTTGGAATAGGAGGTTTATTACCTACTGTTGTGATGATGTGGTTTGGAGTTTATTTAATTCCAGATGCAATTCCAATAACTATAGTTACTCCATTAGTTACTCTAGCATCATTAGTTGGAGTGTGGATTTATCTTGGTATAGGTCTACCAGTACGATTTAAAATCGGCAAAATTGCCGGAAAAGGAGTTGCAACTACTCCAGCAATAATTGTTGCAATTTCTTATTTATCTATGTTACTAGTGCCTATAATACTTGGATTTTTATTTGTTGGTGATATGTCTATAGGAGAGGTTGAGATGAATGAAGATGGAACTGAATTAGAGATAAAAATCCGACAAAATGGCGGATCTTCTTCTGCTGTAGATGCTATTGTAGAGGTTGGTTCATGGACTCAAACAATGCCGTTAAAAATTGATAAGAGTGATGGCCTNGGAGATTATGGGAAATTATTTATAAAAATTTCAGATATCTATACGGGCAATTCTTTACCTAACTCAGATTATATACTTAGAATAACNGTCGATGGTACTACTATGTCAACTATATTGAATGGTAACTATTTGTCTAGGACAATTAATGATGTGCAATCATTGGCCACTGCCGTTTTAAGTGACAGTGATGATAATTGTGGCTCTACTAACGATTGTGTAATCGGCGTATCTCTNATTGCATGGGCAGGATTGAATTCTAATAGTCGNCCTGGAAGTCTTCCATTATCTGAATTCAATCTTACAGCTACGTTATATTTTGAAAATGGAAATGTAGCGATAGATTATCCAGATGTTTACGTGNATAAAACAATTGCGACATGGGACTCTAATTCAGGAGACTATGGATCAGGGCAATACGATATAGGAGATATTGGTAGCGAATTACCTCTTGAAGGATCTGTTATTGATCCTGGGCTAGGAGAATTCAAGTATATTCCTAAGGATCAGTGGGAAGAATCCGAGTATGGATGTTATTATTTTGTTGTAGATGTAACTCAATCAGAACCATGGTCGGTAGGAAATCAAATAGTTTCTCACACTTCATATTATATTTACGCGGAAGAAGTAGTTGAAGGAGACGGACCAAATCAAGGCGGAGGTGGTTCTCAAGAGACATGGACAGCTACTGAGAGTTGTTAATTAATCCCAAGTAGAAAGGAATTTTTGCATCCTTTCTGTTTTTGGTTCATCAATAATTGACGAGAGTCCTTCTTCAGCTATCTCTCCTTGATCCATATATATCACTCTATCAGCAACATCTCTGGCAAAGCCAATTTCATGAGTAACGATGACCATTGTCATCCCCTCGTCCGCTAAAGAACGAATATTTTCTAGTACAGAACCTATTAGCTCCGGATCTAGTGCACTTGTTGGCTCATCGAAAAGAAGTATCTCTGGTTTCATAGCTAATGATCTAGCAATTGCTACTCTTTGTTTCTGACCACCTGATAGATTTCCGGGATATGCATCCTTTCGATCTAACATATCTACTCTTTCTAATACTTCCAATGCTATTACTTCTGCTTCATCANTACTCATTCCTCTGACATGAATTAATCCAAGAGTGACATTCTGTAATACTTTGAGATGTGCGAATAATTCAAATGACTGAAATACCATCCCAATCCTCGATCTGATTTCATTTATATCTGNAATAGGTGTATTTATTTTCTTACCCTTCAATAATACATCTCCGGATGTCGGCTCTATCAATCTATTAATGCACCTTAAAACAGTTGATTTACCGCTCCCNGAAGATCCTATTATTGCTATNGATTCTCCCTCATGAACTTTGAATGAAATTCCTTTAACAGCATGNACTCCTCCNGGATATATCTTTTGTAAATTATTCACAGTTAATATTTCATCACTCATTTTCCATACCTCATAAAATTCCTAATCCGGGAATTCTTGTCTTTACTTCTATTCTTCTAAGAATAAGTGCNANCGTCCAAGTTACAATGAAATANGATATCATGACCATNCCCCANGTCCAAGTAATNTGGAANGTAATGGCNTTGATTAGTTTCCCCTGTCTNGTTAACTCAGTATATCCAATCACCATNGCAAGAGATGAATTNAGTACTANATTAACCATTTCNTTACCAAGAGGTGGTATGCATATNCTAATTGCTTGTGGAATAATAATCAANCTCATAGTTTGCAGATACGTTAGTCCAATACTTCTTCCTGCTTCCATTTGACCAGAAGGGATAGCCGCAATTGCTCCTCTCAAAGTTTCGCATTGATATGCNCCCGAATTAAATGCAAGNGCACAAATTGCACTCAAATATATTCTATCACTAAATATATCAATCAAAAATGGTATATTNACAAAAAATTCAGCGGCACTTTCTTCTATTCTTTTACCAATTTCAATNCCAAAATGTAAGAATAGAAATTGAACAATGAGGGGCGTATTCCTGAAAATATCTGTATATACGGTTGCAATAGAATTCAGTGGCCTCAATTTCCATGGTTCAAATTTTATTGTACTTCCATTGCGGTATGGTATCTCAACTGCATCGTAATTTCCAGTAAATGTAATTAGCATNAGACTAGGAACAGTAATCATTATTCCCAATAATAGGTTTAGAAATGCTCCTGGATCGCCTATTGGTGCAAATATATTGTCTATGCCACTTAAATCAAGTTCAGAGAGTGATGCCATAGATTCTAGAATTAAAAAAATCGATCCTCTTATGTCATATTCTCCAATGGGTTGTCCAATAAGTAGTGAAATTCCTAAAAATCGTATGAATAATATTCTATGCTTTTTTGGGACTATTAAACCCATAAATCCTTCTTTTTCTCCTGANTTATTTGATTTTCTATTTTTAAGTAAATTAATAGTGAACAAAATAAGAGATGTAGAAAAAAATACTAATATCCCTGTTGATGAATTATTGCTAATCTTTGAGGAAATAATTGATGAGGGAATTACTAGCCAGNTTAGTAAAAGCATTTTTTCGAGATTACTTTCAATCATNTCCTTTAATGAAGTAGGTGCGGTTTTGCACATGGCAAGTACAATGCCTATCAGAAATCCAATAATTATTCCAAATACAACAATCTTCATGGTCGCAATAAGTCCTTCCAGCATCCATCCAGAATATTTCTCAATAAATTCTCCAAATCTATTAAAATCTTCAATCTCAAATCCTATAGATTGATCTAAACCTTCTGAACAATATCCGTTTTCATCTAATGTTGTCTTCAGTATCACTCCATCGCTCCCTGAAGCAACTCCACAAAAACCATCTATCATTACTANATCATTTAGAATAAAATCTTGACCAAGGGGTAATAATGATAAATTGTGGAATTCAAATGTATTCCCTCCATCTTTACTTGTTGCAATAATGTTATTTTGTCCAGAAATGATTATTTTTAGAGAATTAACAACTTCAACGTTGTTTATTAAACCATCACTAATNCCAATAAAAGACTTATTATTGACCANATCCCAATCAAACCCTATACTAGTATCTAAGCCCCTTGATACTAATATGTGGCCATTTTCAGTTGTTGCATAAGCACGAGAATCACTTAACAACTGCAAAGAAATTAAATTTTCATCGGTTACAGTGGGNACATCTATTTTCTCCCAATTGATTCCTCCATCTAATGTAGTTAGTATTATCCCATCCTCACCAACTATTATTCCATTCAAACCATCACCANCAATAAAAGATATAGAATTATAATTTTGATTATCTGCAAAACTAATATTATTCCATCTTAAACTATCATAATGCCATATTATGCCGTTATGGCCTATTATGAAATATGAATCTATGGAAGATAAAGCAGCTCCTTTGATGTCTAGAGTTTTATCTGGAATATTTATTATATTCCAAGCACCATCTTGAACTTTATGTAAAACTGTTCCATTAGTTCCGGAAACCAATATTGTACCATCTAAATAATCTGATGTTGTCAAATCATTTTCTGTTATTGACTCCTTTTTTTCCCAACTATTTCCTCCATCATTACTAGTAATAATAAGCCCTGATTCTCCAAAACCCCATATTTGATCATCTTCTGTTGAAACAATACTGAATATATCCTCATCAAAATCTGTATCTACTATTTCCCACCCACTTCTCAATCCAATTTGCCCATTAACCGTAGGTGAACCGATTATTAAAAAAATTATTAAGAAAATTAGTATATTTATTTTAAAGGAATTTTTTTTAGAAATCTGACTTGTTTGAATTCCCCTAAACAAGATTCTCACTGTACTGGGATTAGTGCATAGAATATAGAACCCTCGCAAGTACAAATCAGAAAATTATGAATATCTATCAGTAATGTTCATTTTGCTATTTCGTCTGACAGCAATATGGGCGAGTTACTGTACAAGGGAAAAGTGAAAGAAGTCTGGAGCACCGAGTCTCCCGATGTGATAGAATTTAGATATACAAATCAAATCAGTGTCTTTGATCAAATCATACCAAGTCTTATACCAAGTAAGGGAGAATCGTTAAATCGCACCTCAGCACATTGGTTCAATCTAGTTGAAAAGGAGGGAATTTGTAAAACTCACGTAATTGAGGTAAATGCACCTGATAGAATTTTGGCTCGTAAATTTGAAGTTATAAAAGAGCCAGGGGCTATCTCCAAAGATAAAGAAAATGTTTTCGTGCCCTTAGAAGTTATTTGTCGTCATTATCTTGCAGGATCCGGTTGGAGAAGGTACGAGAGAGGAGATGCACCGGCAGAAGAATTTGGTTTTGAACCAGGAACTAAGTTGTTTGAAGGAATAAAATTACCAAAACCATATCTCGAAGTCTCAACAAAATTTGAAAAATTTGATCGTCTACTTGACAGAGCAGAAGCACTGTCCATATCTAATTTATCAGAAAACGAATTTGATTCTATTCTTTCTATTGTTGTTAAGATTGATGAGATAATTAACAAAGAAGCGTTATCAAGAGGTTTGATCCATGTTGATGGTAAGAAAGAATTCGCGTTAGGAGAAGGTAGAGAGCCTGTTCTCGTGGACTCATTCGGGACTCTGGATGAAGATAGATGGTGGGATCTTGAAGCATACGAAAAAGGTGAGATTGTACAATTATCTAAGGAATTTGTCAGACAGCATTATCTAGATAGCGGACACCATGATGAATTATATAAGGCTAGAAAAGAAGGTTCAACAGAACCTCCAATACCCGAACTCCCCGAAAGCGTCATCAAGGAAACCACTGAATTATATGTGAACATGTTCGAACGTTTAACTGGTGCTGAGTTTTAATTTAGAAATGCTTCCTCATTAATATTCCACAAGATCGTCTTTCGGCCACTGTTAGAATCATCATCAAATGCCTTAGTATCTCTTGTACTCCTCCATCATATGGCTCATCTGCAGATATAGACCATTCACTACTTTTTATTGTTTTTATAAGTTTAATAACATCTTCATAATTTAACCAACCCATCAATTCTAGTCCGCCTAAGCCTTTCTGAAATCCGGGATAGCCTAAACTTTCTTCAGATAAACCATTCATTAATTTAAATAACAATTCATGTAATTTATTACTTTCATCATCTAATGAAGTATATTGCAATAGGTATTTTATCGAATTTCCATCATCTGTAGGAAACCTACCAATTTTTTCTCTAATATTGTTTTTGCATAGCTGTTCCGGGGCGCCTCCTGATTCCTTCCAATCTAGTGATGCCACAAAAAGCATGGTTGCAGGATCAAATTTTGCCTTTTCTCCTTCAAGTAAATTAGGTAAGGCATTATTCATTTTGATAACATTCAATAAATCTTTATGTTTTCCTTCAATACTCTTTAGAATGGGTTGTATTAATTTGTTGGCATCCATTTTCATAGGGTCAAATGTATAGAATGCACTAGTCGCCATAATCAATCAAACTCAATTAATTCCTATCTGTTATTTCGTCGTATACGTCTTAATCTACGCTCAAAATCATCTAATACTTCCTCTTCTATTTCTTCTTCTATTTCTTCTTCTACTTTTAATTCTGTTTTTTGAATCTCTTCAATTCCTATATATTCATCATTGGCTTCATTTTCAGTGCTGACTTCGTTATCTTCTATAACTTCGTTTTTATTAGTATTCTTTTGATTTTTCTCTGAATCAATTTTACTTTGTATTTTTTGCCTTGTCATTTCTTCAAATTCTTTCATCTCTCTACGATTCTTATTTATCCATGCCAAGGAAGATGAAATTAAAATCACAACGGCCGCCGCCATAAAACTCTCAATTATGTTTATTTCTTCTTCACCAACCTCTCCTCCTGTCAATACCTTTCTTATCTCATTATCTCCTGGATTTGAATCTATATCCCAAGGGAAAAGACATTCGATTTTTATCACTATTTCTTCTCCATCAGCAATCTCCAAAGGCCTATCAAATTTAGGCTTAGGAGTTAAAATTGATCTTGTACTCATATCTATTTTTTGTATAGATTGATAATCATCACTGCTCAGAGTTATTTTACAATCTGCATCAATAAGTTGCCCATGCCCAAATCTTTCTGCAGTTATCTCAATTATCTGATTATCACCTGTTCCAGATAAGGCAACAGAGGTTAAGCCAATGTTCCAATTATATTTTCTTATTTCAAAATATTTCTCATCACTAGCCAATTCCCTTCCATAAGAATCAAATATTTTTATCGTCAATTTTCTCATTCCTGGTGATGGATCCCATTCTTCTGAGCTGAGATTAATACTAAATTCCTCACTATTAACTCCTAAAGTGCCATAATATGAGTCTAATGAATAACCTCTATCGTCAATTAGTAATACCAAAAAATCAAAAATCTCATTCCCTGATTCTATAGAACATGATGGCTGAATATTGGACAAGTCTCCTGAAATTTGACATGATACATTTCTGGAGATAGGTTGAAATATTTCCATCAAATAAGTCAAACTACTATTTTGATTAATTGTTAAATTCCCAAATCCACTTTTTAGAGAAGGAAAAAGCCATCCCTCTCCTGTCCAATCCAATGAGTTTCCATTTTCGTCCACAATTGTGGATTCGACGGATGTACCATGAATATTCAATATTGCACTATCTCCAATCAATACTGAAATCACTGGTGAACTGGACCAAGAGTACTCTTCATAACTCGTTTCAATCAATAATTCTTTTTGCTTACCTTGTTGATTTTGAGCAAGTATCCTTATAGTTTTTATATCTCCTGTCCAATTTTCAGAAGGAATTATTTCTAATGGCATCCCTATCTTCTGACCTGGTGAAATTACAATAATATTATTTCCACTCAACTCCCATCCTTCAGGAATACTTAGTATTTCTAATGAAATTGTGGTGGGACTATTTCCGGTATTTTCCAATATTATTAGAGATTTTCCTCCATCTTTTGATATTTGCCAAGGGCCATGACTAATCATTTTGAAATCATTTATTTCTGCAACTCTTAGTGGCAATGTTACTTCAGAAACAGCACTTGCATCTCCTTCTCTAACTTTGACGTACAGCTCGACAGGATTTCCATACTGAGAATTATTTGATGGCGTAATGTTCAGAATCAGGGGAGCATTCATTCCTGGTGCTATCATCGGCATTTCATTTGGAGTTTCGATATTCCAACCATTTTCCCCAACAACCCATACTGACACATAAGGCCTAGTTTCCTTATTACCCATTTGCATTATAGTTAATTCAATTTCTGAGCCATTATTATCTATTTCTAAATTTGTCCCTTCTGCCGAGACTTTCCAGCCCGGCTCATGATTAACTCCTAATTCATATGTGAATGTATCAATTTCTTCATCCATAGACATAGCTTTAATTGTAACAATCATTTTTGAACCCACTAATGCTCCTGAAGGTACGGTAGAGTTGACCTTTATTGACACAGTTTCGTTAATTTGGATATCATTTTTTGAACCACCAATTGCAGACCATCCTGAAGAGTTATCTCCTTCTTCTAGAATGATTTCTGTATAAGTTTCTAAAACTAAATCATCAATCATATTACCAACATTTTTAGCTATTACATCCACTTCAAATATTTCATTGGTTGAGATTGTATAAATTTCCTGTCCAAGATTGAGTCCATTTACATATGCATTAATTTCCCATTGATGATCCTGCTTTGCTTGAAGTTTGATTTTTTCGAAATCTTCAACATAGAGATCTCCCAAAGAGGACATAATTATTTTTATTTCTATATCTACTCTAGCAGGTGTAGACTCAGGAATTGTAATCGTAATTGGTATAGTTCTAAGGCTACCTGCGCCCAATGTTATTGGATTATTGGAGAAGGTAACTAATATTCCGGGATCTGAAGTTATATTCTCATTCAAAATTAATTGATGCGATAGATGATATGTGTCTTCCCCATTGCCCAAGTTTTCAAGTCTTAGCATTACAACTGATTCTTCATCAATTTCCGCAGATATTGGCATCTCAGATGGAGATATTACGGCTAAATTGGCTCTATATATTTGTAAAACTTCGAGCGAAAATTTCAGATTAAAATTAGAAGAATCATCTGTATCGTGGAACTGATGAAATTTTGGAGGTGCATTATCTGGCAACTCCAAATAAATAGATCCGGAAACTCTAGAGCCCGGACTTCCTGTAATACTAATTGTATTGGCAATTATTGAAATTTGCCCAGATGTGGTCCAGTTCCATTCTTGTTTTTGCATCCCCGAATCAACTAGTGACCAATTTAGAATTCCTGTATCGTCCGGTAAATCTGCACTCATAACCCATTCTAAACCGTTGGAAGGAGTTGATCTTTGATGATTTATCTCTACAATCACTCCAGAAGCAACGAAAGTTAACGAAATTGTTTGACATATTTCTTCATCTCCGCTTCCAACACACATTGTTAACGGAGTGCTGACAGAATCTCCATAATTTGCATTATTTGGGACTGTTAATCCAGCCGTCATTTCTTTTGATTCCCCAGGATCTAGAATAATTGCATTCTCCTTCACTCCTTCCGAATTAAATAACTCTAAATTAGATCCCCAATTCGTACTATCCCATGAAATTGCTATTTGATTTTCCTGAGCATTACCTACATTCTCTATAATCAACCACGCAGATGCCTTTTCTCCTATTAAGCCATAACCTTCACTAAAACTAGTGCCATCTGGCCCTCTTAGAGATAATCCTCTTGTTCTATTTGCTTCCACGGGCAGAGTCGATGAGACACTAATATTGCTATCACTATCAAGCATCAATTCTAGAGTTAAGAAACCCGAATCAGAACCCAACGCATCAATGGGCGCATTAATGGTTATTTCAGGATTCCATATTTCTCCTACTCCAATTTCCACTCCGGTTATTTGATTATAATCTGCCTCCCAACTCCATCCTTCTGGCAAGTTACTGGAATCGACAGTTAGACTCCAAGAACCTGCTAATCTACCTGTAGATCTTATTGTTGGTTTGGTAATGATATTTTCTCCTGGAGTTACTCTAACAGGTTCTGTTGATATTTCGAAGGATGCATTATAAGATGGAACAATCATCAAACTCTTCCTTTGTATGTCATTATCATATCTTGTCTGAGAAATATTTTGATATGGATCTAATCTTAATTCAAACTTATGTTCCCCTAGTCCTCCAATCCATTCAACATCAAAACTATCAAATGAACCTGAGTCAGTAGGATTCACAGGCTTCAGGTTTTCCGATCTATATCTGCCAATTTCAACACCATCAGCTAATAGTATTGCATCTACTCCTTCATCAGTCTCAACTGTGCCCGCATTCTCATAAAAGGCCGTTACAGTGACAACCTCTCCAGGTTCTGGTGCATTGGGATTGAATTCTATACTTCTGCCATCAACTAGCGGCCTCACGTCTGGTTTACTCGTGGAAATAACCATATTACCTATTATTATGTCTAATGTTGCATCCCCGTCAATATCTGCTAATGAGGGAGATGACCATGTCCTATAATCAAGCTCAATTTCATTCGTCCATTCTGTATTTATGGCTGAAGATGTCCCCTCTTCTCCATCAAATGCCCATAGTGATCTCCCAAATGCTACTAAAATATCTTGTTCATCTTCTCCGTCTATATCCATCCAAGTAACTGAACTAACTGCTATCTCATCGTTGGGTGTCCCACTACTTTGTTCCAAGTCCCGATTCCATATTTGATTTGGAATAGATCCACCAACGTCATGACATCCTACTTCTCCATGTCTTGCAGTAGTAGTTTGCCACCAGGTTACCCAGCATACTCTATCATACACGCCATCTCCATCTGTATCTAGAGGAGTTGGAGGGGCATCAGCATAACCATTTTCAGCATTAAAAATCCATAGCTCATCTCCATCGCTAATTTCTAGCCCTCTATACTCAGCACCATCTGCTCCTGCAGAACCATCTGCATCGGTGGGTATGGTGATTATCATTTCAGGCACATCATCTGAGTCTAGATTGGTAATTATTGGCCCTGGAAGTCTAATATGTGGGACATCATTATCTCCATCAAGATTATTCAGACTTAAACCTCCATCCCAACTGGAATCACCAGTATCAGATTCTATTTTCCAAACCCACATGCCTCCATTATTGGCTTCAATTGTGGTAAGCAAGACATATCCAGTCGAGTCATCTGTTTGAGCAAACGCAGGATCAGAAGGATGACTGCCTTTATCGAGATTTACTTGCCATAAAGGATTTGGAGAATTAGTTATCGGCAGAGGTAGTGCTAAAACTACAGGGTCATCAGTGATTTTATCGATTAACGAAAGAACCAGTTCTGCATCTCCATCTAAATCTAAATCGGCAAGTAATAATTGAGTAGTTGGATTATGGCCTCCAAATAAATTACTTGTATAAGGGCCTTCATTACTGGTAATTCTCAAATCTTCATCGCTCCATGTCCACAATAATTCTGATGAATGACCATTTACTGACCATCCGGTTACGGAGCAGGTTAGTCTAGGAGACCAAACTTCAACAAAAACACTTCCTCCAGCATCATAAGCTACAATAATTTCTTGTTTTCCATCTTCATCAATATCAACTATTCCAGGAGATGTTTTTATTTTTTCTGTCGGCCCTAAATCCACCTGCCATGCAACATCTGCATCTTCTCCTTCTATAATTTTTAGAATACTGTGATCCGTTCCTCCAAAATCTTCGGTTTGTATGATGATAATGAATAAAGAAGAATTACCACATCTTTCTTCTGCTTCCAAACTTTTTGTAATAGAATTTTTGAAATCTCCTATTGGAGTTGCTAAGGAATCAGTACCAATGTCGTAACCTTCCAATTGCCAGTTTATTTCCGGGTCTATGACAGATAACAATTCAGTTGCATTAATTGGTATATCAAAACCTGCTCCTCCTGATGGGCTATGAGTCGGAACATCGCCAATTCTATCACTAGTTCTCCCAAATTGTGGCCACGGCTGATCACCGTCCATCCACACTTCAGAAGTACTATCTGAAGTATTTGACATTATTTCTAAACCTTCAATCGTATCTATATTTTTTTCGAAATAAAGTAATGGCGAAAGGGCAAGCATCATTACAATGAACAATGCAGTAAACATTTTTCGAATATCGCCAGAATGTCTCCTCAAAGCGCCCACTACCATCAGGAATTAGCATGGGGTTGGAAATCTTCTTGAACATTCGCACTAAACGTACACTTAGGGGTACGTATGTGTACATTATTCAAAATGCCATCATCCCTTCTTTCCGTTGCGCTTATACGAGATGTGCCGGTCGCGAAGTCCAATTGACCTCTCCTCTAGAGGCGTAGCCGATGAGGGACGAGAGGATTTTCCTCTGTCTCTGTCGTACAAATCAGAGGAAGGGTCTAAATTGGAGGTTTAGAAAAATGTATAGGATTGTAACAAGAGAGGATACTATACGTATACCGGCAGAATATATCCGCCGTGGTCGTAAATTAGAAGAACATATTGATGAATTAGCTCATGAAGCATTCGAAGGAAGGTTTGATGAAAATGAACATTACACATTAGTCACATTCAATCATGAAGCAGTAGGCAGAGGTAAGATAATACATGGAGATGGAGCAATTTATCAGAGTGTTAAATTTACTGCATTAGTTTTTACTATGGAAAATAACGAAGTTGTAGATGGTGCTGTTTCTGAAGTATCTGAATATGGCGCATTTGTAAGAATTGGGCCAATAGAGGCATTATTGCATAAATCCCAAATTCTCGACGAACCTATTCAAGTTAATCTTGGAATACGTAGAATAGAAGGTTCTCAAACTGGTAAATCTCTAACAGAAGGCTCTTTTGTAAGGTCAAGAATAGTTTCTAAGGCAATAAATCAAAACGATCCTCGTTCAAGTAAAATCGGCCTAAACTGTAAAATGGATGGATTAGGTTGTTTCGATTGGCTATCAGAGAGTGATTAAGATGGTAAAGATTCCGTTTGCATGTGGGGAATGCAATCGAATTCTAGATGATGGTATTGTACAATGTAATCATTGTCCAAACGCTCCAGTTACTACAGACTGGCAGGGATTTGTTGTAATTCTTCATCCTTCCAGATCTGAAATAGCAAAAAGACTTAATGTTTCAGCACCAGGTAACTATGCATTAAAAGTTAATATTCGTTAGGAGATGAAAATTTGGAAATAATAGAGAGAAAAGAAAATACTTTACTTGGTAGGGTAGAAATAACCTTTACCTTAAATCATTCAAATGCGCCTACTCCTTCTTTATCAAAAATGATTGAAATGGCAATGAAACTAGAACCAGGTTCAAAAAAGGATCTGATTTATATTAAAAATGTTAATACTAGATTCGGAATGGCTAGAACAAATGGTTTAGTATTAATCTACGAATCAGAAGAATATGCCAATTTAGAACCAGATTACATTAAATTAAGGCATGAAATTCCAGAAGAATCAAGTTCAGAAGTATCGGAAGGAGGGGATGAATAATGCCTGATGGAAGTCCAAACCCACAAGCCAAACATACCAAATACGTAATCGAGGGAGATTCACTAATCAGAAAAAGCGAGTTTTGCCCTATATGCGGTCCTGGTGTTTTCTTAGGAATACATAAAGACAGAAAAGTCTGTGGTAAATGTGGCTATTCTGATCCTCCAAAAACCTACAGAGGAATTTATCAGGAAGAAGAATAATCTTCCCATAATCCATCATTGGTTAATATCTTAGAATTTGATATGTGGATTCCAATATTCTCTCTCTTCTTGAATAAGACATCATTATCTTTTANTTTCAGCTCTCCATCATGTCTCCATCCTGTCCATCTCCAAACTCCCTTTTNCGGTTCAAAAATAGCATCTAATACAGGACCTGGTGTTTCAATAATGAAGGGATTATCGTTAATATCTTTGAGTATTGCTATTGACCTACCATGCATAATGACAAACCATCCTCCTTCTTTTGAAAATTTGACATCAGATATCTTGTCTTTTAGGGTAAAAATTTTACTTACTTCAATCACTCTCTCCTGATTTAACTCCATTACGCCTCCAGCAGCAGACCAAATAACTATGTTGGATNCAACCTCAATTATGGAAACTATTGGATTCATTTCAGCAGATATATCCATATCCCGCCAAACCGGGTAGTGATCTCTCCATATTTCTTCTCCCTCTTGATTAATCATGTAAATCCCTTTATTTTTTGTTGCAAATACGATATTTTCACCCACTTTACTTAATCCCATTGGTTCTGCAGTCAGAATTTTTTGCCATGCAGAGTTTTTTGGCTTTATATCTAAATCACCGATGGCAGAGGTTCTCAAAATATCTCTACCTATTCCATTTTCCCAATTTATTTCCAGAGGTATACCAGCCATTCTAGCATCTTGCAGCTCTCTATCTATCCAAATTCCTATCCAAATATTTTCAAATAAAACTCCTGACATTATTGTTGTAGGAAATGGTTTTGAATATGGAGAAATATATTCATAATCAAAATTCAACCTTGCTAATTCTCCTGAAGTACCAATGATGATTATTGTATTGTCATTCCTATTGACCATCTGAGGNGTGAAGTCTAATGACATAACAATANCCTGAATAAGACTCGGCCTTTGAATGTGTGTCCGTCAAGTTTGAATCAAATACTTCTTTCGCGTATCATGGTCACGTTATTACTGGCNTCTTCTAAAGACCCAGCATCTATGAATATTTACAACGCGATGTTAAGTAATACGATTTGGAAAAAAGGTATTAAAATGTCCCATGGAATTATTCATGAACATAATTTAGGACAAACGCATTTATTATTGATAAATGATAAACACCATATATTTGCAGATAATATAGATATTATCCATCAAAAGAACAAAAATATTCAGGTCGATGAGGTTTTAGTACTTTCAAAGCATGCCTCAAAATCAAAAATACCAGCATTATGTATCCACGTTATTGGACTGCCTGGTCAGGAACCATATGGAGAAATAGGACAATCAGGCGGATACAAGGGGTATTTGGTACCTCCCTCGCCACGTTTCGGCTCACTTTTCAGATGTCTATGTGAAATATCTGAAAATAAGGGAATGGACTCAGAGTTTGATATAACTATTGAAACAACCCATCATGGTCCATATCTAACTAAACCAACCGCATACTTGGAAATAGGCTCTACTGAGTCTGAATGGAGAAGGCAAGATGCTGCTGAAGTTTGGGCTCTAACAATTATTCAATGNCTTGGTCTAAATGGTAACAAACCCATGGGGGAGTGGAAAGGTAAAGGTAACGTGATGATAGGATTGGGAGGAGGGCACTATGCGCCTAGGCACAAATCAATTATTTCCAAGACTGATGTATGGGTTGGCCATATTTTAGCCAATTATTCATTAATTTTTGGAGATTATATCGAGGGAAAAAAAATTTCTGGTTCTTGGCAAGATTCTATACAAAAATCTATAGAAGCCACACAAATATCTTTTCCGGGAGGCAATATTTTTGTGCATCTTGATAGAAAATCCTTCAAAGCGTGGCAAAGGAATAGTATAATTTCTTTTTTGAATGAAAACAATATTCCGGTGTATAGGCTCAAAGAAATAGTATCTCTCCACAAGCATAAAAGTTCTGATGACTCCCCCTTCAATTAATGAGGTTTATCGGACGTATTATTGTATTTTTTTTACCTTTAATGCCACGTTTTTTCGTTAGATGGATTTCTAAGCGTTATGTGGCAGGAGAAACTCTTGCCGATGCACTTAAAGTCATGGAATCTTTAAGTTCTGAAAATACTTGTTTTACAGTAGATGTTTTAGGAGAAGAGATAAATAATATCTCAGAATCATCATATTTTATCAATGAATACAATNATCTTCTAGAAGCCATAGTTGAGAAAAATATCGATGCAAATATTTCAATTAAACCAACAGCTATAGGGCTGTTATTGGATAAAAATAAAGCAAAAGAAAATCTTGAAAATTTACTTAATAAAGCAGCTTTGCATGATATCTTCGTTCGATTAGACATGGAGGATTCTCGTGTTACTCAGCCTACTATAGATTTGGTTTATGAAATGCACAATAAAGGACATGAAAATGTTGGCACGGTTCTTCAAGCAAGATTGTTTAGAACGCCCGAAGATGTAGTAAAGATTTGTACTAAATTAGGTCATAATGCAGACTTTAGAATTTGTAAAGGAATTTATTTAGAGCCTAATGATATAGCATTTACTACTTATCAAGATATTGTTGAAGCGACAAATGTTACAATTGATTCCATGTTAGAAAAGGGCGCTTACGTTGCAATTGCTTCTCATGATGAACCTGTAATAAATCATGCATTAAATTCACTAATAAAAAATGATATGGGTCCCGAAAAATCTGATCCTAGAGACAATTCTGGACCTAAATTAAATGGTAAAGGGAATGGGTATGAATTTCAATTTTTATTGGGAGTTAGAGGGGATAAGAGACGTAAATTGGCCGAAGAAGGCCATTTAACTAGAATTTATTTGCCATATGGTTCACGTTGGTATGAATATAGTATGAGGAGACTACGAGAAAATCCTGAAATTGCCACACATGTTGCAAAAGCATTTTTTTTACCATGGACTAATAGAAGATAATTAGTAAAGAGANTGCAGATACATTCTCTTTATTTCTGCTGCTTCTCTTTTACCTCTTAAAGTACGTCCCTTTCCGGTATGTATGGCTCTAATCCTCCATTTATGGCCTTCAATTTCTATTATTGTGCCACATGAAAATATCTTATCAGGTGAACACTCAAGACTGTAAGGAGTACTATTTTCTCCATCTGTCATTGTAATTTTTATTATTTTTTTATCTATTCGAATTACCCACATTGCATATATTTCNGAAGCCATCAACTTCTCAAATGGTTTTGATATTTCATTATCTATTCTAGTTACCTTCCAATCCGACTCTTCGTGTTGAAATATATCTCCTATTGATATAATCTCGTCATTATCAACTTCAATCATTCCTGAATAACTTTTTTTACCTTCAGAAAATGTAGTATTGAGGAATACTCCTTTAGGAGGCCTTAATTCAATCAAATGAACAATTCCACATTCTAAACATTTAGATAGTATATCTTCACCCTTGCCCTTTTTCGTTCTTTTTAAAATATCATGTTCCGTGANACTTGAGCATTGTGGGCATTTTGCAATATCAAATATTTCATTGTCGTCCTCATCTTCATGTTCAGACGTCATATTACTACCGCACCACTCACTTCTATTCAAACCATCCAATGAGTTAATTGAATAGTTGGATTACTAGCGGATATCATGCGCGAGTCAGGCGAGGGTTTGGGGCTTCCTCAAATGTCAGAACGTGAAATGTTCGAAATGTTACTTTCAGAAGATAATTCNAGAACTTCNGATGAGCCAGANATAGCTGCCAANATAGGTGAACAGATGCTTCATATGGGGCTCAGCCCNTTGTCAAGATCTATACGTACTAGGATTAGAGACATATGTTCTAGANTNCCNGCAAAAAANGTTATATTAGTAGGAGGGGGAATTGGNCATCTTTCAGCATGGCTTTTTGATATGTGGTGTTCAGAGGATGACGATANANNNCCTCCTNATTCTTTTACAATAGTTGAAGAAGGNGGAAAATTTGGCGTCATATTNAATCGTNTAATATCNCGATATAATGCNGATTCNTGGTCTAAGGTAATAGTTAAGCCCTGGAACGAAATCACTGCTGAAAGTANNTCATGGTTTGCTTCAAATGCNGCTTCTAATGATATTACNCCNTTTTCNNTAATACCATTNCCNGTTGATTTNATNGTAATTGATTTACCAGAGANTGATCGTGTTNNTGCTTTAATNAATTCTTTCGANTTNCTNTCTCCTGGTGGGATAATTATAGTCAAAGAACCTGAAGTTCCTACNGGNGATGTNGGNGAAATAAAAGATGANTCNGAAATNACTCCNGCTCANGAGAANGTATTATACTTNAATAAATGGATAAANNCAATTAGAGATTTCAGTGTGAATAATTCTATGAGTTTCGTAGAATTAACTGGAGGCTCATTAGTAATTCTATGCAAATCAGAATAATTCACACAATACCATGATAATGAAACCAAAAAATGAGATTTTCTTTAAATATTTTTTGCTTCAATTAACATATCTACTCTAAATATTCCATATCCATAATGATTATCATGTTCATTTTGCCCATCTTTCATTTTTGAGTTATCCATTATCAGTTCTTTAACTTCTATTATACTATCTCTGTCTTGCGAATTCTCACGTTGTAGTTCCGGGTTATTTTCTAATAATAATGCCAAAGATCCAGAAACCCAAGCAGTTGCTGCAGAAGTTCCACTAGACCAACCCCACCAATTCTCATTACTAACTCCTCCAGCCATAAGTATTGGAACTTCTTGTCCCGGACCAACAACTTCTGGCTTCATGTCAGGATTACTTCTAGGTAATATCGGATTAGGCCAAAACCTACCATCGTTATCTCCTACAGAACTACCTTTCCAAATCTGACCATTTCTAGTAATTCCGCCTACACAGATGACATCCTCAACAGACCCGGGAGATTCTACATCTCCGTCATCATTTTCTCCATCATTTCCTGCTGCTGCAACGATATAAACTCCTTGATCTAAGGCTTGTTCAACTGCTTGTTCCAGTGCATCAGTAGTGAATATTCCTGAACCAAAGCCTTGTGCTCCTCCCAAACTTAAAGAAATAATATCTGCTCCATTGTCTGCACACCAATCGACAGATTCTGCTATCATTTGATCAGTGCCTGTGCCATCTTCGCTAATTGCTTTGGCAACTAATAACGAAACTCCTCTTGCATTGCCCATCAATCCATTATTTGATATTATAATTCCGGCCATAGCTGTGCCATGTCCCTCATCATCATATGGCTCTGAATTTTCATTAACAAAATCATTCCAACCAGCTATTTCAACTCCTTCAAAACCTGGGTGATCGATATCAATACCAGAATCCACAATACACAAAATAACTCCTTTTCCATTAAGATTCTGTATTTCATTTAGCCCTGTTATTTCTCTATATTCACTTTCCCAAGTTACCAATGCTCCTGATGGCCCAGATGCACTGATATTTCCAATTCCTGGCCATAAATAAATCAGCGAAACAGATAATAGTAATAGTGCAATTAGCATTGTAACTATTGCTGAAACCATCAATAAAGAATCATCTTTTTTAGTCAACTCAATTGATTGAACAAATTCATCATCTATTTTTTCTTCCATATCAATACACTAATTTACCAGGTTTCTTCATCGCTAAAATGACTTTCTACAGGAGTATTGGAATTACAGCTTCTGCATTCTATTCTTGTTGGAATAATTTTTCCACATTTTCCACATTTTTCACCAATATTACCCTTCCCTCGGCAATCGATTTCTGTACATTTTATCTCTATTTTGCCCGATGAATATTTTTTTGCACTTGTTTCAATATTGCATATTGGACATCTACCTTGCTGTACTGTCGGTTTCTTTTTCACAGTCTCTCCAGCAACTTCCCTAGCCCTTACTGATTGAATTCTTTCTTCAGCACTTCCTAGCATAAAATGTGGAAACCAAATAATTACTAATAGCAAGAACACAGATAATATACCCGATATTACATAAAGTAATATTAGCAGATAATTAAGTTCTTCAGATTCAATATTCATTCTACCTGCCACGGCATGTGTGCCGGCCCATGACATAACATTAAGCATCAAAATTAAAACTCCCATTTCTACATCCCATGCTCGTAGACTATGGTCTTCCCATGCTTCTTCTACAACTCGAGGATCTGGATGCGCATGTCTTTCCTGTACATGGATATCTCTAGTTTCTCTTACTGCTCTATGGACAACTATTATTGACAGGAAAAATAATACTAAATTTCCTAAAATTATTGCTCCAAAATCAGTTATTTGAGAATCGAATGGGAAGGAAGGATTTCCTGCATGGCTTGACATATATCCATATTGAACAGCAAAAGAACCGACTAATAAATATGCTAAATTTTCTCTCATTATAGGATATTCTGACCAAAGGGAGAATATCATTCCTAGCCAACAAATTAAAGATAAGAGAGATAACATCAAAGTCCAATCAGAAACCTGTAAAAAACCACTATTTTCTCCAAAAATTCCGTATCTATTATAATCTCCTCCTCCTGATAATTCTCCAATTCCAATATCCCATGCCCCAAGTATAAATGATACAGTGGCCAGTACAATTATTGCTATTTCTTTAATGCCCCATTTATTTAAAATCAAAGTTTTTTGAAAGAAGAATTCTCTTATAATATTATCAAAATAGCCCAATTTAGGATTAATTTTTGATAAATTGTATTCTAGTTTTATTTGACTAAGTCTTATTCCTCCATCGCCAACGGAGTTAGTAGATTTTTCCATAATCTCTTCCTCCATGTACGTGGGAGTCGGCATTAACGCATAAAATCCGCGTACTAATGATTGTAAATATAATCGTTATCCTGTATATAATATGGCGCCGAGAGAGAGATTTGAACTCCCGAGGGAAGATCCCACATGATTTCCAGTCATGCGCAATACCAGGCTATGCGATCTCGGCAGGCAGTTCTCTCCAGTCGACCATTAGTTTTGAGTTTGTTGTATTAAAAACATCTATATCCGTAGTGATTAAATTGTAAATTGCTTTCGAAGAAACAGCGCCACTGTGGCTTAGGGGTATAGCATCCCATTGGTAATGGGAAGGTCGGGAGTTCAATTCTCCCCAGTGGCTCCATTCGATATATCCAATATTGGCAAACTTCAATCAAAATATTCTCTCTTTATTATCTGGTGTGTTTTTTAAACCTTAAGTAATTAAGTTGATAATCTACCTAATATACAGAGAACTATGAATTACTCCAAGAGAAGACTTGCGATATCTTTGATATTACTCATGATTGCTGCACCTCTGGCCAACGCAGGAGTTTCAACTTGGAATGCCTCAAATAATATCAATACCAATGGCACTTCAATAACTGTTAGAGGTTTCGAAGTACCTGGTAATTCTACCATCCTAGATGGCTGGATGCATGTAACAGATTCTACCATGGCAACCTCACTAAATAATGGAATAATTTGGGAAGGTTCAGACTTTAATGGTGGTACTAAATTTGGAACCTTTATAGACGAAAATGGCCGGATAACAATCAAAGATGATGGTACTAGATCAAACATAAGTACCTTTGATGAAGGCGATATTAATGTAGTTATGAATTCAAAGTATAAATATACTCCCGGATGGAGACTTGTTTATTCTGTAGATTCAGAAACCAATGTTTCCGAATGTGGTGGATTGGCCGGTAAAATATTATATTATGGTTTAGATAATGATTTTGATTCTCTTCTCGATGATGAAGAAATAGTGTCAACCATATACTATTGTGAAACATTTTCAAAGGAAGATACAATTCAAGAATTAACCATCATATCTCCAGGAGATGGTTATTCAGATGGTAATCTTTCCGCAACAGGAGGAGGAGGTGAAGATTTTTCTGGAACTTACATTATAAGTACGGGAATAGATTCAATATCCATTAATAATGCCGGTTCTGGATATGACACTAATGATACAGTAACAATAATTTGTGTGCAGTGTGATGGAGAAAATGCAAATGCTTCGATATCATCAGTTGATAGCAGTGGGGGAATTACTGGAATTACGGTTGATGACGCTGGTGCTGGTTATTCAGGAGATGATACTATTTTTATCTCAGTATCCGGATCAGGAGGAAATGGCGCAAGTCTTGCTGCAATTCTACAAAGCACTGGGATAATACATTCAACAGAAATAACTAATGAAGGCTCTAATTATTCCAGTACTCCAACAATAGTTGTCAGTGATTCTGCAGGAACAGGTGCAAGTATTTCTGCTTCGTTAGGTGACTATTTTGAATATGAATTAGATATTGATACGGTTAGTTCTGGAAATTCATACTGTGAATATGGCGGAATTGTTGTTAAAAGTGGCTTAGATTATAATAATAATCGAAACTTAGGCTCTGATGAGATCCAGGACGAAGAATATTTATGCAATACAATTAAGACATGGCAAGCAACAACCTTTACCGGACTAGGCGGAGAAATATTTGGAAATCAACAAAATATGAGTTATGGGGTAATTCCATCTGAGGCCACTAATGGAGTTGTTGCAATTGGGACAACACCGGGAGAGCCTCTACCTGCAGGAACTAACAGTTCTTTCTTACTTCCTTCTGTATCTGTTCCTTTAATGGTTGATCATAATAACTATTTCCTTTCATTTGATCATTGGTATCACGTTGATAGTACTTCTTCTGGAGGTGGTGATGGAGCATGGGTTGAGTATAGAGTCAAAGACTCAAATAATTGGGGTAATTGGACATATGTTGCTCCCAATTCAGGATATCCTAGTACAATGTCGTCGGATGCCCACACTCCCAACGGTGCGCCCTCAGGCGCAGTTCCTGTTTTTGCATCATCAAACTACAGTGGATGGGTTACTAGTACTTTCGATCTTAGCCCATTAGTGTCTGCAAACTCTTCCAATATACAATTCAGATTCCATATTTGGACTCACCCGGATTCAGAGAATGAACGTCCAGGATGGTTTATTGATAATATTTTATTCAACAATGATGGAATTAGTTATGGAGCCTGGCATCATGGTTGCTACACTCAAACTGCTAGCTCTTGTTATTACTCATCAAACGCATATGGTTCTTTACATCGTGTGATAGATTTATCTGGCACTAATTCTACATCTAAAATAGAAATTGATATGGAGTGGGACTTAGAAGGATCTGGTTATGATAATGCTTGTGTGGAAGTATCTTTAAATCAAAATACTTGGTATGATATTTCTTCAACTGGGACGACTTCTACTTCTTTAAATTGTGCAGAAAGGGACGGTCCAATACCTGGAAATGGATACACAGCATCAAATGGTCAAACTTATGGCGATCAGAGTGGAAGGACAAGAACAATCGAACTCACGATTCCTAACTCCTTCTTAAATGAGCCAACAGTTTATTTTAGAATAATTGTAGATACAGATTATTACAATAATTATGGAGGTGGTTTAGATGCCCGAGAAGGACTCACAGTAGATGAAATAAGAGTTGTCGATTATAGTAATTCTATTCTTTTTATTGATGATCTGGAATCTTTTTCCTCAATGACTCATAATTCTATAGGAGCTACAGCTGATGATTGGCAGCATTTAGTTTTACTCAGAGGATCTCAAACTGTTAGGATGGGCTTTGAAGACTCAACTGCGAGCTCACCGGCAATTACTGATGCAACTGGCTGGTCAAGGACCAATTCAATGAGTTCTGGATCATGTCCTGGTTCTTCCGATACATGCAAATGGACTTTAAACAAAATTAACTCTAATTCTGGTCCAACTGGAACAGCTTCATTCCCTTATGCATACGGAATAGCATTTTCAGGTTCTTATTCATCATATATACAAGAGGCAAGATTGTTTTCTCCTTCATATGATATTCCCTCAAATGGTAATGCATTTCTCACATTTGATCATTGGACAGATATGGAACCGAATTGGGATGGAGGCGCAGTTTTCATAAAAGTCAACAATGGCTCATGGCAGCATTTTGATCCTGGAAATTGGTATGACAGTCAAGTAAGTTATAATTACAATAATTTGTATGGATATGATACTTTTTCCTCTCAATCCTCGGCTAATGGTGGCATGAAAAGTATGCAAGCAAGTTTATTAAATTATCAAGGAGATACTGTTCGATTCAAATTCTCAATGGGTTCCGATGGATATGATAATCGAGGAGGTTGGTTTATTGATAATGCAGGAGTGAAGGTAGCTAACTATGGCAACCCTGGCGATTGGGTTAGTCCTTCATTTTCAATAGGCGATTTTGATGACTTTAATCTTGGAATAATAGATGTGGACGCTTTAATACCTGAAAATACTTCTATTAGAGCTTCATTAATTGATGCTTCTACCAATTCATTACTACCTGGTTATTCAGATATTTCTTTACCATTGTCTCTTGCAGGTGTAGATGCTGCAAACTATCCCCAAATTAAATTGAAACTACATCTTACTACTTCAGACTCTGAAGCAACTCCTGCAATTAGTAAGATTAGTATCGGAGGCAAAAGATTCTTGAATGCAGATTCAGGAAATAATGGATGGACTTACAGTACAGGAGTAGAAGTTGTTAATGATTTACTAAATGCTACGCTTATTCAAGGAACTTTAATTTCTGATTTCACTCATTCATCCAGGCCTATTAAAGCCTTAAATGTAGGAGGAAATATTTCTAATGGCATAACTGTAACTGCTTTAAACAAAAATGGAGCATCACTAGGTTCGGCTACCAAAGGAGGTAGTATAGTTTTTTCCAGTATACAAACTGGATTTGGATTATCTGTTAATCTTCCGACTAATGCATGGATAGAAAGACTTGTAGTTACGGCTGTTTTTGCAGAGCCTGCAAGTAATCCAGTCATTGATATACTAGATGATGAAATATTAGATTGGTCGTTCCCTAGAGGCGATTCTTACGGGCATTATGGTTGGCAATCAACACTTGCAGGATTAGATTCCTCAGAAAGTCCAGTAATTAGTAAAACAGTTGTTCTTGACGGCTCAAATTCAGAGCAGCTTTCAATTTATATTCCTGCTGAAGCATCAGTCACTTCTGGGATAATTTCTATTTCTCCAGATTCTGATGGATTTGAGTCTCCAGTTACTCTTACTGTGGCTGGTTCTTCACAAATAGGCCCCTCAGGAGAGAATATATTTTACAATACTCTCAGCGCTTCACAAATTTCCGGTATTACACTTATTACCGGCACTCATACTGATTCTGATACTGGTAGATTATGGCGTGATGTTCCAATTGAACTAGATTCAAATACAGCTCAAACAATAACAATATCTAGAATTGGCATAAATTATTTCTTATTTGAGAATCTTTCAGGTTTAGAAGATTCACTTTCTGAATATCATGAATCAACTATGAATTCATTCCCGGACTATGAGGAAGTAGAGATCCCAGTAACCTTTTCTGCAGATATAGGATCAATTTCAATAGACGGAGATATAATTTATGATTTCTTAATCCAAAACAGAGATTTTTCGGTACCAAATACCTTCTATCCTACTGGAGAGCCGGTTCAAATATCAACATCACATCATCACCTGTATGATAATGCAGAATTATCAGAAATTACTCTCACAGGATCTGCATCAGACGGTAATGTAATTATTTTCAAAGTAGAAAATAGTCCTGATGGATTATGGGGCTCAGGGACTAATCCAGTATCCTTTTCTCAAATTTCAGGTTCTGATAAAGCGCCATTGGATTTTTCTTCAAGTTATGTTGATTTAGTAGCAAATAATGATGGCGGAATTGATATTGTAGTAAATTGGATATTTGACATCTCTTGGTATTGGGATGATGTTGAAGAAATATATTGGGTCTCTCGTGCTAATGATGTTAATGGCGATACTATATGGCCAGCGGAACAATTCAGTGGTAGATCCGGTTCACAAGCAGTAGAGAATGATTTACAAATAGATTATTTTGAAGTATATGATTCCAATGGAAGGCTCATATCAAACATTTATGATAATTTATTTTATCCTTTTCCAGTTTTAGAGGGTAGTGAGCTGAATATTAATGGTAAAATTAGATTCCAAGATTCTTCAAGTCATAGGCCATTAAGTAGCGACTTTAATGTGGGATTGAATATATCAGGAAATATTTATTCTTTAAATTCTGATTCTGATGGGATATTTTCTGGAACTATTAATTCACCCACTGGTCAGGATGAGATCACCTTGTCTCCAGTTATTATTTCTATAGGGCCACCTACCGGTTCTTTTGGTGCTGATGATGTAACAGGCCAACCTCCTTTGGTTGATATCGTTATTGATAAAAATCCTCCAATAGCAGGCCCAATACAAATCAATACTCCTATCGGATTACAATTGGCCGATGGTATGGTTTCTGACCCAACAACTCCATTTAGGCCATATATCACTGTTAGTGAGAGTGAGGCCAGAGGAGATTCCGTCACTCTAAAATATTGGCGCACGGGAGTCGATGATGTCAATGGAGATGGGATAGCATCTGAAAATGAATATCAATCACAATTACAATCTTTGACTCCAGGATTAACTGGAGAGCAGCAGATACAATTTTCTGCAATTGATGTCTCAAGTTTAGATAATGAACCAATTCTACTTTATGTAGAAGGAAGTGATTGGGCCGGGCTTGAATATTCTGACGGTGGGACTGGCGGAGGGCCGGGTGCGGAGAACTCTTGGGCAAGTGTAATCATAGCTGTAGATGAACCAACACAATTCGCTGGAGATAGTCTAGGAATAGGAGGAGGAGGTCAAAATTCTGCTTTTGATTTAGATAGGAGAACTAGTGATAATGTTGATTATTATCTTCTGCCCGATGTATTACACACTTTCAGTTTACAAATAGATGATCCTAATGGAATAAATACTTTAGATAATATTACTATAATGTTGTGTGGGTATGGTACTAATCTTGGATTGTTCACATACGCACCATACTCGGGTGTACTATGGGCTCCTGAAGACAGTATGGTGACTCCAATCAATTATCAAACAGAAGTTATAACAAATTCTGTTTCTAAGATTTATTTAAGTTTTAAATTATCATGGGATTTTCCATGGNATGANGATAGTGTTGCNTGTAAACCTAGAGTAACNGTNGATGATAATCTAATAACAGTAGCAGAATCTGATGTTTTAAGNGCCCTATCNTGGAAACTGGATAATAAAATTTCTGCAATACCAGAGGNAGTTTATGANCTNACTCTTCCAATCATGGAGTCTATTAACAATGAATTATANTTAAAACAAAATGATGAATTTTCAATCACTGGAGCAATTTATTATGCAGGTTCTGGTGAAAGACTATTGTCAATACCCGATGATTTAGGGGCACAAATAAAGTTAATCTATGGATCTCAAGAACTTACATCTGATACAATAGTTGAATCTGATGGGTCTTTTAATACTTCATTAGAATTACCNCCTCGAGCCCCTTCTAACCCAATAATGCCAATATCAACAGAAGTTACTAATCTTCCTGGACTGGCTTTTTCTTTGGAAAATTCTGATGCTTCAGTAACCGTAGATAGTGACTCTCCAACAGCCCGTTTCAATCAAGAAATATATCCTGATTCTTCTTTAACTTCTTTAGGAACCGATTCTCTTAAGAATGTTTTAGTAACTATTTCCATTGTTGATGAATTTGGAATGCAAGAAGGNCCTTTAATGATTTCATGGGAATATATTAGAGCAGGAGGGCCAATAGTCGGAACTCAAACTTCCGGAGAATTAACTTTAATTTCATTTTCTGATGGCGTCAGTGTCTATCAAAGTAGAATAGATTTTACGCCAATGATAGATTTAACCTTCCAACCAGGAGATCAGATATCTGTATGGATAAATTCTAAAGATAAGGCTGGAAATCCAATTATAGGTTTAGGTAGTGAAGATACTCCAAGGATGCCCACTCTGAGAATAATGGAATTCTTAGGGCAATATACGAGAGAGATTACCACTCCTACTAAAATTCCGGCAGTAGGTGATGTTTTGACTATTGTAACTTATTGGGAAAACCCTGGGAAACTAGATGGAACTCTTTCACTGGGTTTGTGGGAAAAATTGCCTGATGGGTCTTGGAAACCATCTCTTACTACTCAGAAATTCGGCGATCAAGAAGTATTCTTAGAATCTGGAAGTACTAGTGTCTTGTCTTCATTTGAGTATGAAACTTGGCAAGAAGGCTCTCCATTTTTGGTAATAGTTGTTGATGGAGATTTTGACAATGTTAATGGTATGCAGCAAGAAATTGTTGGAATAAATGTNGGTAATCTCCCGCCAGTNGATTCTGGNAACTCGACNATTTGGNTAATNGGNGCNTCTNTAGTGATATTNTCGTCTATTGGNGCTTTAGTTTTCTTTATGAGAGGAAGAGGAGAGGATTATTATGATGATGAGGATTATTATGATGAGGATTAATTAATTTTCGAGTTTTAATTTAACCTCTATTATCCATATCTATATTCATACTTAACCTCTATAATTTATAGACTATTAGATAGTGACATAGTATAGAAAGATGTATCTTTCTAGATGGGATTTGTATGCAAGTAGATGATGACGAAGTAAAGAATGTTGACGATTTAAGAAGTGAGTTGGAAGATTTAAAATCTTTGGTAAATACTCTGTTGACTATTATAATGGAAGAAGCTGATGGTGTCCAGAGTGGTGCAGCTCCTACTCTTAGTGAACAACCCAGACGCGGATATTGCATGTAGTCAGTACTGTACTGGAACTGGATCAATACTCCTCCACAAATACCATGTAGCAATAGTTCTCCAAGGTATCCATTTTTCTACTATCCTTTCAATCTCTTGTTTATCCATTTTTTGACCTTTATTGTAAATTTTTTCCAAAGCTCTTATTGCTCCAATATCTCCCATTGGGAAAATATCTGGCCTCATTAATGTGAATATTAGAATCATTTCCGCAGTCCATCTTCCAATACCTCTTATTTCCACTAACCTTTCAATAACGGCTTCATCAGATAATTCATGCCAATTTATTTTATCATAGCCATTAAGCCATTTTTCAGACACTGCTTTCATNTACTCTATTTTTCTTCTGGAAAGACCGCATTCACGCATAATACTTTCGTCCATTGAAAATATTACCTCAGGTCGTATTTCTTTAGCCTCATTTAATATTTTGTCCCATATNGTATCTGCGGCTTTGACTGATATTTGTTGTCCAACTATTGATCGAATAAGGGTAAAAAACATATTTTCTCTTGTAGTAAGAGAAGGAAACTCATACATATCGATAATTTTTTCGATATTTTTATCTATTTGCTTTAATTCTTTTTTACCTCTTTCCCAATAATCTGGACCCAATCCTCGCAATTAATCACCCCTTAATTACAGCTAAAGGTCTTAGTCGTGCCACCGGTCTTGCTAACTCAGCCTTTTCTGTCAATCCAATTACTTCGTCTACATTTTTNTATGCATCTGGAGCTTCTTCAGAAAGGATATTTGATGTTTTAACATGTACATATATTCCTTTTTTTTGTAATTCTTTTTTAAGTTCTATTGAGTCAATACTGTTCCTCGCCGCCGTTCTTGAAAGCCTTCTTCCCGCTCCATGGCAAGAAGATGAAAAAGCATCGTTAGAGCCATTCTTAGGTCCTGCAAGAACCCACGAGGCAGTACCCATATCTCCTGGAACAAGTACAGGTTGACCAATTCCTCTGAATCTTTTTGACAACTCAATATGGTCGCCACTCAATGCTCTGGTTGCTCCTTTTCTATGTACGCAACATTTACAATTTTTTCCATGGACACGGTGTTCTTCGATTTTTGCGATATTATGACTAACATCATAAATAACATCTAAATTACCGTCCGAACCTAATATTTCTCTAAGCACCTTTCTTAGCCTCTGAGTAAGTACGGATCTATTTGCAAATGCATAATTACCAGCAGCATTCATTGAATCTATGTATTCTTGTCCTTCTTTGCTATGTATTGGGGCGGAGGCTAATTGCCTATCATTTACTTCTATGTCCCACTTGGGTGAATACCAAATCTCATCTTTTCTTTTATATTTAGCCTCTATCGTTTTGACATGTTCGGAACATACTTGATGGCCTAGCCCCCTCGATCCTGTGTGTATCATGACAGTTATTTGTCCTTCAGTTAATCCAAATGCCCTTGCTGCTTCTTTGTCGACTATCTTGTCAACATACTGTAATTCAAGAAAATGATTCCCTGATCCTAAAGTTCCCAATGCACTCTCTCCTCTTTTCATTGCACGTTCACTTAAGTTATTTTCCTGACTATCTAATAGCCCATTAGATTCAATACTATCTAAATCTCTATTTTCTCCCCATCCATATTCTACGGCTGCTTTAGCTCCCTCTGAGAGTACAGACATTAGCTGAGTCTGACTTAGATTCACGCCTCCCTTTCTTGTCGCTCCTGCCGGGATTCTATTAGCTAATTCAGAAGCAATTTTTTTGACGTCAATATCATTTAGCTTAACATCCATCGCACATAATCTCACACCACAGTTGATATCAAAACCAACTCCTCCAGGAGATATTGAACCTCCTTGTTCTCCCACTTCGATGTCTGTTGCTACTACTCCTCCAATCGGAAAACCATATCCAAAATGCCAATCTGCCATCGCCCAGGCATCACCAACTATGCCAAATAGAGAAGCAGTATTGATTATTTGATTTGGTGAACGATCATCTGAGTGTTCTTCTATGTGCTTTTTATCTGCTACCATAAAAGCATCTGTGAGCATTCTCCCGTGCTTCTTAATGCGCATTCTTCCCGGCCCAGCAGACTCAAGATGTTCTCTCCACTCTGCACTCATAGACATACGTCATATCATCTCCCTTTCAAATACTCGGGACGTTATTGGACATTGCCTTCAAGACTAATCATCAAATCCGAGTATCAATAGTGAGACGTGGTAGGATGAGTTTTGGAGAAATTCACATTCCATTCTGGGCAGATTCTGGCCATCATCGTAAACAATGTATTGTCACAAATCTTAATTTTTGGACTAGAGATGATGAAAGAACTACATGTGGGGATTCAACAGAAGATCCGTATACTTTTATCGGTAATCCATTGATTCAAGGATTTCCTATGAAGGGTAAAAAGTTGAAAGATAAAATGAGAGCAACATTTCTCGATTATTTTAATAAACGTGATCACAAGATTATTTCTCCTTATCCAGTAATTGCCAGGTGGAGAGATGACATACATCTAACAATAGCCAGTATAGCTGATTTTCAACCACATGTCACTAGTGGAAAAGTTCCTCCGCCAGCTAATCCATTAGTAATTAGTCAAACATGTATAAGATTGACTGATGTTGCTGCAGTTGGTCGCTCAGGACGCCATCTTTCTACATTTGAGATGATGGCACATCATGCATTCAATACACCTAAAAAAGGTAATGTAATATATTGGATAGACCAATGTGTACGCTATTGTGATGAGATGTTGATTGAAATCTTTGGAATCTCTCCTAAAGACATAACATATGTCGAGAATCCTTGGTCTGGAGGAGGTAACGCAGGACCAGCTCTGGAAGTTATTGTTGGTGGTTTAGAATTAGCAACTCTAGTGTTTATGAACCTTGAAGAACATGAAGACGGGGATATCATAATTAAGGATTTAAAGTATAAGGAGATGGATTTACAAATTATTGATACAGGATACGGCCTAGAAAGATTTTGTTGGGCAGCTGCAGGTACTCCAAATATATATGAAGCGATATATCCTGAAGTTGTTGATTGGTTAAAGGAAATTTTCGGTTATGATGAATTAATACAATCTCTAAAAATAGATGTTGATTTAAATTTACTTTTGGCAGAAATTTCTAGACTATCGGGAATTCTTAACATCGATGTTGGAACAGATGTTGAATATTTATATGATATACTAATTTCTCGAATTCATGATTCTGGATATAAAATTTCAATTGATGAATTAAAGAAAATAACTGAACCTCTTTCATCAATTTATGCAATACCTGATCATATGCATGCCATTTGTAATATGCTGGGAGATGGTTTGGTTCCAAGTAATTCAAAAGCCGGATACTTGGTTAGAATGCTTACAAGACGAGTTTGTAGGATGAAAGATAATCTAGGTATTTCTATAAGTTTATCAAATTTAGCGGAGAAACATCTTGATTATTATTTAGATGCAGATTCATTCGTTCAAAGTAAAGAAGGAATAATGGAAATTCTAAATTTAGAAGAGAAAAAATACTATGAAATGATCAGGAAAGGTAAAGCTGCGGTAAATACTGCATTACAAGGATTGGATAAACTAGAATCACAAGTCCCAGATGAGATATTATATCGACTTTCAGAAGAAAGAGGAATAAATCCGGAAATGGCTATTTCTATAGGTAATGATTTAGGTTGGGAAAAAATTTCTGTTCGTGTCGGTTTTGCAGCAGATATGGCTGCCAGAAATGCTTCAATTACAAAAGAAGCATCTAAAAATAAAAATAAAGAAAAACAAACGAAGAAATTCTTGGTAGCACCAACATCACTTGATTATTATGAAGATACTAAAGCCACCAAATTTAATGCAGAAATTATTACTGTCATGAAATTATCCAAAACAGATGTCGATTCATTCACATTTTCAAATGAAGTAGAAGAGATACCACAATACATTATAACATTAGATAGAACATTATTTTATCCCGAGGGAGGAGGGCAACTTGGAGATCAAGGATTTTTGAAACAAGGCAATTCTGAAGTAAAAGTACTTGATACAAAAATATCCGGAGATGTTGTTCTTCATTTTACTGATTCATCGTTGGAAATAGGAAAAATAACCGGCCAAGTTGATTGGGAGAGACGTAAACAATTAATGGATCATCATACTGCTGTCCATGTAGTAGGAGGAGCCACTAGAGATTTATTAGGCCCTCATATTTGGCAAGCAGGCTCGAATAAAGGTGCTCTTTATGCTAGAATAGATGTAACGCATCATTCTAGAATTAGTCGTGTTTTATTAAATGATATAGAAGATAGAGCGAATGAAATAATATCTAGTAATCTCTTAATTGAAAAATTGGTTTTAACCAGAGAAGAAGCAGATTCTAAATTCAATTTTGATATTTATCAAGGTGGCCCTCCAAAACATGATCAAATAAGAATAATAAAAATTGGAAATTTTGATATCCAGGCTTGTGGAGGTACGCATCATGACAATTTAAGTGAAATTGGTGAAATCAGGATAGTTAGGACCAGTCAAGTACAAGACGGGGTGGAGCGTCTCCAGATTGTGGCAGGAGAGACGGCGCGCGAACATGCACGTTTGCAGGAGCAAATTTTGAATGAAACTTCAGAACTATTAGGCGTCAGTCATCAAGATCTTCCGAAAACTGTTTCACGCTTTTTTGAAGAATGGAAAATACAGCAAAAACGCATTGAAGATCTTGAAGGAGAAATCATTCGTTTACGGACAAGTGGCAGTAGTAATGAAGCAATTATTTTGGATGGAGTTAGATATGTTATCATGGAAGTAACTGGAGATTCAAAGCAAATGATGTCAATGCTTGGTGAATTAACCAGAAATCCTCAAGAACCAACTCTCGCAATTATAGGTAGCCGAGATGCAGGAGGAAAATTAATAGTTGCAATGACTGAAAATTCTTTAGCCACTGAGAGGCACAATGCTATCAAAATACTTAATTCAATATCTAAATTTATCAAAGGAGGAGGAGGAGGAACATCTTCTTTTGCCCAAGGAGGAGGGTCAAATCCAGATGGAATTAAGGACGCCTTAGATGAAGCTCGACAGATTTTGGGGTTGAAATAGGTTTGAAATATATTTAGTATATGTTCTATACAAGGTTTTTTTCCGTTGACTTGATGTTGTGATTGTATTACGCACCTTCATGACCGAACCAGTTGCAGTCTCTCCTCGGGCTTATAATATCGAATATGCAATTCGTGATGTAGTTGTCCCAGCTATTAAGCTAGAGTCTCAAGGAAAAGAGATAATTAGGTTAAATATTGGAGATCCTTTAGCATATGAGGGATTACCTACACCCATTCATATGATTGAAGCATTCAAAAATGCATTAGATAGACAAAATAATGGTTATGGTCCTTCTTATGGTCTGCCGGGTTTAAGATCAGCAATAGCTAACTCAGAATCAAAAAAGGGTTGGATTTGTTCTTCTGATGATGTTTATGTTACGCATGGAGTCACCGAAGCACTGCAAATAATATTTGCAGCCTTCCTCCAAAAAGGCGATATTGTCTTAGCACCAGGCCCTCACTACCCTCCCTATGTAGCATATCCTCAGATGTACGGTGGTAAAACTGTAGAGTATAGGCTGAATTCTACGGATGGTTGGAAAATAGATTTAGAAGATATTAAGAAAAAAATGAATGATAAAGTTAAGTTATTAGTTTTAATAAATCCAAACAATCCAACAGGAAATGTAGCAACAAAAGAAGAAATTGATTCTTTGATAGAGATTGCTAATGAATGGCCTTATTGTACAATTATTGCCGATGAGATATATGATGGTCTAGATTTTTCAGGTAAATTATGTTCAGTTGCATCTAGATCAGACAAAACCCCAGTTATAGTATTAAATGGGGTTTCCAAAGTATACTTCGCTCCGGGTTGGAGAGTTGGATATATGGCTTTACATGACCCTTGTAAAAAACTCGAATTAGTCAGGGATGGGATGGAAAAGCTACTCCGTAGCCGTCTTTGTGCATCCACTCCAGCCCAACATGGATTCATTGCAGGATTAACAGGTGACTCAAAATGGTTGGAAGTTCATAGAAGAATAGTTAAAGAGAGATTGGACTATTGTATAGCAAGAATTTCCGAAATCGACGGTTTAGAATGTGAACCTCCTGGGGCTGCATTTTATTTATTTGTAAAGATTACAAAACCTGAATTTTCAATAGATGATAAGCAGTTCGTATTAGATCTGTTACATGAGAAACACGTGCTAGTGGTCCATGGTTCTGGATTTTCTTCTGAATTCGGACATGGTCATTTTAGAATGGTTTGTCTTCCGACAATAGAAATTTTATGTGAGGCATTTGATAGAATTTCAGATTTTCTTATGTGATTATGATGTCTTGGTTTTTGAAGATATTTAAAAAAAATAAAAGAAATTTAATTAAAGACTTTAATCCCTCAAATCGTTGGATACATTATTCTAATGGGGCTATTCTAGATAAAGAAGATAAAAGTCAGACGGTATGGATAGTTGATTCTAATTGGTTCGAAAAATGGTTTTTTGGCATTGAAGAAAGATTAGGGTTAATTTTAGGTAAAATGTTAATACAAGCATCTTCGGAATCTACTGAATATTCACTAAATACCAATAAAATCCTTACTCCAAAAAATAAAGATATTGAGAGTTGGGAAAAATTATATGTGGACTGGATGTATAAAAATTTTGGCTCATTCTCCATATATTCACAAAATTCTAATCAAATTAATTTAATGATTAATAATTATGCTAATTTATACATATGCATTGGTTCACTTTCTTCAGCATTAGAATATCTTAATGATATTCGTTATAAATTCCATTGGAGCGATTCGGAAACAAATATAATCCTTAGTCTTCAATCCTCAATTGATATTTTTCCTCCTCCTAATTCATTAAAAATTACCAACTACGATTTCTCACGAGTAAAAAAAGATCCTAATTCAGATTTATGGGAGATACTTTCAATAAATGAAGAGGGAACATGGTTCATCCAAAAATCACGTCCTTTGGTTATTTCAAATGATTTATTCTATAGATTTGAGGAAAAAAGCCTTCCTTTCCTAAAAAATACACATTTTGAGAGATTATCTGATTATGATTGGGGAGATTTAGATACGCATAGATCGAATTGGTGGACTGCATCGGCTGATTCTGCAAGAAAGCAATTTATCGATTCATCTCATCATATTATGATTAGAGAGGATGATGACTGGAAAAAGGTAGGTAATAAACATCTCAAAAAGTATGGATTAGGAGGAATTATTGATGCTGAATCATTAGATAATTTCGAAGAAATACTTTTTACAATAGAATCTTTTTTTCATCCATCTATAATTTGTGGTATTCTTCTTGCATGTTGGGAGAGAGCATATGGTAAGAAAGGCAAATTATTTTTAACTTCAGAGGAGGAAGTTTTTTTGGTAAAAATTTCTCCTGCTCATGACTCTCAACCCCTCAATATTAATCGTGTGTCATGAAACATTATATCCGAACCCAAATTCAATGACACGTCCTCAAGTAGGCGGCGGGTGTTCATGTGGCTCTAAATCATAATCAATATGCGATTGCAGCTATTGCTGCAACTCTATGTTTAGCAGGGATTTACACTGTAATTGGAGCTGCTATGTCAAGCACAGATACTGGAGGTTTCGATTCCGCAGTCGATGATATATTTATTACTCCAGAAGAGGCTCCAAAGGAATGTCCCGAAGATGTAGCCACAGTTGGATGTGATTGGGATGGCGATGGAATTCCAGATAGAATGGAACAAACTCTCTACGGGACTAATTGGCAGGATGCAGATACAGATGGAGATGGTCTTGAAGATGGTTGGGAAATTGATAACGGACTAGATCCTCTTGATACCGGAGAGCCCTGTCTTTCATTCGGAGATGCCGAACAAGGAGATTGTAAAGATATTCCTATTAATTCTGTTGACACTGAACAAGAAACCGGTGAGCAAAATGAAACATTCCCTAATCCTGACAATGGCCCATTAGGAGATCCAGATAGAGATGGATTGACTAATCTTGAAGAATCAGAACTCGGAACAAATCCTAATCTGAAAGATAGTGACGGAGATGGACTCAATGATAGATGGGAATCTCAATATACCTATGAGATTGTCACTTCGGAAGGACCAATAACACTTCTTGATCCTTTAGATGGCAATTGGAATTGCCCTCTGCTTTCTGCTACTGTACGTGCTGAAATAGAATTAGATATCGGTACTTCTCAATGGGAAGAAATGGGGAATCAATTTGGGCATTCATGTGACGCTGTACTCGATTTAGAACAACCCGAACCAGATAGTTTAAGGAATTATGTCGAAGAAAGATATGATACAAACCCATTGGCAGAAGATAGTGATAATGATCTTATAGACGATAGATATGAAATTGCTTTTGGCTTTATTGACTTAGATGTCTACTGCGGAGTTCCAGTTTTTGGCGCTCTCTCTATTGAAGCACCTTATACTGATAAAATGACAGCACCGGGGGACTTGACATGGTTTGAACAAGATATGGACGGAGATGGTAGACTAAACGGCCCAGGTGATTGGGATACTGATGGAGATGGTATGCCTGATGGTTTTGAATACTGTTACAATAATCTATTGAATCCTTCAAATTCTACTGATGCTTATGGAGATAATGATGATGATGGGCTAAATAATGTAGAAGAATTCGAAGTTTCTTATATATGGGGAGAATCTAATTTCACTAGTCCATTAGACTCAGATACTGATAATGATGGTATGCCGGATGGTTGGGAATATCTCAGTGGCATACATCCTGCCGATGGAAGCAATGCAGATGATGACCCAGATTACGATGGTTATGATATTGATGGAGATGGCGGAGTACGATATTCAGATATGCTTGGAGTGAGTACTGTTCAGTCAATACTAGTTGAAAAGGGAGATTATGTGGTAGAAAATCAAGCGATTTTATGGGTTCAAACAGTTCAAGATGGAAACTATGTTAATATACCAATAAAAACACAAACAGCTGGTTGGGTTTATCATATAAATATTGAAATCAATGAAGAAGTAACTAGCAGATTACAAGACTTGGTTGTTGTCCTAGAAGAAAATGAAAGATTTACCAACTTCAATGAATATAATGCTAGAGACAGAGATTTGGATGGAATTGTTGATGGGAGATCTACCGATCCATTGAATGATGATACTGATAGTGATGGTTTAATTGATGGAATTGAAGTAATGGGATGGATGATTAGGATTGTTGATGATGGTGTAAGGGATGTCATTGTTCGAAGTGATCCAGGTTCTTATGATAGTGATAGCGATGGGCTCAGTGATTCTGTCGAATATTATGAAACATTCACAAATGCAACAGATAGGGATACAGATGGAGATGGTTTAGAGGATTATAGGGAAGCAATTACTGGACATTACATAGAGATTAATGGTTCAACGGTTCATTATTTTACCAATGCTTCCGCTTTCGATACTGATAATGATGGCCTTGAAGACGGCGAAGAAGTCATTGATGGGATGGATACTTATGTTACGCATGCAAATAATGCCGACACAGATGATGATGGCCTAAATGATGGTGGAGAAGTTCTTTACATACCTCGTCCATGGCAAAGTCCAACCAGCCCTTTGAATAATGATACAGATGGAGATGGTCAACCTGATGGGTGGGAAATGCAAATCTTTTCTGTTCAGCAGAACACCAATAGCCACAGTCTATGGATATCAACAACTACTTGGTTACCTCCTAATTGTGATTCTATCTTGGAATGTGGATTAGGTCCTGGGGGTTGGGTCTGGTCAAATTTCAATACTGGTTTTTCAACTTCTGGGGATAGAGATGGTGATGGAGTAATGGATCCGAAGTATTTCCTTCATGAAATGAATCTTACTGATTTTACAGTACCTGAACAAGGTAGATGGGCCCTTAATCCATCTAGTGTTTTACAAGATTCAATTTATGACATTGATAATGATACTTTGCAAAACTCATTGGAAGCGCCTGATAGGTGGAATACAAATCCAGTAGACCATGACAGTGATGGAGATTTATTACCAGATGGTTGGGAAGTATCAAACACCGAACAGGCATTAACTTTAGGCTTAGTCGATAATAATACCTTGAGTGCATTAGGTTCTCGTGGACCAATGGATCCTAGGATGCCGGATTCCGATTTAGATGGCATTGATGATGGACAAGAAGATTTTGATGGAGATGGTTTGAATGTAACCTATTTGAAAAACCGCTACTGTCCAGGGTGGGAAGATCCTCAGAATTCAGAGTGTCACATAGATCCATTTGGAAGTGGCGCAAGATTTTACAATGACTTAGCAAACTTCACAAATTATGAAGAATATCAAAATGGTACTAATCCTATTTTGACCGATTCAGATTTATGTGCAGACGGCTCCTGGTGTCCAGATGGTTGGTCTGATGGATCAGAGGTTTATCACCAAGATCAAGATGGAGATGGAATGTGGTCGGGATGGGAATATTTCTTTGACTTTGATCCTTATGACGCATCTGATGCATCAATAGATTCCGATGGAGATGGCTACATAAACAAATGTGAAAATAAATGGAATACTAATCCAAAAGATCCACTAAGTTTCCCTTCTCAAGGTGAACTTTGTGATAATTATGATTAATAGTGATAATTTTATAATTATGGGTAGTTGATATATTTATGTCATGGTGGATACTTCCAACTACTGCTGATGTAGGAATAAGGGCATTTTCAACATCTCCTTCAGATTTATTAAGAGAAGTTACCTTTGGACTACAGTCAATACAATTATCAGAAGGGGATAATGATCAGATAAGTACTATCAATTGTCATTCCGGCCAATGGTCAGTACCACTTTTTGAATCTGATTTAGAGAGGGGTTTAGTACTGTGGCTTGAAGAAGTACTTTTTCATGGTTCAATTGAAGATAAATGGTTGATGGACGCTTCTTTTAAAATTTCCAATAATTCAATAGATGCCCAAGTATCTTGGATAGATTCTGAATTAATTACAAGAGAAATAGAAATTAAGGCTGTAACTATGCATGAACTGATGTTTAAGGAAATATCTGATAATGAGATAGTTGAGGGGATAGAAGGAGTTATTCCTACCTTCGAAGGACCAGGATGGGTGGCGCAAGTGGTTCTTGATGTATGAAAATTAAGCCTCTATCCTTAGTATACTATTACAGTTAGTACAGGGTATTCTCAATGGTCTGACATTGGATTGAACCTGATTAGATTTTCCACAAGAAGGACATTTTACATGTGGACCTCCTATTTTTTTACTTATTTTCTCTATCGTTCCTGAAGTTGGAGAGACCAATGATATAGGGAAAACTAACAAGATACTGGTTGAAACAATTCCTAAAACAATTTGCATAGGCAGACCCATCCAGTATATTGTAAAGGCTAAAGAACCCAGTACCAGAATCGTTACCATTGTTGGTACTCTAGCTCTTTTTTTGGTTAGTGCCATGCCAATCATAAGTGAAATTGAGAGTGCTAATACAGACATCATA
>PATZ01000021.1 GCA_002712575.1 Methanobacteriota archaeon
TTTCTGTGTTCACTACACCGGGGCTTAAAGGCACACAGGCCATACTGCTTGGAAGTTCTTCTGCAATGGCTTTACTCAGCCCCTCTATGGCCCATTTTGTGGCGCAGTAAGGAGCCACCTCTGGAGAGGTGCTTCGGCCCCATCCGGAGCTAAGGTTTACTATTACGCCATGGTTAAGCTTAATCATTTTTGGTGCAAAATGCCGAATAACGTTGGCTACTCCCTTTATGTTAATATCAATGACCGTATTAAACTCAGCAGCTGAGACATTTACAAATGAGCTGTTAGAATTGATAATTGCAGCATTGTTAATAAGCAGATCAGGGGCCCCATGGTTTGCTATAGTTTTGCTTGCCCAGTCGGCGACTAAGGCGTCATCGCTGACATCTATTCTTGAGAATTGATGTTTTGCTCCAAGAGATGTTTGTAGCTTGTCAATTTGTTCCGCTGTTCGGCCGCATCCAATGATTTTGTGGCCTAGTTGGTCAAACTCCTCAACCAAACCCCGACCAATGCCGCGAGTAACTCCAGTTATGACAATTGTTTTACCCAATTTTGGTATTTGTTATGGGTTAATTGAACGAAGATTTATATTGCGAATTTTTGAGATGCACTGGAACGATGCAATGCCAATAGGCACTGACAGCTCGATTGGTCCTGGGCGCAGAGCGATATTTCGATCTTCGAGAGGAAGATCAACTACCATTTCTTCATCAATGAAACACTGTATATTCTCATCAGTGACGCGTATTTTAAATCGGTACCATTGGTTCTTCTCAAATTTTTTGAATGAAGCTGTTTCATTCTCGGCTGCATCCATTCCATCGATGCTAGATATGCCGACTAAAGATCCTCCCCAGCCTCCTGGTATAAAAGTTGCGTAAGTTTCGCCTAATGGAAATGTTATTGCACAAAAAAAATCATCTCCATCAAATTTCAATGCCTCTGCTTCCAATTCGTAATTAGATCGAGGAATATTGTCATGAGCTAGGTTGATTCCCGTGATTAATTCTCCCATGCTTATATGCAGTTCGCCATCTTTGACTTTGATCTCTCCACTGCCAGCAAAATCGGTTATTTCCCAGCCGGCAAGATCTTTGCCATTGAATAATTTCGTTGAGGCGTTTTGTTTTCCATTTATACAGCCTGATCCAATTGAAGCTGTTAGTAGGAGGCTTAAATAAGATACTTTTGATTTTAAAAACATTTTTAATAATTTCATTAAATTGTAAGCGAACAAATTGGAGGCAAAGAGCTATGCCGTTCAAGCATTAACAGCCTAAAACTAAATCAATTATTTATTTTGGAAATAGTTTTGCCTCCGTTTTGTTGTATTGTATCTACCAAGTTGCCTTTGGCTACATCAAGCGGAGTGCCGCCGAAACCATCGTCGGTTGTTGCGTTGATGTCGGCGCCTTTTTCAATTAGCAGTTCGGTGATTTTTTTATGGCCTCTTTGACTTGCTAGATGGAGAGGGGTCCATCCTGCTAAGCCTTTGGCATTAACTTTTGCACCCTTTTCAATGAGAAGACTGACTATTTCTAAGTGCCCCATGAATGCTGCATAAGTGAGAGGGGTGTCACCGTTTTCATTAGCAAGGTTTATATCTGCTCCTGAGTCGAGTTGTTGAATCACGATATTCAGATTGCCCTCTCTAGCAGCTTCGTGGATAGAGCTTTTTTCCAATAAGGCTATGATCTTTTCTTGTTTCCAGAATCGTGCTCGATCGACTGGTGTTTGGTCGATGTCATCTTTTGCATTTATATCGGCACCTTTTTCAATCAGTAGCTTGGCTAAATCCACGTGGCCTTCCTGAGCTGCAAAATGTAGAGGAGTGCTTTGGTCATCCCCGACCCCATTAACAGGAACTCCGGCATCGATTAGTTTTTTGACGGCATCAAGGTCACCAGCTTCAGCTGCATCGAGCATATCCTGAGTTTCATTGCTGGCTTTAGTTGAAGGCTTATCTGGCACTTCCCCACACCCGGTAAACAAGAGAAGGAAGGTAAGCAGGCTGAGATAAATTTTTGGTATCATTGGTTCTTTTTCTTAAAGGTGGTCTTTCTTGTTTCGGCGCCGACTTCACTAAGGAACTTAATCATCATTTTATGAAGTTCATCGGTTTTGGACGGTAATTTTTTTGCTATGTTGTTTTTTTCATTCAAGCTTTTTGACATGTCAAACAACTCTAATCGATTGCCATCCCAAGTTTTTATCAGTTTAAAGTCTCCGAGTCGAAGACTCGTTTGCGCTTTTCTAGCTACAGCTTGATGGAAGATTAGATAAGGATTGATTCTTTGAATGGTTCCTCGACCTTGGTTCTGAAGTAAATTTTTAAGACTACCACCATCGAGGGTATTGGGTAGTTGATGAGAATAACCAGCCAAGTCCGCCATAGTGGGGAAAAGATCTAAACCGGTTACGGGTATTCGGCTAACGCTACCTGGTTTAATATTTGGGCCAACTGCGATGAATGGAACCCGTATGCCTCCTTCATACATTGATCCCTTTCCTTCACGAAGTGGATAATTTCTAGGGAGTTTTTTATTTTTTTGTCCTGGCATGGTCAGGCGGCCTCCATTGTCGGATAGGAAAAAAACATAAGTTTGCTCGGCTATGCCTAGCTTACCAATCTGCTTCATGAGGGCGCCCAACCCTTTGTCTAGGTCGGTTGTCATAGCAGCGAATTCTGGTAGTGTGTGTTTTTTGCCTTTTACTATGTTTTTTGCCTTTTGAAGAGAATCTCTCGAGTAAAAGATATCAAGGTGCACAGCATAATGAGATAATTGAATGAAAAATGGTCTTTTGTTCTGCACCTGTAACTTCATGAAATTATTAGCTCGTTCTGTAAGGCTTTGTATTAGTTTTGGATCATTATTTGCCGATGGTCCGCCTGACCCCTTTCCTCCGCCAGTGCTGTTGCCAGTTATGCCGTCACTTATATCGTATCCCATCTCTTCAGGAGTGACATTGTCGAATCGCATGTCCCACTTCCCATAGTGCGCTGTTTGATAGTTATCATTTGCTTGTTTAAGCATTCTTGGAAGACTTAATTGTTTTCGAAAATTACTTGTCCAGTTTTTCTGGTCTTTCTGATAAATATGCCGAGCTGGAGTTTGGCCTATGAGTAGGCTTCTGCGGGTCGGGCAGCAAAAGGGAGCAGGAGCATAGCCTTGTGTAAATAGCATTCCCTGTTTGGCCAGCTGTTCAAGGTGTGGAGTTTGAAAGTAGTCGCTTTTTGTTCGGGAATCTTCGGGTTTCATTTTCAGTGAAGAGCCTACCCAGCTTTGGTCATCGCTTAAGATAATCACAAAATTGGGNGAGGTCTGTTTTGCAGCTATGGAAGAGGGAGGGTAAAGCAGTAGGGCTAAAATGATTAATGCCAAACTCGATTTNATTAAGAACATAAATGTCGTCATCCTGAGAATTATATTCATTTTTATAATTGAAATTTAGTCTGGGAACAAAGACTACGCTTGCTGAATTGTTGGGCTTCCATTCTCGAGAACAAGTGAAGTTCGTTTGGTTANCTTGCCGTNTGGTGTAGTGACTTTATCTGCTACCATGAAGTCGGTTGTCCATGTTTTTTGNGTGAGGGTGCATTTTACATAACCACGTTGTCGGTTATGGAATTTTATGAATGGATTGTCAGAAANAAGTTTGTCTTGGTCTTTGATACGATCCTGTCCATCACCACCACTAGCGATTGANGTGCCAACGAATTCTGTTGCTACTGAGGGAGTGTCCATTTTTCGATCGTTTACGCGAAGCTCGTTGGCCCAATTACTATGGATATCACCGGTTAGTACAACAGGNTTTAATATTTTNCGGTCTGCCATGAATCGCAGTAAATCCATTCTTTCATAGGTGTAGCCGGGCCACTGATCCATTGAGTAGTTCATTGGATTTTTACTATTGGGAGTNCCAACCATGCCCATCATTACCTGTTGTGCGAGAATATTCCAAGTGCCATGAGATTGAATAAGCGACTGCTTTAACCAGTTCTTTTGCTTTGTTCCAAGCATGGTGNTGCTAGGATTCAAAGCAGCTTCGTTGAGAGGTGAACGGACATCGTTGTTAGGTTGATTGCTTCGGTATTGGCGGCCATCGAGAACCATGAATTCCGCCAATTGGCCGAAGGATCCNTTTCGGTAAAGTTGCATCGATGGCCCTGAAGGGATGGAGGTGCGGCGCAATGGCATNTTTTCATAATATGCCTGATAGGCTGCGGCGCGTCGAATTAGAAAGTCAATGGGCTTTACATTTTTTTGTTCGGAGATGTCGTCTGCACAGTTGTTATCCAATTCGTGATCGTCCCATGTAACAAACCACGGGCAACGAGCATGCATCTTCTGCAATAGTGGATCCATTTTGTATTGTGCATGCCTCACTCGGTAGTCAGACAACGACTCAATTTCTTTGCCATGATGTTTTCTAATGGTTCCCTGATTGCCGGCGGTGTATTCGTAAATATAGTCACCTAAGTGAAATACCAGATCTANTTNATCTTGCGCCATGCTGTCATAAGCAGTGAAGTATCCTTGCTCAAGACTCTGGCATGATGCGAATGCAAACGACATTTGTTCGGGAGATGTGAATCTCTTGGGCATTGTGCGTGTTCTACCTACAACACTCTCTTCGCCGTTTACACTGAATTGGTACCAGTACCATTTGTCGGGTTTTAATTGTCCTACGNTTACATGCACTGAATGGCCTAGCTGAGGTGTTGCANGTTGTTGGCCGGAGGCGACTATATTTTTCATATTGTCATCCGTAGATACTCGCCATTTTACTGGTACTGCAAGATTTGGCATGCCGCCNTTNGGATCCAAAGGTTCCGGGGCAAGCCTTGTCCACAGTACAGTGCTAGTGCTATTAGAATCGCCAGATGCCACTCCAAGTGAAAATGGGTTGCTTGCGAATTTCATTCGGTGCTTGATATTGGCAGTTTGACCAATAGTTGGAATGCTGTAGAGGGCGGCAGCATAGCCTAGAAATAGTCGCCTGCTTACACCGTTCTCGTGAGATGCAGCTTTTAGAAAGTTGTTTTTTTGGAATAACATAAACGCAAAGAATGCTGGGGAGATTCAGTGTCAGCTTTTGTTTTTTCAAGTCTTTTGAAGATATGGATGCATTTACCCCACTTTGGGTTTTTCGAATCATTGACCGAGANGTCTTAAATTGAAACTCTCTTGCCTTATGGTTGTCTTGCTTTGTTTCNATAATATTGTTCAATGGGGTAACTAAATAATTGTGAGTTTTGTAGTAAAGGAAACGAATTATTTTATGATAAATAGAATTTCTTATGCTTTCATTTTAGGAATCTGCGTTAGNCAGTTATTTGGCCAAGATGANCNGTCAGCTTCTCTTTTTGGTTTGGACAATGTTGTGGATGTTCATATTACTATTAAACAGGAAGAGTTTGATAAATTAAAACCCCCAGCAAAGGTAGCAAGAATGAGTGATCCTTTTGGCGAAGCATTTGCTGGCGTAATGGAGGATGTGGCCAAGGAAGGTCATTTTCGAAGTGAAAAATCCACTCGTTCTGGTTTGGCTGGTTACCTTGGTGTTGATCATAAATATGTTAAAGCCGATATTGAGATTGACGGTGAGACAGTTGAGGATGTGGGTATTAGGCATAAAGGTAATGGAACATACATTGGAGGTCTGATGTCTGATCGATATTCATTTAAGATTGATTTTAATGAGTATGTTGAGGGGCAGGAGTTTCGCGGCATGACAAAGATTAATTTAAATAGCAATGTTTTTGATCCGTCGTTTATGCGAGAAGCGTTGTCTTATGATTTATTTCGTCAGGCTAAAATACCCGCATCGCGTGTCGGTTATGCGAAAGTATATTTAACGATTCCCGATGAATCCAAGCGAGAGATTAATCGAGAACCTATTGGCTTTTTCACTTTGGTTGAGCAAAAGGACAAGCGATTTTTGAAACGTAATTATGGTTCGTCTAAGGGATTGCTAATGAAGCCCAGCACTTTTGGGTTGTTTCGTTATTTAGGTGAGGAATGGGCCGAGTATCAAATTGGATTTGTCCCCAAAACAGAACCTACCGAAGGGCAAAAGAAACGAGTAATTGAGTTCGCTAGACTTATTCATGAGGCCGATTTTGATGAGTTTAAAGAACGCTATGAAGAATACCTTGATGTTGATCAGTATTTAAGATTTTTGGCTTGTAATGTAATAGCATCGAACTTGGACAGCTTTCTGAGTGGCTCCCAAAATCATTACATATATCTCGAACCGGAATCGAATAAGTTTCAGTTTTTTCCGTGGGACATGGACATTTCATTTGGGGCTTTCAGCCTTATGGGAAATGCAAATTCTCGTCGCAGACTTAGTATTGATCGACCAGTTACAGATAAACGGCCAATTATAGATCGAGTGCTTCAAGTGCCAGAAAATAAGGAAAAGTATCTCGCTTATATTGAAGAATATATGGACACGATTTTTAATGAAGCGGGTATGCTAAAGAAGATTGAGTCGGTTGGATCATTTGTCCGTCCAATGGTTAATCTCAATGGTGATGATGCTGAGTCGAGATTTGATCAGGTTTTGGCAGATAATCCATCTATGTTTGAACAGCATCCCTTAAAATATTTCGTTAAGGTGCGCCATGAATCGATACGGGCGCAGTTAAATGGATCATCTCACGGTCAATCTGTTGGGTTTGCAGGGATTCCTGATTTAGGCCCTTACATTCCCTGGATTATTAGTGCTTTAGTTTTGGTGTTTCTTCAGTCGATCGGCTGGATATGGGGGATTGTGGTCGGCTTTCGTGGAAGTACACTTTGGGGTTGTTTGAATATTTTCTTTTCTCCATGGGCTCCGGCAGTTTATGGGTTTGCCATCCGGCGTGACCTTGGGTTTCGCTGTGCTCTGTACTCTATGTTTTGTATAGCTGGTTGGGGTGTCTGGATTTTTCTGCTATTTTTTCATAAATCTATTTTTGGTGAATAATGAGGTTTCTAATTACTAGTATTTGTTTAGTGGCTTTCGTTGCGCTTGGCTTGGCGCAGGATAAGGAGTTTAAAAAAGCGGATCACATTCTGGTTCCTTATGGCAAGGAGCCAAGGCAGGTGCTACATCTTTGGTTGCCAAAAACCAAATCGCCAGCACCTCTTGTGCTTCACTTTCATGGTGGTGGGTTTTTAGCTGGTGATATCCGTGAAAAGACTCGCAATCGAACTGCNGAGATGATCAATGCAGAAGGAGTAGCCTATGCCGACGTCGAATATAGATTGCTTCATACGGCTATGTTGCAGGAAATCATGCGCGATTGNGCTAGAGCGTTACAGTTCCTGCGTTATAATTCGAAAAAATATAATTTAGACAAAACTCGGATTGGATCTTATGGCGAGTCGGCTGGAGCTGGAGCGAGTCTTTGGCTTGCTACGCATGATGACTTGGCTGATCCGCAAGCTGAAGATCCAGTGTTGCGTGAGTCAAGTCGACTGACAGCGGCAGCTGGATTCTGGGTGCAGGCGACTTATGACGTCATTCAGTGGCCTAAAATTCTCGATTTGCCTGAGGAGAAAACGCCTTACTGGAAGTTTGTAAAATTTTGGAAAGCAATGCTTCCTGAGAAGCGTTTTAATGAACTGCGAAAAGACTTGGATATGCTTGCTAACATGGACAAGAACGACCCGCCAATGATGTTCACTAATGGTACTCCAGACAAGGGAGTTCATAGTCAAAGATTTGTTGATGCTTTAGCGAANAGAGCCAAGGAGGCTAATGCAAAGTTGACNATNAGCAACGANCGGAAGCAACTGACCAANTTCATGCTTACGAAATTAAAAGNAAAGCAGAATAAGGGTTCGAAGCCATCGGTTAAACCCAAGCGTAAAGAATTTCCNGTTCATTGGGGCTCGCCTCCCAAACTTCAGACACGTGATTATCGTAAGCTTCCTGGAGGCTACGGTTTTGGGAGTAGTACCTTGGCTAATTGGATCCAAAAAAACTTGAATAAAGACGTCAAAATCAAGTCTAGGGAATGAGTCATATACCAGCATTTGTTCTTGGTGGTGTCCCGGCGGTCAACATGAACGTTCGGCACAGGATTAAGTTTTCGGTTGGTGATGCTGTATTTTATCTCAGCCTGCCGAAGTCAGGNGGTGGCAGTCGATCAGTTTTATTGGTTCGTGACATTGAGATGGATCGNGCACGNAAGTTGGCGCATGCGGATGAAATTGGCTGCGCAGCTGATTATGTTCCACAGGGTGGTTTATCTGGCGATCGAGATACAGCGTTGGCGCAAGCTGGTGCCGAGTGCCTTCGTCAAAATGGAATCAACCGAGTTAGGGCGGATAGTTCGTTGCCAATGATTTTTGTTTCTCATCTGCGAGATGTTGGAATAGAGATTNAGTACGATCCAAATCTTGCAGTCCTCGATAGNCGCACGAAGTCGNATGAGGAGTTGGAATATTTGCGTGAAGCACAGTCTGTTACTGAGGAAGCAATGGAGTTTGCTTGCCGAACCATTTGCAAGGCCACTCCCGACGTGGAAGGTGTTCTGCATGACGGTGACACCGTATTAACTTCCGAGTTGATGCGACAACGCATAACAAGTTTTTTGATTGCTAAAAATTGCTCCAATCATAACGACTCGATTGTAGTAACAGTACCGCATGTTACGGATTGTCATCACCACGGTTCAGGCCCATTGCGGACTGGNTTGCCTGTTATTGTTGATATTTTCCCGCGCATGAATGCGACTGGCTATTGGGGTGACTGCACTCGTACAGCTGTCAATGGAGATCCATCTTCACAAATATTGAAAATGCACGAGGCAGTGGTGAAGGCCAAGGAGGATGCTATCTTTTCACTGCGAGTTGGCACCACTGGTAATGCAGTTCATCAGGCTACAGTGGCATCTATTACTGGAAGTGGCTATTTAATGGGATTACCTCCGAAGGGTGTAGGAGCTGAGTTTATATCTATGCGTCATGGGACCGGACACGGGATTGGGTTGGATGTGCACGAGCCTATTTTATTGTCTGATGGAGGAGGTAAAATTCTAAATAATGAGGTGTTTACAGTGGAACCGGGGCTGTATTCGGCTAAGTTTGGAGGGGTTCGAGTTGAGGATATGGTTGCTGTTACGGTAGATGGTCCGATTAACTTTAATCGGCTTCCAGATCATCTCGACTGGCGCTGATTTTGGTTTGTTCTAGATTTCGGCATTGAACCAGAGGTTTGGTTTCCGTAGTNTCTTTTCTTACGCAATTATATCATGAGATTTGGCATTAATTCATTTTTGTTTGTGTCGCCATTCACGACACAGAGTACTCGTCTTTTTTCTAAATTCAAAAAATGGGGATTTGACACAGTTGAACTTCCTATTGAGGCGCCAGAGCATATTGACTCACTTAAGGTGAAGGCTGGGCTTGATCGTGCNGGATTGGCTTGTGGTTCGGTATGCGCCTGCATGGGGCCTGGCCGTGATTTCCGAGGATCAGCCAAGGATCAGCGTGAGGCCATGAAGTATTGTAAGGCGCTTATAGACCACATGGTGAACCTCGATTGNCCATCGCTGATCGGTCCAGTTTATTCTGTAGTTGGCAAGGCCGATGCTGTNGAGCCCAAAGATCAGAAGAAAGAATTCGCCCTTGTAGTTAANAATCTCAAGGTNCTTGCCAAGTACGCTGAGGATCGGGGTAAAGTAATTTGCGTTGAACCTTTGAACCGTTTTGAGACTGACTTTTTAAACACATGCGAAAAGGGCCTTCGCCTTATTAAGGCCGTTGGCAGTCCTGCGCTAAAACTCCACCTCGATACGTTNCACATGAACATCGAGGAAAAGAATCAGGCCAAGGCAATTCGAGCTGCTGGAAAACACCTTGGGCATTTCCATGCTTGCGGTAGTGATCGAGGCACTCCTGGAAATGATCATATNGACTGGAAGCCGATAGTGGCGGCGCTGAAGTCCATCAAATATAAGGGTGACGTTGTTATTGAATCGTTCACGACAGATGTAAAGGTGATCGCTCGCGCNGCGGCTATCTGGCGCAAGATGGAACCAACCCGTGAAGAGATCGCCACGAAGGGNCTCAAGTTTTTGAAGAAAGCCTTCAAGTAATCTGAATTTAAGTCATGAAAAAAATCGTTATACTATTGGGCCTTACGGCATTTGTATTTGTCGGTCAGGTAGTCGCTGCCGAGAAGGGGTTTAAATCGATCTTCGATGGCAAAACTTTGGATGGTTGGGATGGCGATCCAAAATTTTGGTCAGTTGAAGATGGGTCTATCACCGGAAAAACCACTAAAGAAAACCCAACCAAAGGTAATACCTTNATCATTTGGAATGGTGGTAAAACTGGAGACTTCGATTTACGTCTAGATTACAAGATTGTCGGTGGTAACAGTGGTATCCAGTATCGAAGTTTTAAGCTTAAGAATGGTGCCGATAAGTGGCGTGTTGGGGGATATCAGGCAGACATTGATTCTGGCCCAACTTTTTCCGGAATCTGCTACGGTGAAGCGTTTCGAGGTATTCTTTCTTTGCGAGGTAAAAAAACTACATTGACCTTAAGNGATGATGGTAAATTGAAGAAGGATGAAGAGGAGTTCTCCAAGGATGCTGATGTTGCAAAGGCAATTAAAAAGGAACAATGGAACAGTTACCGTATCGTTGCACGTGGTTACAATTTGACGCAGTACATCAATGGGGTGAAAACCACTCAGGTAATTGATCGAGACAAAAAGACACGTCGTCCAGATGGTTTGCTTGCATTACAGCTTCATGCAGGGCCTCCAATGAATGTGCAATTCAAGAATATTCGNATCAAGGAATTANCTAAGCGCGTTCGTAAATCCGGTGGCGGTAAGAAGAAGAGTAAAACTGAGAAATAAGGTCTTAGATTGGATTTTAATCACATGAGAAANCTACTTGCGATCGCCTGTGCGATTGGAATGACTTGTGGAGNGTATGCCGCACCTAAGAAGGTGGTTATGATTGCTGGTAAACAGAGCCACGGCCTATTGTCGCACGAACACAATGCCGGGATCCAGCTTTTGGCTAAGTGTTTAAACGAAGGNGCTTCAAAACAGGTCGCTGCAATTGTTCAGCTCAATGGCTGGCCAAGTGACGAATCGGTATTTGAGGATGCGGATGCAGTAGTCATTTATGCTGATGGGGGAGGTAGACATCCAGCGATCCAGGGAAATAATTTAGAGAAGCTAGATAAAGTAATGAAAAAAGGTGCTGGCTTTCTAACTATTCACTATGCTGTTGAACCTACTACTAATAAGGGGAACAAGGAGTTTCTTGATTGGCAGGGAGGTTGTTTTGAAACTCACTGGTCAGTTAATCCGCATTGGGTAGGTAATTTTACTAAACTGCCTAAGCATCCAATCACTCGGGGAGTAAAGCCCTTCAAGGCTAATGACGAATGGTACTTTCATATGCGCTTTCGTAGTGACAATAAGGGCAAGCTGATACCAATTTTAAGCGATGTTCCACCAAAGGAAACGATGAAACGCGGTGATGGCGCACACAGTGGTAATCCTAATGTGCGAAAGGCGGTTGCTGCTGGTGAAGCCCAGCATGTCGCTTGGGCTTATCGTCGTGAGGACGGAGGTCGCGGGTTTGGTTTTACTGGTGGACACAATCATTTGAATTGGGGTAATGATGATTTTAGGAAGACTGTACTAAATGCAATTCTATGGGTAGCTAAGGCCAAGGTGCCGAAGGATGGTGTTCCTTCCAAGGTGACCAAGGAGGATCTCTATGCAAATCTAGATGGGCAACGAGGCAAAAAGCCTGCTCCAAAATCGGCAACTGGGTTTAAGAAAAAGTAATTACTTTTCTAACGAAAATTTAAATCATTCTATTAGGAGCGGCCGGTTGGCTGCTCTTTTTTTTAAGTTTGTAAGACTATATATTTGAGGCTTACTGCAAAAAGCTTTTGTCAATTTGATGAAAAAGGTATTTTTGTTGTGTGAAACACACCCGGATTTTATTAGCNCTTTTAGTGACTGGATTGGGAAATTTCGAGTTTGGCATATCTGCTGACGATGAGTTTTCCAAATCAGTTGCAGCTCTTCGCAATGTCGGTAGTGAAGGGGAGGGGAATCTTGCTGCTAGCCAAGCGATGGAATATTTGTCTAATAGTGGTAAGGAGGCAATTCCTACTCTGCTTTCAGCGATGGATGGAGCTAATCCTTTTGCCGCTAATTATCTNCGTGGAGCTGTTGAGGTGATTTTTAATAAGACTCTAGAAGAAGGTGGATCTTTGCCATTGATTGAGTTGGGTGAGTTTTTGTTAAATAAAAGTCACGATACTAAACCTAGGGCGATGGCATTTGATTTAATCAGGCGAACTGACGCTGGAGTGGCTAATCGACTAATTCCTGGTTTATTGGGTGATCCTAGTGTGGATCTTCGTCGTGAGGCAATTTCAAGATTACTTATTCAGGCTAGTGATCTGGTGAAGGAGAACAAAAAGCCAGCTGCTGTTCTTATCTATAGGCAGGCGTTAGATGCGGCGCGAGATTTAGATCAGATTCAAACTATTTCATCTGAATTGAGGGAGCTTGGACGCAATGTAAATCTAACACAACATTTTGGGTTTTTAACTAATTGGAATCTTGTGGGGCCGTTTCATAATAAGGATCGAGCTGGATTTGATGAGGTGTTTGGACCTGAAAAGAACTTTGCTTTAGATACTGAATACAAAGGGATCGATGAAAATGTTACTTGGAAACAATATGCGACAGACGACGAGTACGGCATGGTTGANTTCAATGAACCATACGGGGCATTGAAAGAAGTAACTGGTTATGCGCGAACGACGTTTATATCNGCATCGGATCGGCCTGCAGAATTAAGGTTAGGATGTAAAAACGCATGGAAGATTTGGTTAAATGGTAAGNTGGTTTTTGGGAGAGATGAATATCATCGCGGTATGCGTATTGATCAATACAAGCTGCCAGTGCAGCTTAATAAAGGTCCTAATATTATTTTAATAAAGGNCTGCCAAAATGAGCAAAAAGAGGAGTGGACGGTGCAATGGCAATTCCAATTACGTGTTTGTGATGCAACCGGAACAGCGATTCATTCTATTAGTAAAACTGGCTCCAAGGTTGCCGTTAAATAATTTTAAAATAATGAAAAAGCATTTATTGATTATTTGGTTAGTTGTTCTTGCTGGAAGAGTTTCAGCAGGAGATTGGACCGGCTTTCGTGGNCCGTTTGGTAATGGTGTTTCGGATGAGGTTGGTCTACCGGTAAAGCTTGATATAGAAAAGCATATTGCTTGGAAAGTCGATTTACCAGNAAAGGGACTTTCAAGTCCTTTGGTGATGGGAAACCGAGTTTTTGTAACGGCTAGNGGTGGAACTCGACAGGATAGATTGCAGATTCTTTGCTTAAGCTCGATCGATGGTTCAGTGATATGGCACCGCCAATTTTGGGCGATGGGTAGTACAATGTGCCATTCGAAGACNAGTATTGCAGCACCTACACCTGTAACCGATGGAGNATCACTCTTTGCTATTTTTTCATCCAATGACCTTTTTTGTTTGGATCTCGACGGTAAATTGAAATGGCTGCGCGGTTTAACTGTGGATTATCCGAATGCACGCAATAGTCTAGGTATGGCTTCTTCATTGGTATTGTCCAGTGGGGTTATTGTGGCACAGGTCGAGAACGATAGTGAATCTTTTGTTGCTGGATTAGATAAACGAAGCGGTAGAAATCTATGGAAAATTAATAGACCAAAATCTGCTAACTGGACTACCGCCACAGTGCATAAAAGTAAGTCTGGGAAAGAANAGGTGCTTTTGCAATCTGGGAAAGGTATCCACGCTATCGAGCCTGATAGTGGAAATGTTGTTTGGCATTATTCCGATGGTGCCTCGACAATCCCATCCAGCGCACTTAAAGGAAACATTTTATATGTCCCATCTCAAGGTTTGACTGCGCTTAAGATATCCGAAGATGGNAAATCATTTACGCAGAAGTGGCGTTCTGGTCGCTTGCGTCCTGGTACAGCCAGTCCGTTGGCATATCGAAATCACATATATAGTCTAAATAATGCAGGTGTACTTGCATGTGCAGATATAGATAGCGGCAAACGTCTCTGGCAATTACGTTTGGATGGGCCTTTTGGCGGTTCGCCGATTGTTGCAGGAAATCATCTTTATGTATTTAGTGAAGAAGGTGTGGCACAGGTTGTCGACTTGACCGCACCAGAAGGGGATATATCTGGTAAGATGGATTTGGGTGAAATGATTCAGTGTTCTCCTGCAGTTGCTAATGGAGCATTATATGTTCGAAGTAACTCACGTATTTGGAAAATTGCTAGAAAGACACGCTTATGATTTTTTCTGCTTAGTTAGATTTCTGAACCTTAAAGGATATATTTTTTACGACTAAGGCATGATTGTAATCGTTGACCATTCGAAGTCATGTCTTTCAGCATATTCTGAAAGCACTCTTTCGTTTTCAATTAATACTGCTCGAACCAAAGAAGAATCATCTGCTCGTCCGATGTGATTGACATGATTTGGAATCAGTCCGGATTCTTTGTGGGTATAAACCAAGGCATAAGCAGCTTCTGCGATAGCCATATAAGGTAGATTATCCTCTACGCCCTCAACAAAATCCTCTACAACATCTGCCAGNAACTCGAGTTGTTCAACCAAGTGCGGGAACTTAGGTGCATTAATTTCAGCAAATTGTAGTTTTAGGGCTGGTAGTTTTTTGTGGATTCCTCGCAGAATTTTAGGTGTGATTTGCTCCGCGCCATGATGGAGGAATTCTACAATTTCCGACATGGCCATATCGTGTGTTTTGNATAGTTAAAACTCAAGAATNGATTGTGANTAATATATCTCAACTAGAAAATAGCCAAAAGATTAAGGGAGTTTTTTGGCAATGGACCAAGTTTATTTCTAAGTTAACTGCTATTGCAATTGTGATGCTTTTAGTTCTTCGTGAGTTACTTTTCTCTGGGGCATATTTGCCGNNGGAAAAGCCTTACAAAAATCCTATTTTTGATATGCATTGCCATACAGCTGGTATTGGAGCAGGTGNAAGCGGGTGTTTTGTATCTAAAGAATTAAAGAATAATTTTCGTTTTAAAATATATCTGAAAGCCTTTGGGGTCACACTTCCGGAAGTAGAGGCAAAGGGAGATAGAATTCTGATGGAAAGATTAGCTGGGCGGTTGAAAGAAAGTCAAAGAGTTGGGGGTGCTATTATTCTTGCTATGGATGGTGTGATTGATAATCAGGGTAANCTCGATTCGGAAAGAACTGAGTTTTATGTTCCTAACGAGTTTGTNGCAAAGGAGACATCGAAATATTCAAATTTGTATTTTGGTGCAAGTGTTAACCCGAATCGCCCTGATGCATTGGAGCGACTGCAATGGGCTAAAGAAAACGGNGCCTTACTTGTGAAGTGGTTGCCTTCGATTCAGTATATAGATCCAGCAAATANATCATATGAGCCGTTTTACAAGAAGTTGGTTGAGTTGGATTTGCCTTTGTTGACTCATGCTGGCCAAGAGCGGTCTTTTACTCATGCTCGCGATGAGCTCGCAGATCCTGTTCGACTAAAATTACCACTTGATTTGGGTGTTAATGTGATTGTTGCACACGCGGCTTCTACTGGGAAAAATGAGGGGCAAGAAGATATTGATCGTCTTATTGGAATGCTTGAATCTTATCCTAATCTTTATTCGGATATTTCTAGCATGACGCAAATCAATAAGCCTGGTTATTTACGTCAAGNGCTCAAAGAAAAACGATTTAAAGGAAAATTACTTTATGGTTCTGATTTTCCACTGATTAATACAGCGGCTGTTTCACCTTGGTATTTTCCGCTTAACTTAACCAGAGAACAAATGCAATTTATAGCGGCGATTGAGAATCCATGGGATCGCGATNTTGCATTAAAAGAAGCGCTNGGGGTTTCTTCTGAAATTTTCTCTAAACCTAGCGATTTTTTTGGGATAACTTGGTAAGGCAATAAAANATNCGCCCATCTAAATTAGCGGGAAATTTGCCCTTCTAGATATCGAACAGCCTGTCGCACTTCCGTATCAACCTCCATTCGGTCGCGAACTAAGCGGCATGCATGAAGAACTGTGCCATGNTCACGACCACCAAAAGCTTCGCCAATAGAGTTAAGTGATTTACCAGTGAGTTCTCGTGACAGGAACATTGCTACTTGGCGCGGGAACGCAATATTCTCTGGACGTCGTCGGCTGGTCATATCGGCCAATCGAATATCATAATGCTCGGCTACTCTCTTTTGAATTTGCTCAATAGATATTATCGTTCGACCTTCTTCATGAAGAACATCCTTTAGTAGACCTTCCACTGTAGTGGTTGTCATGGGTTTGCCCGTCAAGGACTGATAAGAGGACACTCTTATTAATGCTCCTTCAAGCCTCCTAATGTTAGTACGAATGCGCTTTGCCAAAAATGCTACGATTTCTTCTGGCACCTTAATATCAATAGTTGCTGCTTTTTTTCGAAGGATTGCTAGGCGAGTTTCGAAATCAGGCGGTTGCATGTCGGTAACGAGTCCCCACTCGAAACGCGAGACCAACCGATGCTCAAGATTCTTAATTTCGTTAGCTGGACGATCGCAAGTCATCACGATTTGCTTATGTGCTTCATGAAGGGCATTGAACGTATGAAAGAATTCCTCTTGTATCCGCTCCTTACCTGAAAGAAACTGGATATCATCAATTAGTAAAATATCTGTTTTACGATAGGTGCGTCTGAACTTGGTTAGTTCGTTGTTTTGGATAGCGTCGATGTATTTATTAGTAAATTTTTCAGATGATAGATAGGATACTTTAAGTCGTGGATTTTCTTTTAATGCATAATGTCCAATCGCATGCAGAAGATGTGTTTTACCTAACCCAACTCCACCATATAGAAAAAGCGGATTATAAGAACGGCCAGGGGATTGAGCGACAGCTAATGCAGCGGCATGTGCAAAACTATTATTATCTCCGACTACAAATGTGGAAAATGTATTTTTGGGATTAAAAAGTTTTTCCGCTGAATCAATGTTTTTAGCTCTTTTGGAAGTGCCTGTGAGTTTTGGATCTTTTGCTTTGGGATTTTTGTTGAATTCAGCTTCTATATTGACTGAATCGCTAGATAAATCTCTAGCATCAGTACCCGAGTCGATTTCAAATATAACAGTTACTTTGGTACTAGTGATATGGGATAGAACATCCTGCAATATTTCTTTGTAATTATCCTTTAGCCAAACCGCACAAAATTCGTTCGGAGCCACCAAGGTGGCCTTAGATTTTTCAATAGAAACTAATTTTATTGGATCAAACCAAAGATTGAACAAATCTGGGTTCACCATACTTTGCAAAGTTTCTTTTGCTTTCGTCCAGATTTCTTCGGTTGATGCGTTCATTCTGGAAGATAACAGTGAGTTTGTTGAAGTTTTATTCACTGACTGTTATAGAGTTAAGGATGGTTGTTGTTTCTGGGACATTTATTATCTGAATTTGGGAAAAAAAATCATCGAGAAAATGGTATAGTTGTTTATCAAATCGAAGTCTTTTTAAATTCATAAATCTTTGTTTTTCAGTTGGTTATGTATTTTTTTTATTAATGCTATTTACTTAGAACAATTAGCTCTGAGTGGCACAATGCCAAAAAAATGTTCGGAGAAAGTATTAACGCCGCCAGATAATTTCCAGAAGAAGCTATTAACTCTTATCCACACTTTATTCACAGGTTTAATATAACATTTTCTTGCTGACCTAGAAATTAGCTAAAAACTCGTAACTCACATCAAAAAATCACTAATCTTTCGGATTCCTTTTCTTCAAAAGGAACACAGGACAAGAGAACTTAAGGATCTAAACAGCTTTTTTAAATAGCGTCAGGACCCGTTTCGCCAGTTCTTATGCGCATTACGCTATCGATTGAACTAATAAAAACCTTACCGTCGCCTATTTTATCTGTTTTAGCGTTATTAACAATCGCTTCAACTGCGGCATCGACTTGGTCTTCTTCTAGTACAATCTCAAGTTTAATTTTGGGTAGAAAATCAACGGTATATTCGCTGCCTCGGTAGATTTCAGTGTGACCTTTCTGACGGCCAAAACCTTTTACCTCAGTTACAGTTAATCCTTCCACGCCTATGGTGGCCAGGGCCTCCTTAACATCTTCCAATTTAAATGGCTTGATGATTGCGTCGATTTTCTTCATTGGGTTGCTTATTTAGTTGGTAGCAGGAAGAGCAGCATAGAGTTCGTTTTTTTTTCTGACAACAGGTTTTTTAGAATTACAAAATTTTTTTTTTGTAGCCAAAAGTGATTACTGCTTGACAGTAAGCAAAGAATTTATTCGCTATTATTAAGTGATCAATCGTTGAAGAGTTTTTGAAACGCTTCCTTTGCGGTTTTGGAAGATGAAGTTTCTCTTTCTTTTCCACTCCAATCACGCATTAAAAAATCGAAGTATTCGCAAAAATTAGATCTATTTTTTTCCATTATTGGTTCGGCTCTTCGCTCTTTGCACTGGTGTGCTACACTTGAGTCATAGAAGATGCAATTTAAGCAAATACGAAGATCCTCATTGCAATTGTGACAGCTTTCGCTTCGCCCTGGTTGTCCATCGAGGCTCCATTCTTTTCCGCAATTGTGACAATGCTTAGTCACAAAATTAATTAATTGCTATTAACATTATCAATTGAGAGTAACTCTTTATTGTTATTCCCAATAACTTGTTTGATTTTTTCTGCAGCTACTTCTCCTGTGAGTCCGTGTTTTTTACGCAAATAATCAACCGATGATGCGTGTTCTATAAATTTATCTGGCCAACCAATACGAATGACAGGTGTATTTATATTTTGGTCAGCTAAGTGATCTCTAACGATGCTACCATAACCTCCATTTAAAACGTGGTCTTCAATCGTTACGATTATATCTGAAGCTTTAGCTAAAAAGTCGGTGGTTCCAGTATCAATTGGCTTAGTAAAACGTGGATTGATAATTGCTGCATCAATATTTTCTGGCCCGAGATGTTCAATCGCTTGATCTGCAATATCCCGTAATGGGCCAAGTACAAAAAATGCAACTTTGATCTTTCCGTTATTGGAAAAATTCTGAATGACTTCTGCTTTACTAATTTCGATAAGCGTTGGCTGTTCTTTAACAGTGACACCTACTCCGTTGCCCCTAGGGTATCTGATAAATACCGGCTGATTTTGGTGGGTTGCAGTAAACATCATATCTGCTAACTCATCTTCGTCTTTCGGTGCCATCGCAATTATATTTGGAACGCAGTTTAGGTAAGCAATATCGAATAGGCCATGGTGTGTAGGGCCATCGTTTGCAGAAAGTCCCGAGCGATCCATGCAGAAAATGACAGGCAAGTTTTGAAGCGCCACATCATGAATAATCATGTCATAAGATCTCTGCAGAAATGTTGAGTAAATTGCACAAACAGGTCGGTATCCCATGGTTGCCATACCTGCTGCGAAGAGTACTGCATGTTCTTCTGCAATACCGACATCGTAGTATTGTTTAGGGATCTCATCCTCTAGGGCTTTCAATCCGGTGCCACTTGGCATAGCTGCTGTAATGCCAATAACTGATTTGTCCTTTTGGCAAATCTTGACCATAGTATTGCCGAAAACATCCTGATACTTTGGTGGTTTATTTGTTTTTTCAGTGATACTCTCACCTGATTTTGGATTATAAGGGCCGGTTCCATGGAACTTTTCTGGATGTTGAACGGCGGCACTGAATCCTTTGCCTTTCTTAGTAATTACGTGAAGAACAACTGGTTGATCACAGCTCTTGGCGAATTCAAGTGTTTCTATAATAAGTGGTAAATCATGTCCATCGATTGGGCCGAGATATCGAATGCCAAACTCCTCAAAGATCAGACTGCTTCCAAAACCGCCACGTCCATCGGCATCCATTGTTTCTTCATTATGCTCGAGGATAGCCTGTGTTACAGTGCCTTTTAAGGCTTCTTGGCCTCTTAATCCTAATCGAACAGCTAATTTTCCGCTTGGGATTTTTTCCAGAAAATTTTGTAGATCATTCGTGATCTTATTGTAGCTTGGATTGGTAATTAACTTATTGAGATAGTTGGAAATGGCTCCAACATTTTTTGCAATTGACCATTCATTATCATTTAGGATGCCGATGAATTTTTTTGTGGTTTGGGCA
>PATZ01000022.1 GCA_002712575.1 Methanobacteriota archaeon
AAGGAGGGGCAGATATTAAAGCATTGATTTGGATAACATTAATGACTCCTAGTTGGTATTTTATTCCAAAACCATATATTTATTCGCATACATCTATTATTGACTATGATGAAATATTATTTCAGATACCCCCATCTTTTGTATTATTTCTGTGGGCCGGAGGACTATTTATCATAACCCCTCCTTTCTTTCTTTTAAGAAATGCACTTAAAGGTGATATCAAAGAATTATCTGACTTGAAAACAGCTTGGCATGCTACAAAAATACCATTAACTGAAATTAAAACCGATAAAATATGGCTACTATCTGATGTAGTTTTGGATAATTCGGGAAACAAATTACATACTGTTAATTTATTTATTCCACAAAAGAATAATCACAATCAAAATTTACAAGAAAAAATAGAATTTTTAATCGAAAAGGGCTTAGAATCAGCATGGGTTACTAGCAAACACCCATTTGTAACATACTTATTTATTGCCATAATCCCGATGTTTATTATTGGCGATCCAGTGGCTATTATAATGAATAAATACTTATAAAAAATCCTCTAAAGTCATTACAGTCACAGAATCATTATTGAATAAAGAATCAACACTATCCGAAGTCCAGTTTACTCTTTGTTTGGTATACATATCAACACCGAACTCATCAATAACATTTTTAGTTATTTGAATATATTTTTCTACATTGCCTTTAGATACTGTAAGAATGACATTACCATTGCATAGTGTCCCATCCTCATCCCTGGAAATATTTTCAATACCGCTATTGTTTCCTTCCGGCTTCNATATACATTTTCCTTTTAGTGGCATTCTTCTATATTTCTTTCCACATTTCACACATCTGACTTTTTGCCGAGTAAAAGCCATCATATTACCTCTCATNTCNGGCAAGAAATGTGACTCTATGACCTTTGATGCAACCTTTGTTGCATTTACCGAACGTAATTTTTTCCCTAGTGTTAACTGGCCATCCATCTTATCTTTCATAGTTTTTAGNGTTTTNTATGAAGAATTTTTAGGNCCCGCATCCAATTTACCAGAGTCATGAGTCCACCCATAACCTCGCAAATCCCCTACAGTCCCTTCTCTATTGGAGACTAAGTCAACTAAACTAATCACTTCATTAGGATGCGGCTGATTAAGTGTAGATTCATAGAATTGTTTNGAATAGTTCCATGAACAGTCTACATTCAAGGCCTCCTTATCTATTTCACTAGGATTAATTCTTGTTGAAAGAACTAATGGGGCATCCATTTGTCCTCCTCTTCCCGAAGGAAGAATAGAACGCGAGAAATTTAGTAAACCNTCCAATAATAACATTATACTATCTTCATCACCATCACAATTCCTTCTTTTAGCTGCATGGAACAACGGATGGGCATAGCCAGCAGAAGCAGTTGTCCATCCAATAATTCTACATAGAACNCCACCAGAGGTATGAGGTGCAAGTCCAATTCCCAAATGCCCAACTAAGTCTAATCCTGTTTTTACATTATAAAATGCTTTCATTCCGTAGAATTTAGTTAGTAAATCATCAACAAAATTACAAGTTGAAATTAAATGATCTTTTCCATTTATTGATGGTATAAAGTCCTGAGGAAACAATTCTAGTATTTGATCATCAGATTTTAATTTCTTACCGTACATGTCATATTGATATCCCAATTCATATATTTTTTCCCAAGGAGTTCCTATTTCTGATGGNTTGAAATGAGTCACTGGGACATCTATCATATCATATCTTGCTGTGCCATCTCTGAAAACCGATAAATTATGCTTAGCCCTTAATATTCCCTTTTCAATTGGTTCAGGCGTCTGCATTTTAGACAGTAATTCATTCATAGCCTTGATTCTTTCCGGTAATCTATCTAAATTCAAAGATCTTCTTTTCACTTCCATTATTGATCCTATAGGTAATCTTGTCCTTTCACCTAAACGCCTTCTTTGCCCCCCTTTTCTCTTTTTAGGAACTGTCGTCCCTCCGCATTCAATGGCATCTGAAGGGCTACTCCTATGATGACATATTATATGTCCACTTTCTTTACCACATTTTTCACAAATTCTTGGCATCATGACTACTTGTATTGAATCCTTTTTTGCAGCCAATCCTATNAGTCTTTGAGGCCCCCCTCCTCCACCAATTGGATACAATGCATGAACCATGGGCTTCATTTCTCTAATGCCCGACTTTTCTGGCCTACCCATCCTAGCACCAATTCTACAGGGCACTGAATCTTCCCATCTTTTCGAAGATAATTTTCTAACTAACCACAATGATTTTTCTACTTCATTATCATCTACAATCATTCTTGCATTTTTATATTTTTCTGTATTTTTTGGCCCACTATCAACTATTTTCCTGACAGCTTCTTCTCCAGCTCTCTCGGTTTCGCTCCCTTCTAAACCAGACTGCATTGCTTTAGTCGTAGCAGATCTTCTTGCTTCTTCTTTCAATTTTTGCAATTTCTTCTTTCTTTCTTCTTCTTCAGAAATGATTATTTTAGAAATATTTATTTCATTTATTCTTTCTTTGATTAAATTGTTAGACTCTGTTCTTTTTACTATATCTCCATCTTTAACCTCTAAACCTAATCCATCTATTAGCCCTTCCCAATTTTTACTAATAATTATTGAACCATTTTCATGTTTATGATTCAATCCTAGGGTCATCAATGAACATTTAATAACTCCATGAATCTTAATTTCAGCAGTATTTGAAAACTCTTGTAATATTTCATCTGACAAATTTTGCTCTAATTCCTTTCCTATTTGCCAGTTTTTTACAACTCCTTTAATTTCTAAAATACCATTATATATTTTAGATTCTAACAATTTTTCAATTAAATGAGGAATACAAACAAGTGGTAAGTCTGACCACCAAAGATTCCATGGAGGAGGAACAGCCACTGAAAATTTTTTATTTAACAAAGAGACATGTTCCCATATTATGTCATAATCTTTCAAGAAGTTAAACCATTTCACTTTTCTCCAATTCCTTTCAACTANATCCTCTCCTCCTCGATTTATTGCTCCATTAAAAGGTACACCAAGAGGTAATTTATTTCTTTTAATTGATAATATTTCAGCAAATTCATCTACCTTTTTTGGAGTATCTAATGCATCTAATAGATCTGCTGCCCACCAATCTTTGTTATAAGAAGAAGGAACTAAATTTTTATTATTCTCTAGGAATTCTCCAAACCCAAGTAATATCTCACCTGAATCCCAAATTGAATACACATTATTCCGCTTTTGTTCCCATTTGGATATCGTATTAATAGTTTCAAAATTTCCGTTATTTTCTAATATCGTAGGACCATCTATATCAATACAAGGAGTTACTGCACACGCTTTACCGGGCCTTTCCATTTTCATCTGTGTCCCGACTGAAAGAAAACCTCCCATGGCTTCCATAGTAACTGGATTAATCCCCGCCGCAGCCAAACCAGTTGCTCTACTTCTTCCGTATCTTAATCTGAAACCACCAGGTTTACCCGGCTCGCCAAAAATTGGCCTACCAGCAATGACATCATCCATATACCTCGTTATTTTTGGTATAGTTCGTGATTTGAAAGAATTACTAGTTTTTTGCTCCTTTCCTTTATCTGCAAATTCGGAGATAAATTCCCACCCAGAAATTTTCATTCTTTCTACGTGCTTTTTTATTTTTGGTGCCTTTAAGCATAAACCCTCTCCAATAACAAGCATTACTCCTCCTCGAATTCTAGTCCTAGCAGTTCCGTTAGAATTAACTATGTTTCTAACTTCTTTGAAACCGGCACATTCATTCCTTTCGGTTTCTTCACCATTTATCATTACAGGACAAGCTCTAACAATCGTCTCTATCTCATCCGGTGGCGGCTTATATTGTAAACCCACTCTATAAAGACCAAACTCTTCTTTTACTCTTTCAACTTCTCTTGTAGAAGGTATATATCTCCCAACTTTCAATTCTCTTCTAATCATATCTCCAATCAACACACCAAGTGCTTGGGCAGTTCCACCTGCAGCTCTAATTGGTCCACAAAAATCGATAGATAAAAATTCTGAACCATCCTCATTGTTTAATATCCTAACTTCACCTATGCCTTCCAACGGGGCAACCAAAACCGCTTCTGTAAGGACTGCTAACCCAACTCTTAGCCCACAATCTATGGAAATTTGTAAGTCCTTAGTTTCATCATATTTTCTTTTAGCAACTTCAACCGCCATTTTAATTGATGCGGTTTCTCTATCATTTTCTTTCAGTAATTTACGTAAATCTTGTTCTATTGATAAACCCTTCAAATAATCTTTTTGAAGGAGTTTTTCAGTTCTACTTGCTAAATCTTTTGCTCTTGGTATCTCAATATAGTTTTCAAAATCTAAACCCTTTTGCTTTGCCATTAATGCTAAATTATAGATTTCCTCGGTTTTAACATCTAGAAATTTTTGATACTTTTTACTTTCTTCTTCTAAATGTTCAGTATTGTATGTGATTGTTTTAGAAATATTTTGAACCACTACAACTCCTCCTGCCCATCTATATATCCTTTGACTGCAATAGGTGGCTCAAGAACATTGACTGTCTTTTTGTATTTTTAACTAATAATTTGGCAAAATGTTCATTCCTCTTCACCTTAACCGATGTTAAGGTAATAAGCATATGACAACAATCCAGGAAGCAAAAGCAAGACTAATTTTTAAAGTTAAACAACTCGCTTATTTACACTCTCCCGATGAATATTTTACTCTAGCCAGTGGTAAAAAAAGCCCTCATTTTTTTGATATGAAACCGGTAATGATGGATCCAGAGAGTGCTCATTTACTAGGAGTCTTAATTCATGATAAAATCCAAAAATTTAGTAGAATTGATGCAGTAGGGGGATTGGAATTAGGGGCTGTACCATTAACAGGAATTGCAATAGCAAAGACTCCAAAAGGATCTAATTTGAAAGGTTTTATAGTCCGGAAAGAGCCTAAGGGAAGGGGAGGTAGAAAGACTGGAAATCCTCCAGGAATTGAAGGGTCCAGTTTAAACAAGGGAGATAAAGTATTACTTTTAGAAGATGTAACTACTACCGGAGGTTCTGCATTAAAAGCTGCAGCACGTTTACAAAATATGGGTTGTAAAGTTGCTGGTTGTATAACAATTTTAGATAGAGAAGAGGGCGGAAAAAATGCATTTTTAAAATCGGAAATACCTTTGATGCCCTTACTTTTGAGATCTGATATTACTGGTGAATAATTTATGACAGAGCATATAATTAATAAAAAAGAAGAACCATATCATCCTGAAATATTAGAGAAAAAAGAATATTTAGGTATAGAAGGCTTTTTTTCTGTTGACATGAGAGTGGGGCTAGTACTTGACGTGGAAGAATATCCTGAAATGAGAAAACCTTCTTACAAAATAAAAGTAAATTTTGGCCCAATGATTGGTAAACTTTGGACTTCAGCTCAAGTTACCAATTACACAAGGGGAGAATTAATTGGCAAGAAGATAATAGGAGTAATAAATCTTGGAGAAAAAACATTGCCAAAGGGATTTATTTCTCAATTTTTATTACTGGGAACATTAGATCCAGATGGAACTGTTAAATTATTACGTGTACATCCTGATACTTTAATTGGCTCAATAGTTTCTTAACATTGCTTAAATATTTTTTAACACATTTACCACTAAATTCATCAATCACCATCATCTCCCTTTGGTTATGACATATGTTAGAATGGAAACTTCTCAAGGAACAATAACCATCGAACTTTATACCAAAGATTGCCCAGAGACAACTTCTAATTTTCTGAAATTAGTGGATGAAGGTTTTTATGACGGATTACATTTTCATCGCATAATAAAGGATTTTATGATACAAGGAGGATGTCCCAAATCTCAAGACCCTGAAAGTAGAGCTGCAGGAACGGGCGGACCTGGATGGCAAATCCCATGTGAAACATCTGCCCTCGCAAAAAAGCATGACAAACCTGGTTTATTTTCTATGGCTAATGCAGGCCCAAATACAGGAGGCTCACAATTCTTTCTAACGACAGTCCCTACTCCATGGCTTGATGGAAATCATGCAATTTTCGGAGAAGTTATTAAAGGCATGGATGTTGTTAAAAAAATTGAGAATCAACCAACTAATTTCAGGGATAAGCCAGATATTCCTCAACAAATAATTTCTATAAGAAGAGAATCATAACAGTAAAACTAACGTTCTAATTAATAATTATTAAAACAGTTTATTAATAATTATTAATTGCCTATTGACATGGCAAAGCACCGCGCTGGCAATCGTAGAATAATAACAATTAGTTTACCGGAAGAAATAGCAAGAAAATTAGATATGAATGTAGGTAAAGGAAAAAATATTGGTCGTTCAGCAATCATTTCAAATATGATTTCTAAATCTTTAGATTCAAAAATAAAATCTATTGAGTCAACCAAAGTAGCGCCTAAAAAGATAAATCACGATTCATTGGATATGAGACAAGAAAAAGATACTATGGGACATATAAATGTTCCAAAAAATGTATATTATGGTGCCCAAACGGCTAGATCGTTAATAAATTTCAATATAGGAAACGATTTAATGCCTAGATCAATAATAAGGGCATTTGGTATATTAAAACAGTCAGCCGCTGAAGCTAATATCACTTTGGGGGAATTAGACCCGAAAATTGGTAAACTCATAATAGAAGCATGTGATGAGGTAATTTCTGGTGAATTGGATAATCACTTTCCACTTAAGATTTGGCAAACAGGATCAGGTACACAAACAAACATGAATGCAAACGAAGTCATCGCAAACAGGGCAATAGAGATATCTGGAGGAGTCCTAGGAAGTAAGTCGCCAGTACATCCAAATGATCATGTAAATAGGGCACAATCAAGTAATGATACTTTCCCAACTGCTATGCATTTGGCTGCTGTCGAAGAAATTTATCATAAATTATTACCTTCTGTTAGAAATTTAAGATTACAACTAGCAAAAAAGGTAGAAGAATTCCAAGGAATAGTTAAAATTGGACGAACACATTTGATGGATGCCGTACCTCTTACTCTAAGTCAAGAATTTGGAGGATATGTTGCAATGCTAGATTCGGATATTAGTAGGATAGAATTTTCCCTTACAGATTTATTTGAATTAGCATTAGGTGGAACAGCGGTAGGTACTGGATTAAATTCACATAGAGATTTTCCCGATACCGTAGCCAAAATTATGGCCGAAAAAACTGGCTTACCATTCGAATCGGCTGAAAATAAATTTGCTCAATTAGCCGCTCATGATGCATTGGTAGCAACTTCAGGAACTCTCAACACATTAGCCACCTCATTAATGAAAATTGCCAATGACATTCGTTGGTTAAGCTCTGGACCCAGATGTGGCATAGGAGAACTATCTCTTCCTGCAAATGAGCCCGGATCTAGTATAATGCCTGGTAAAGTAAATCCTACACAAGCGGAAGCACTAACAATGGTCTGCTGTCAAGTAATGGGGAATAATGCTGCAATATCTATAGGCGGTAGTCAAGGAAATTTCGAATTAAACGTCTTTAAACCAATGATAATTCATAATATCCTACAAAGTATTACTTTATTATCAGATTCTTGCAAGTCTTTTGCCGATAATTGTGTAATCGGTATTACTGCAAACAAAGAAAAAATCAACCACCATCTAGAGAATTCACTTATGCTGGTTACTGCACTAAATTCTCATATTGGTTATGATAATGCAGCCAAAATAGCAAAAAATGCACATGATAATAATTTAACACTTAGACAAAGTGCAATTGAATTAAAGATGTTAACAAATGATGAATTTAACTCCCTAGTAATACCTAAAGATATGACAGGTCATAAATAAAGAAGGAAAATGGGCCGAATAAAAAGGTGGGAGCAACAGAGGGTTCTGCCTATGGGGGGGCATCTCCCTCTGTTTACTCCGCAGGGTCCGGTTTAATTCTATCCTAAGATCTAATTTTCCCGGGTAGCAACTCATAAACCACTAGGGCTTATTTTGTTTGATGTATTACATCTTCTCGACTCTTAAAAAATTACTTTTTTAATCACCGTTTTCGTTTCTATTGTTAGCTCTCACTAATTCTTTTCACGAAATCGATACCATTACACTCCACGATTCTCATCGCGCTCGTTTCTGCATGTTTCCCTTCTATTTTTACATAGTTGTTCCCCATGACGCAACTCAAGATTGTCTCCTCCCTCTTCTTACGTGTATCTCTACGATATAGTATCTGATTCGGTTGTGTTTTCCCCGCCTAAACGTTCGGTTTATGTTTTCCTCAGCCTCTGTTGCTTATTTTCCATTCTCTCGTCTGGTATTTCCACATCAGTTCTATCGCCGCCTCAATTGCCCACAAGCAATTTTGACATTTACCTCGATTTCCTTTCGGATTTCGATTTTACTGCCCCAATTTTGGGGCTCGGTTTTTGTGGCCCGCGGTTCTGCCTAAGCGTCTCCACACCACTCCCTCGGAGCAGCAAAGCACATAGGGCGATGCCCGGCATTTAAACCTTTCCTCAACATTGGCGCAGTACAGCGGAAATAGACCTGTAAAAGGGTTAATTTCCACTGAAATATTTTATCCGCGTAACCGCCTCAAACGCTCTCTTAGCAGTGCCCTCTTTTCATCAATTTTAATCTCTTCAGGATTCGACTTTAATCGTCTTTGTAAAACATTATTCTCGATAAGAAATATTTTCCCTTCAGAATCGCCAAGAGCTAAAAAATCATTAAAACAATTTATTCTTCTTATTCTTGAAGAGTGTTCAACACAAAATTCAATATTTCCTGAATTAATATCAATTGAGAAAATTTTAGATCTATTATCCCACGTTGAAGCCCATAAATAATCTATGCCATCATTAGATGGGGCGCGGGATAATACATCCAACTCCTTTTTTAGATTCACTTCCCAATCATTCTCAGAGTATATTTCTCCAGATTCTAGCCCAATAATTATTCCTTTATGAAATTCTAAATCTTTTACAGGAATATTTTTATTATTTTTATATTCTTCAATTTTATTTCCTATATTGCTGACATTTCCGTTACTATGTCCAAGAAAAATGTTATTTTTATGAGAAATCCCTGTCGTGATAGGGTTTTTATTAATCAAATCGTAATATTCCACCAATCCCATTTCATTGATTTTTCCATATCCGCATAATGGCCTACTGAGGCCAATAAATAAACCTAAATCGGTCACATCAAAAAACCAAGGTTTACTTTTTAATATGACAGTTTTAATTAATTCTCCTTTCTTATTAAATTTCCAAATAGCTGACTCCGAATAATTCGAAATTTGTAAATCATAAACAGAAGACCCTACCCATATATGGTCATCATATGTTTTAATAAATTCACTATAACCATCAATTTTCTTGCTCCATATTGATTTTCCATTATCTAAATCAATACAATGGATATTACCTTCTTCTGCGAGATAAATTAATTCCTGTTCAATTATCATTTCTGAGCACGGGCCTTCAAAATGATTGCTCCATTTTTCCATTCCTGAGATTATATCCCAACAACTCAATATCCCGTCGTGCGATCCTGCAATCAGAAAATTATTGTGTAGTTTTAATATTGTACACTCAGTACCTATATCTCTTACAAAAGAAGATATTTCTGATAATTTATAATTGTTCATAAATATCATCTCTAAATTAAACTGCTATCTAACTCGTATAAGTCAATTATCTTATTTTTTAAGTATTCAACAAACTCATCAGAAGAAGGGAAGTTACCTGTCGCCTCTTTAATTAATTCAGCAGGCTCAATGATACTTCCTCTTGAATGAATCTTCTTCCTCATCCATTCTAGTAATGGAGAAAAATCTCCTTGTTTTATTTGTTTATTTATTTCTCCTATGTCCTTTTTTGCAGCCGATAAAAGTTGAGCCGAATATAAATTTCCAAGTGTATATGTTGGAAAATATCCAAAAGCACCCATTGACCAATGCACATCTTGTAATACTCCTAGGGAATTATTGGGAACTTTTATTCCTAAAAATTTATCATACATATCACTCCATATATCCGGAAGATCATCAACTTCAATCTCTCCACTTATCAATTTCTTTTCTATTTCATACCTAATCATTATGTGAAGATTGTATGTCGCTTCATCTGATTCAGTCCTAATTAAACTAGGTTGTATAATATTAACTGATTTCCATAAGTCTTCTGCATTCACATTTTTCATATTTTCTGGAAAATTTTCCTTCCAAAGTGGCAATACCCACTCACAGAACTCTAATGATCTTCCAATTTGATTTTCCCATAGCCTACTTTGACTTTCATGAATCCCTAAACCATTGGCTTTTCCTGCCGGTTGGAAATCTAAGTCTCTGGGCCTTCCNTGTTCNTANANGCCATGTCCAGTTTCATGCATTGAACCATATAATGATCCAAANGGCTCGCTTTCCGAATATCTAGTTGTCCATCGCACATCATCTGGGTTGGGNCCTCCACAAAATGGATGAGTAGAAGAATCNCTTCTNCCTGCNTCAAAATCAAAACCTATAGCNTCNGAAACTCTTTGACTCAAAACTTCTTGTCCAGATTTATTCCATNTATTNTCATTTACCCAACTCATATCTGGAGNNTNTCCCTCTTCTACTACAAGTTTAACNAATGGAGCAACTTTATCTCTTAAATTTTCNAACAATGGATCTAGTTTAGCAACTGTAAGTCCNGNTTCGTAATTATCTAATAATGCGTCATAACGGACATNATCATANCCAAGATAATCAGCCTCTCTTCTNACCAAATTNATCATTTTCTCTAAATCNTCTCTGAATATCGAAAAGTCATCTTTTGCACGCGCNTCTGTCCAGGTNATCATNGACATNGAGCGATGTTTAGCCATTTCAANAACAAANTCATTNGGTAANTTGGTAGCTTTATCATATGAATTCCTAANNAGTCTTACATTCCCTAATTGAATCTCATCAAGNTTTGTNTNNNTTTCNAACTCATTTAATAANAATCCAATTTTCTNAGATGTCATTTTTTCATGTTTTATAGAAGANAAATATGCNAANTGCTCCGCTCTCAATGCAGCAGCCTTAGGNGGCATTATTACTTCTTGNTCCCAACTTAGAAGACCTCCAATTTGACCTATTAAATCNATTTCTTTCATTTTCTCTATGAGCTCGTCGTATGCAGACATAATTGNCCGAGTAAGACATTAGACACATAGGTTGTGGCTATTTGATGAAATATAAATGACATACATACATGGTCTNATTTTCATAATCAATCTCCCGAACCTTTGATGATACATAATGANTCGGAATGTCTAATGGCAAGTGGAGATGGCCGAGTNAATATATCAGTAACAGATCGNATACTCCTTCATNTGTGGGAACAAGATCATCAAGCAGATCATTACTTGGTTTCTTATGAATTAACNCGNCCNGGNATTGCTGAAGTGTGCGCATTACACCCTCCTAATGTTTCCAGAACAATGAGAGAAATANTGAATAATGGTTGGGCTACAGAACATACNCGTGTNATTAGAGATTCAGAAAGAAGACAAAAAACATGGCAATTAACTGAATTTGGAAGGAAAGAAGCCNTATCTCGAATATCTTNNTTAAAATCCATTAAAGTTATTTTGAGGGATCGGAATAATNCACTTCTTGAAGTNAGAGCCGATGATGCNGCTTNNCATTTACAAGCAAAATTAACACTTTTACAAATTTTGATGCATNCGCANCATGAAGGANTNTTAAATTTNGGAGATATAAGATTTGGTACTATTGTAAAGTCAAAAGATATCAAAAAACCTNGTTCTATTAAAATGCTNACTGGAGCGAATTCTACTTATCATAGTAAACCACCAGATATTCGNACGATTCATGGNCGTAAATNAGAAAAATTAANTATTGATAAATGGTATAGTTCTGATGTACCTTTNNTGATATTATCAGGTATAGCAGGATGCGGTAAAACNACNNTGACTTCTTCATGGGTTAANGATTTACTAAATAATAATCCTAGTTCTGAATTAATGTATTATCCATGTCAACCATGGGANACAACCCTTGGCATAGCAGCAAGTTTACTCCANCGTNTNGGAATTCATTCGCAACAAGAATCCGAAGATCCATACAACGTNTTAGATGCGATACCATTCAAACCNGGTGNNGAACTAAATCTTGATTTATATAGACGTAGATTAGTAGCACATTTATCNGATAAAGAAAAACTTCNAACATCAAATATTAATGAAATAATNATAATACTTGATGATGTACATAATATAGAATCANCAAGCCATAATTTCTTTGGAATGCTACTNCAGNTTGCAGAAGAAACAAAAATTAGATTAATCATGNTATCAAGAACTAATCTAACTTTTTATGANCGNCGAGANGTTCATACTAGAGATAGNGTTGAAGAACTATNTTTATCCGGACTATCATTTGAAGAAATTTCNGATTGGCTNAACTCATTTAATACAACTAATANAACACCTGNAGAGGAAATATATCAAGTCACAGGNGGNCATCCNTTAGCNCTTGAACTNCTNGAAATTTATGGTAAAACTATGCATGAAGACTGGCTAAGATTCTTGGATGAAGAAATNCTCAATGTNATGCCNNCNGATCATCGCGAATTATTAGCAATTCTTGCCGTTTCTGACCGTCCAGTTCCTTGGTCTGTTNTGGCATCTGCTGCAAACATAAATGGCAAACCTCCTGAAGAGATNTTNGAACGAGGTTTGATGCTAGAACTTANNGAAGGNATGTGGATTCATGAAGCATTACGTGCACGACTTCTNAGAGAAACAGGNANNCCAAATGAATTGAGGGAAAAGAAATTACGTGATGCAATGAACTCATATCATATGTCTGTTTAACCAATTATCCATTCCCGGTTTTGGCATTGCTCCCGTAATTTGCTCAACTGGCTCACCATTGTGGAACAATATTAGATTTGGAATTCCTCTGACATTGTATTTACCAGGGGCTAATGAATTAACATCAGTATTTACTTTAGCTATTGTTATGTCTCTTTCTCCAGCGATTTCTTTCAGTATTGGAGCAATCATTTTACATGGCCCACACCAAGGAGCCCAAAAATCTACTAATACCCACTCATTACCTTTTGTTACCATATCAAAATCAGCATCATTTACTTCAAGTACTTGTCCCATTATCACACCTACGTACTTCTCGAGTAACTCGTATCCTATCAACATGTGTCTTAAAATTAAGTATTTTATATTAATTTCATATACTATCTGCCCTGCACTTCACACCAACGGGAGTCAATATTTTGAAAATAACGCCAAGTATTTTGACAGTAGATTTTTGTCTCCTTGGTGATACTCTCGATGAAGCAATAGATGCAGGAATAAATTGGATACACATGGATGTTATGGATGGTAATTGGGTCGTAAACCGTACCATTACATTTGGTCCAGCACTAATCCGTTCAGTCAGAGATAGACTAGGTCCAGACATTTTTATCGATTGTCATTTAATGATAAATAATGCCGAAGAAACATGGAAACAATATGTTGATGCGGGAGTAAATTTGATAATCGCTCATATTGAAGCCGTTCAGGACTTTCCTCAGTTTATATCAAATGTACGTAAAGCAAATGTCCAAATCGGCTGTGTCCTCAACCCAGACACCCCCGCTTCTGATGTTTTATCATTAATTCCTGATCTAGACCTTCTTCTTGTCATGTCAGTTGTTCCTGGCAAAGGAGGACAATCATTTATGCCTGAAATGGAAGATAAAGTACGTTATTTCAGGGAAATTATAGATAAACAAATCCAATCAGGCGGCCGTCCTACAAAATTAATGATAGATGGAGGAATTAAAAGCCATAATGCCGCAAAAGTTGCCGAATGGGGTATTGATATAGCAGTAGTGGGCTCTGGACTAATAAATGATAAAGGCTCAATAAAATCCAATTTGAATTTAATATATGATGCATTAAATAATTAATTTAAGACACCAAGAATTCAATAATGATGACCTATTCTAAGAGCCATGGTTACTGAACAATGGGTGGTTGATGAAGTTCTAAAAGTTATACCAAGTGCAGATGTAACTGTAACAGATCTTCATAAAAGCGGAGATCATTTCCATGTTCGTGTAGTATCTTCTGATTACGAAGGAACAAGGCCATTACAGAGGCAAAAACCCATTCTTAATCACTTTAAACAATTTATTGAGCAAAATATTGTTCATGCTTTGGATCTGAAATGTATGACTCCTGAACAAGCCTCCAAAAGTGGAGAAACCGCTTTTGATCCACATGGAGGAGATGTAGAATTCTTCGGAGTTCACATTAGAAGGGAGAAAAAGGAGTGAAGAAAATGAGTTTTAATTGGACACCAGATGAATTACAAGAATTAGTAGATGATAATAAGATTGTGCTTTTTATGAAAGGAACACCGGATGAACCAAGATGTGGTTTTAGTAATCGTGCAGCTTCAGTATTAAAGGAGTTGAAAGAGCCATTTGCTAGTGTAAATATACTTTCAGATCCAAGAGCAATACCTTCAGTGTGCGCATGGTCAGATTTTCCAACAATGCCTCAAGTTTTTATTAATGGGGAATTAATAGGTGGTTCAGATATAGCTTTAGAAATGTACCAAAGTGGAGAATTACAAGAAATGATTTCAGAATCAAAATTAGAGTGAGATGCTTTCCTATGTTGGTCGCTGAAGACCGTAAGAATATGTTAGTTGCATTACTAGGGTCAGCTATTTTATCATTCGCACCTTTAATCTATATATTAACCGAAACCAACCCTATCACAGGTGCATTTTTTAGAATGCTTTATGCACTCCCAATTTTATTACTAATTGTATATTTTTCTAGATCCATTGACACTAGAGATTACAAATCTCGCCAATTAACATTTGTTGCAGGTCTATTTCTTGCACTGGATTTTCTTGCATATCATACCGCAATAGATTATATTGGTACGGGTATTGCTACAATGATTGGCAACTCACAAGTAATCATTGTTACACTTATTAGTTGGAAATTTCTTGGTGAAAAACCAAATAAATCAATTCTCATTGTTTTACCCATTGTTATTCTTGGTTTAGTTTTAATATCAGGAATCTGGGATAATGAAGCGTATGGAGAAAATCCATCATTTGGAGTAATAGGAGGAATATTCGCTGCAATATTTTATTCATCTTTTTTGATAATTTATAGGTATTCAAATAAAGAAAAATCTCCTGCTCAAAATCTCCAATTAGATACTACTGCAGGTGCAGCAGTTGGCCTTTTTTTATTAGGTATTTTACCATTGCAATTCATAAATGTCGAATCACTAAATGTACAACCATCTTATCCAAGTCATGCATGGTTAATTCTTCTCGCTCTTTCCTGTCAAGTCTTAGGATGGATAGCTATTACATATGCACTTCCTCGATTACCGGCTGCCCATACTTCATTTGCTCTTTTGTTACAGCCCGTGTTAACAATAATCTGGGGAATTATTTTACTTTCAGAGCAACCATCTCTCCAGCAATCTATTGGGATGCTTTTGATATTAGGCTCTATAATTACTGTAACCTTATTTGGTAATACTGAAGTTACCACTGAGGAATAATAGGTGTACAGGGCGAGAGATAAAAGCGAGGGGATGGGATGCACTCAGCGAGAACCTTGCGGCCCCGTACGTTAAATGATGATAGAAGGTATTAATTAATCATTTTGTGAAAATACTTCTCATTCGTGTATATTGTCATAAATACTTATTTTTTTTATTCTACTGTTAGAATTTCTGGACCACCTTCAGTAACTAATACTGTATGCTCATACTGGCCAACATTTCCACCATCTATATCTCTCAAAGCAGGATAAACTTCAAGAAATCTTATCGAGGTTAATTTTTTAATTAAAGCATTCCATTTTCTTACTAAAGACTCTTCACTTTCTTCAGGAAATGGCTTTTCTAATAATGGATAAGCCCATCTTTCAGCAAACGGTAAAGTATGATATCTTTCTTCTATGTATCTGGCCATTGTTGCTCCCAATGGTTTTAGTTTACCTTTACTTAGTGCTTTTCGAATTGTCACGTCTCCTGTAACTCTTAGAATATTAGATGAACCCTTAGGTGAAACATTTTCTATTTTACCCGCCTTTCCGGTAGTATTGAACGGCTCTATTGCATAAACGCCTCCTTCTTCTACAACTCCTTTGAAACTAGGATTATTAGGCCCACATGCATACATCGGTATTGATAATCCAGCATGTAAATTCCATCTTTTCATCTGATGCCCACAAAGGTTACTAATTGGGACAAATCCTGCATCTTTCGTTACTTGTTCTGCAATGGCTCCTATTTCATACCATGGTGTTCCTGGATGCATTTTTTCAATTGCTGCATCCCTTGCTTCCATGGACGCCTTAATTTGTTCTGTGTGCTCGCCATTATTTCCAACTTCTAGTGTCATCGCATTATCTGCTAAAGCGCCCTTTATGTGGACTCCAACATCTAATTTAACTAAATCTCCATTTTGAAATATCATTTCTCTATCTAATCCTTCTAGAGGATCTTCTGAATGATTTGTTGTATAGTGTGCAGCAATATCATTGACAGAAATAGTTACTGGGAAAGCAGCTTGACCCCCATGCCTTCTAATGAATCTTTCAGCAGAATCTATGACTTCATTCCATGTTTTCCCAGCAACAATCTCTCCCTTTATCCCTTCTAAGGTTCTTCGTGCTACGTGACCTGCATCTCTCCATTGCTTGAAATCCACTTCTTCCACCATTGCTGCACTTCCTTTGAACTCACTATTCCTTCTCTCAATACTTCGATGCTCGGTGACTTAAGTGATTCACACACAGTCCACCAAGATATCAAAGTACTGGGAGTTTCTTGCAGACAATCACTATTATGTCCAATAACTTCATACTTTTCAGTAGATAAAATTTCAGCAGACTTTTTACAATTTAATATGGGTTTTGTCCCACTAATATTTGCACTAGTTGCGGTCAATGGACCAGTTTTTTCTAATATTTTTTTAGCTACTTCATGACTAATAACTCTAACAGCTACTGACATTCCTCCAAGGCGTAAATCCAGTTTACTTTTTGATTTTAATATAATAGTTAGTGCTCCTTCGGGAAAATACTTCAGGATTTCAATAACATCATTGGGAACTTCTACAATTTTTTTAGCCTGTTCTATGTCACAAACCGCTATACTTAGTGGTAGACTATGATCTCTATTTTTAATTTCATAGAGAATATCAAGGGCATCTGATTGCAATATACAACCTAATGCAGGTTGAGTTGTTGTTGGATAAACAATACAATTACCTGACAAGACATGTTCTACTAATTGTTCCAACTAATCACCTACTTTATGTGTTTACGATAAAGAGGAGGTAAAGAGTACGCTTTAACTACAATCGTATTTACTTTAACATCTATATTCGATTGGTGAGTATGCCTCTGAGAAATTCTAGCCAAATCATATGCACCATTGTACCAACCAATTATTGGTATAAGGTAAACTAATTTTTGCAAGACTCTTTTATCCCACATTTCCCCAGTCATTTCCGATCCATCATCAGATACTACTGCTATTCCAAAAATCTTCTGTCCTATTGAACGTGAGAAATAAACACCACTTAATCTCCAATAAAGCCAATGTGCTGCAAAAAAAACAAACGACATCACAAGAGAATAGTGAAAATCTGCGGATGTCCACATACTAAGATTCCAGATATAAAAAATACTTCCTTTGGTAACAAATAGAAGTATAGTAGTTGTTAATATAACATCTAAAATAAAAGAAGCCAATCTATCAATTCTAGATGCAAATATTGTTCCTTCTGGAATATCCTTGTGACCATCTCTTTCTGATATAATAGCTTTAGCTAAAGTTCCACTACCTGTATTGATTGATATTGGCGATTCATGGTCTTTCATGATGTCTTCTCCTATTACCCGCAGCACATTATGAACCTCAATGTTATGTTTGAAAACTTTCAAAAAAAATCGAATGAGGATATATCATAATCCAGTGATGATTATACGCAGAGTTTGTTCGACGTATTATTATTGAAGGTGGGCGATGAATGTGGGATCGGTTTAAAAAGTGGAAAAAAAACTCCACTGAGAAGAATATCTGTCCATTATGTCAACATATCAACAGTGCAAGTGCTGAAACTTGTTCATCATGTTCATACCAATTAAATAAACCAAATTATAAACAAACTTCAACCATAGAAGAATCAGAAAGAAATAATTTATTTGATGAATTAATGAATGAATTTGAAGAAGAAAAAGAGACTGAAGTTATTGACTGGTCAAAAGCCACATTTAAGATGGACGATGTTACGGTCGATGTCAATCAATATTCTGATGAAGATTCAGTTATATTGAGCAGTAAGCCAAATTTTGCTATGGCCAGTACTACTATTGAATTACCCTCTAATCAAGAAGAAATAGAAGAAGATTATGAACTTAAACCAGAAGATGCACCAGTCCTTTCGACTAAATTTGAGATACCAGATGAAAAACCTGAGGAACTGGAAGAACCTACTAATGAACCCATAGCCCTTATTCAACCCACTTCGGGCACACCTGATAACGTTCAGATAATGAACGCTCAGAATATTTCAGAGGATATTAACGATATCGAAATATTTCAACCAGCAGATTTTGATGGTGATGGCGTGGTAGATATTTATGAAGAATCGTTTTATGAAGAAGAAACAACACAAGTTATTGAGCCGATAAAAGAACCGAAAAAGGAAGATTCTGAAGTCACAGAAACATCTGAGTCAGAAGAACTATTGCCTCCAGCACCTGCAAATTTACCGCCATTGTTGCCTTCAAAAGAACTAGAATCACCACTCGTTAAAGAAACTATAAGTAAAGAAGAAAAAATAGTTTTGCCTTCGGCACCTGTTATGCCCTTATCTGATGCAAATAATACTCTTTCCATACCAGATAAACAGATTACATATTGGCCTTGGGCTCAACAAGAAGAGTGGGATTTTTCTAATCTTAAGGAGCAGGTACTTGCGGCAATGAGAGCAGCAATCGATAAAAATATAGCACATGCTACTGTATTAATTGATGAAGTAGGGCCGCATTTGGGTAATCAAACAAATCTTATTTATCCCATTGGTAAACTTTTGGATACAATAGGTAGGCAAAGCGCAGTTGATAAAATGCTTAAATCTGCTATAAGTTCATTACCTGGAGATCCTAATGTAATACAAGCAAAGCAAAAATTACGCCCCTAGAAAATTTAATTTTTTACATAGGTATGATGTACAATAACACCTGCGTCATACTAAGATGCGCAGGATTACTTCATCAATTAGAGTTAATGATAATCTTATTTTAAGGCCCGCATCAACTAACTATGCCCTAGGATTGATTGAAGCATTCGAAGAAACGTGGCCAGAAGTAAGTTGGGCAATGCCTTGGATAGTCACAGAAAAGCCCTTTGAATCTCAAATATATAGTTTCATAGAGGATACAGAAAGTAAAGGACGCAAAGGACTCCTTCATCATTGGATAATAATACGTCCTTGGGACGATACCGTACTTGGATTGATTGGGTTTGACAGAATCACTAGATCAGATAAGGCAATTTGGAATCTTGGATATTGGGTTCGTAGTTCTGAACAACAGCACGGCATTGCACGATTATGTACCAATGCTGTATTGAATTGGATGTCAGAAGGAGGCCCGATATGTATAGAATTAAAGGTTGATCCAAATAATATTCCTGGGAACAGAACAGTTCTGCGAATAGTGAAAGAATGGAATGGTGAGAGATATATAGAAGGAGATTCATCAATAACTATTTCTGGAATAAGAACATTACATCATTGCTACTTAGTAAATATTATTTGATATTTGTATTCTACTTTAATATAACATTTGAAATCTAAGTGACAACCCCATACATCAAAAATAACGCCAAGGTGAACTTATGTCAGATTATAAACCACATCAAAATCTTCCAGATTTAGATGAAGAAGAAACAGATGAATGGTTAGAATCACTTCGTACAGTGTTTACTGAGCACGGACCAGAAAGGGCACGAATGCTATTGCATGAGTTGATGGTAGAGGCCGAATTACTTTCTATTCCTATACATAAAATATCTAGAACACCATACTTAAATTCAATTCCAATTAATCAACAAATGCCATATCCAGGTAATTTAGAATTAGAAAATAAAATCCAAAATANAATATTATGGAATGCAGCNTTAATNGTTTCNGATGCAAATAGAAGNATAGATGGTATTGGTGGACATATATCTTCATATTCNTCTAGNTCTACCCTTTATGAAGTCGGTTTTAATCATATTTTTAGAGGCAAAGATTCCAANGGNATAGGGGACGCATTGTATATNCAAGGGCATTCTAGTCCTGGAATTTATGCTAGAGCCTTTTTNGAAGGNAGANTTTCTCGNNANCAACTAATTAATTTCCGTCAAGAATCTTTTAATGATGGACTATCTTCATATCCTCATCCTAGATTAATGAAAGATTTTTGGGAATATCCTACAGTTTCGATGGGTTTAGGGCCATTNGGTGCTGTAATGCACGCAAGGTTTTGGAAATATCTTCACACGAGAGAATTAGCNGACACATCAGAAAGNAGAGTCTTTGCATTTTTAGGGGATGGTGAGATGGATGAGCCCGAGGCCATTGCATCAATTGCAGTCGCAGGTCGAGAGAAATTAGACAATCTAATAGTAATAGTAAACTGTAATTTACAAAGGTTAGATGGCCCAGTGAGAGGTAACTCAAGTATAATNCAAGAATTAGAAGGATTGTATCGAGGAGCAGGTTGGACAGTAATCAAGGTATTATGGGACTCTGGTTGGGATAAATTATTGGAATCCTCAGAAAGGGGAATAATTTTACAGAGAATGGAAAAAATAAGTGATGGTGATTGGCAAAGAATGAGCACACTGGATGTATCCAAGTTTCGCGAAGAATTTTTTTCAGGTAATGAAAAATTAATTAAAATAGGTAATTCACTATCTGATTCTGAAATTTCAGGTTTAAAAAGGGGCGGACANGACCCTCTCAAAGTATATTCTGCATATAAAACGGCAGAAGCAGCGGATGGACCAGCAGTAATATTAGCACATACAGTAAAGGGCTGGGGAATAGATTCCTTTGAAGGGAGAAATTCAACTCATCAAAAGAAGAAAATGAGCCTAGAAGACTTATCGGCATATAAGGATAGATTAGGTTTAGAAATAGAAGAAAGTGAATTGGAAAATAGTCCCTTTTATTCCCTAGATAAAGATTCAGATGAATATAATTATTTGATTTCAAAAAGAAATGAATTAGGTGGCTTTTTACCATCGAGAACTGTACCAAAAATAGAAATAGATTTACCAAACAATGATCTTTATTCTGATTTTAATGAAGGAACACCAGAAGGGCAAAAGGTATCTACAACAATGGCCTTTGTCCGATTACTAAGAAAAATAATGAAATCAGACATAGGAGANAAAGTAGTTCCAATAATCCCTGATGAAGGTAGGACTTTTGGTATGGATCCATTGTTCAGTGAATTTGGAATATACTCTCACCAAGGCCAAACTTATACTCCTGTAGATCATAAAATGCTCCTTAACTATAAAGAATCAAAAGCAGGACAANTCCTCGAAGAAGGAATATCAGAGGCTAATGCCATAGCATCATGGATTGCCAGTGCTACTTCATATTCACATGCCAATACTCCCACATTGCCGTTTTATACTTTCTATTCGATGTTTGGTTTTCAACGAGTTGCTGATCAAATTTGGAGTGCTGCCGATGCACGTGCCCGAGGTTTTCTAATGGGTGCAACTGCAGGAAGAACAACTCTTAATGGTGAGGGATTGCAACATCAGGATGGACATAGCCTTCTTATTGCTTCGACTGTTCCATCTTGTAAAGCTTGGGATCCTGCTTATGCATATGAATTATCGACAATCATCAGGCATGGCATAGATGAAATGTGGGGNCAGGAACTAGACTTTTTCAATTATATAATGTTATACAACGAAAATCAACAACAACCTCCTAAACCTCACGGAGTAGATCAAGGAATAATTAAAGGAGCATATAAGTTAATTAAATTAGAAGACAATAAAAATACCAAAGTGCGACTACTCGGCTCCGGTCCAATATTGAAATATGTGATAGATGCACACAATTTATTGAAATCAGATTTTGACATAGATTCAGAAGTATGGTCTGTAACATCCTACGGNGAATTAAGAAGAGAAGGTCTTAATATACAGCGTAATAATACATTATTCCCTCATGATATTAGAAAATCATATGTTGAGAATTGTTTTGGAGATAATATGCCAACCGTTGCAGTTTCTGATCATATTTCAGCAATACCTGAAATGATTCAAAGATGGATTGGTGGACAATTTATTGTTTTGGGAACTGATGGATATGGCCGTTCCGATACAAGAGAGGCACTACGGGAATTTTTTGAAATAGATACCAATAATATTGTTTTAGGCGCATTATCTGCTTTGGAAAAGGAAGAGCAGATACCAGTCGGTAGTGTTGAAAAGGCTGTTAACACCTTAGGCATCAATAGAGAAAGGAAAGATAAAACTGAGTGAAAAAAATGCGAAGATTTGTTAATTGGTTTCGAAATTCTTTCCGCATGATAACTTGGATATTTTCTACTACGTATATTACATATAGAAGACTTCCTGAAAATTCTCAAAATGAGATATATGAAATTGCTAAAAATCCTAGTAAATGGGGTAATTCGATAGAAAAGGCATGGGATATCTCTAAAATTTCTGCAGAACATTTTAAAAACACATCAGAAACTCTTGCAAACATCGCTATAGGAAGAAAAATATCAAAAAAGCGCAGAAAAGAAGTACAAAACGATTTGGCTACCTTAAGTGTATTAATACCTCCTTTGCGTGTATTTATGATTCCAGGAAGCCATATATTATTGGGAATTCTCTCAAGAGTTACTCCTTGGAGATTAATACCAGATGACTGGATTCCAATAAAAGCTCTGAAGAAAATAAGAGAAGAAAATACAGATTTGCAATTGGAAAAAGAAAGTAAAATAATCACAAAACTACTCAGGAGAAAGAAGAAGTAACACTCTTATCATTTAATGAAANATTNCTTTCAAGTATCTCTTTGATAGTTACCCAGTCAGGAGTTGTACCATCAATCCATTCATATCTATGACCAGGTATTAGCCGCCAGTCTTCAGGTAATGAACTAAGTATTTTACGTGCATTTTTCAAACTACTTATTTGTGCAGATGGATCGCTTCCAGGCAAATCAACTCTTCCAGAATATGCTGTAAATAATAAATCTCCAGCATGATATATTCCATGACCATGAAATGTAACGTGCCCTGGAGCATGCCCTGGAGAATGAGTTACTTTGAGTACGATTCCCCCTTCAGACCATTCTATCGTACTATTTGGTACATTATCCCATGTGTGTGTAAAGTCTACCTTGCCAAATAATTCACCATTAACAAAATCACTCATATCAGCATCTTCATGTCCAAAAACTTGGATATCCGGTACTAATTGTAACATTTTTTTGTATCCCCAAGTATGGTCTCTATGAGTATGTGTATATAGCAAATGTGTTGGACATAAATCTTCACCTTTTAGTACATTAAACCAGCTTTCTGAATCAAATGGGTCAATTATTACAACTACTTTATTAGTCCTATCAATTATAGCAGTATTCATATTCATAAAATCCCCCATTTGGGTTACCCAGACTTCTATACCATCACTTCTGATATCAATATCAAACTCTCCGTCTCTTAGCATAAATAGGCCCAGACGTCTATCGGAGATAGGTGTGATGGTGTAATCAAAGGGGGATAGTTCAAATCAGATATAATATGTGGCAGTGTTTGGTAAGAATGACTGTTTACGCCACAGCATCTTGTCTTTTTTTTATAAATAATAAAAATATAGGTTATTTGGTCTATTAAAAATTAGTAATTGAGGATGATAGAATGATATATGATTTCCAAAATTCCGAATTACATTGGCAAAAGGAATGGGCAAAAGCTAAAGTTTTTGATTCAGAAATAGATCTATCCAAACCTAAATTCTACTGTTTAGAGATGTTTCCTTATCCTTCTGGAAATATGCATATGGGTCATGTGCGTAATTATTCCATAGGAGACTCTATGGCTAGGTTTCAACGTTTAATGGGGAAAAATGTACTTTATCCTATGGGTTACGATTCATTCGGAATGCCTGCTGAAAACGCTGCAAAAAAAGAAAATGGACATCCACACCATGTAACACATAGAAATATTACCAGTATCAGACAAGATCAAGAAAGAATGGGATATTCTTATGATTGGAATAGATTTTTAGCGACTTCCGATGTCAATTATTACCGCTGGAATCAAGAAATTTTCCTAATGTTTAATGAAAGGGGATTGGTTGAACGCAGATCTGCACCAGTTAATTGGTGTAATGAATGTGATACAGTATTAGCAAATGAACAAGTGAAGAATAATCGTTGTTGGAGGTGTGGATTAGAAGTAATTCAGAAAGACATGTCACAATGGTTCCTCAAAATGTCAGATTATTCTGATGAATTACTCGATGAACTTGATAATATCACATTTCCTGAAAATGTAAAAACAATGCAAAGAAACTGGATTGGAAGGTCTCATGGTGCAAATATAGATTTCATGATATGCAATCATGAATCAAAAATTAGGGTATTTACTACCAGGCCAGATACCATCTTTGGAGCCACATTCATTACTCTATCACCAGAACACCCATTATGTGAGGAATTATGNAAGAACACTGAATGGGAATTAGGTTGGAGAAAATTAAGAGAAGAATGTCTAAAAATGTCAGAATTTGAACGTATAAATATGTTAAAAGAGAAAAAAGGAGTATTNCTTGGAAAATATGCTATTAATCCATTAAGTAAAGAGGAAGTTCCTATATATGCTGGAAATTTTGTAGTATCTTCATATGGTACCGGAGCAGTAATGGCAGTTCCAGGGCATGATCAGAGAGACTATGACTTTGCTAAAAAATATAATTTACCTATCAGAAGGGTATTGGTGGCAAAAGAAAGTAACGATCCTGAAGAATTACTAACTTCAGCATTTGAAGGATATGGTCCGATGGTTAATTCGCCAATTGATGGATTTGACGGATTATCGGGTGATGAAGCAAAAAATGCTGTTATTGAATCATTAAAGAGAGAACAATTAGGAGAAGGAACTACACAATATAGACTCAAAGATTGGCTTTTATCAAGACAAAGATTNTGGGGAACGCCAATTCCTATGATTCATTGTGATTCATGTGGAGTAATTCCAGTGCCAAAAGAATCATTACCAGTTGAACTACCATTAGATGTTATATTCACAGAAGATCAAAATGGCAATCCTTTGGATCAACATTCCGATTTTGTAAATGTTACTTGCCCTGAATGTGGTAAAATGGCAAGAAGGGAAACGGACACGATGGATACTTTTTACGACTCTTCTTGGTACTTTATGAGATATTGTGATTCTAATAATGACAAATCTCCTTTTGATAAAGAAATTACTGATTATTGGATGGAAGGTGGAATAGATTTGTACATTGGAGGCATTGAACATGCAGTCATGCATCTTCTTTATGCACGTTTTTTTACTAAAATTCTAAGAGATGCAGGGTTAATTTCTACTGGTGAACCATTTGGAAGATTAGTCTGCCAAGGAATGTTAAATTCTCCAACACCATTCTGTTCTAGATGTAATATCGATTATCATGTGGATTATTTCGATAAATCATGTCCTACTTGTAATGATAAATTAAATTCTCGATCCTCAAAGATGAGCAAATCACTGGGTAATACAGTTAGTCCCGGAGATATGATAGAAATATACGGGGCAGATACTGTGAGATTGTTCATATTATTTGGTGCAAATCCTGAAGCAGGCATGGATTGGTCTGATAGTGTTTTAGAGGCTAATAATAGACAAATGAATTCAATAGTTGAAGCCATAAATAATGGTTTAAATATGGAAAACATAGAAAGTAAAATGGATGATTGGCTTTTGTCTAAATTGCGCAAAAATCAAGTTTTATGGATAAAATCAATGTCCAATGTTGGAATTCGTGAAGGCGTAATGTTAAGCCATTTTTCAATGCTTTCCGATTGGTCTTGGTATTGTCGAAGAGGAGGAAATAATTACAAAATTGCTAAATTATTCATCAAAGGATGGTTACCTATGATCTCTCCAGTCACACCGCATGTTGCAGAAGAATTCTGGTATAGATTGAATGAAGATGGACTTTTAGCCTCATATATTTTGCCTGAAATAACTGAATATGAAGATGATTCTTATATATTGGCACAAGAGGAATATCTTAGAGGTGTAATAGATTCTGCTAGAAATGTCAAAGGTTTAGCTCAACGACATTCTAATCAGAAAATTACTACCTTAACTATTCAAACCTCTCCGGAATGGAAAAAAAATCTAGCTAAAGAGGCTATTAAATTACAGAAAGAAAATTTTAGTTTCAAAACAGAAGGGATAAATTATCTAAAATCATTATCAATATTTGCAAAAGATGAACTTAGAGCGGAGATTTTCCAAACATGGAATAATTTGACCATGGGGAGTAAGAAAAAGAGAGGAAGAGTATTTACATGGTCAGATAATGATAAGAAACTTATAGAGTCTTCATTAAATGAATCGGAATTTTTGAGATCCAATCAGGAGTTTTTATTGGAAGAATTGGATTTAAAGTCAATATTTATCTATGCTGTAGGAGAAGGCGAAGATGTTGCAGGGAAGGCAAAAGTAGCTTTCCCATTAGATCCAGGAATGTCATTTGCATAATTACATCTGAGATTTTTTCCTTTTCTCTCGGTGGGTTCATGGACTTACTCAATATCCCACATCTGTTGACCAATCGTTCTGAGCCAAAAAATAATCGCGATAGACGACGCAGTCGAGCACGTCAAGAACAAATTCAAAATTCTTCTAAGAACAAATCAATTCACCTCGATAACAAAGAATCAATAGAAAGAGCAATTTCCAGATTCAATATAAACCCTCTTCCAAAAGGCATTCCTAGTCTAATAGACCCTCCTCCTCAGATAATTGAATTAGAGTGGATTACTAATGGAATTCCCAAATCAATGCAAAAAACTGTTGGTGAATTAGTCTGCCTTCCAGGAGAGTTTGGATGGCTACCAGAGAAGCGTGTATCAGAAATAGCGGAAAAAATAGCACATCTTTCTATTTCTCTTGAACAAGCACTTTCTTTACGATCAGCATTAAATCAGGAAAAAAGCGTTTATTCTCATGGAAGATTAATGGGTCGTTCTAATGAACTGAGAAGTAGATATGACGCAGGTCAAGGTGTGCTTTCTCTTTCAAAAAAGTTTGATGCTCCTCCAGTTAATACCTTTCGAGCTATACTAACCGGGCGCGGGTGGTCTAAAAATAAAATAAAAGAAACTCTAAAATCTCCTAATAGACTAAATAAAAGGGATAGGCAAGAATTTAAATTGGCTGAGGAAAATGATAAAGTGAGTTCCGTTAATCAATCCGAAACTCAATCTGCAGCTGAAATTTTTGAAGAAATATTATGTGACTATTTTTCATCTCTGGGTATTAGATTTAGAAGACAAGAAGAACTTCTTAAAGAACAAAAAAAATCTGAAGGAAGAGCAGTGATAACTCCGGATTTATTACTTCTTGATGATGTTAGAATAAATGGCATCCCATGTGCTTGGATAGATGCCAAACATTTTTTTGGTGCCGATTTAAAATTTCCTAAAAAGAAAACACAGAAGCAAGTTGATAGATATGTGAAAGAATATGGTCACGGTGCTATTGTTTATCGTCACGGTTTTTGTCAAAGTTTACAATTAAATGGAGCAATCCAACTTGATTCAAGTCCTTTGGACTTGAAACCACTTGCAGATTTCCATGAAAAAACTTCTAATAATAAAAATCTATAAATTATTAGATAAACTAGTAACAATTGTTTCGAAACCAGCTGCATTAAATTTATTACATATTTTATCGATTTCAAAATTATTCAAATCTAAATTTTTTGGTACTATAACTATACTCTGTCCCAGCATACAGAGTAAAGAAACCACATATCCTTCTAAATCACAATCTTTAATCAAATTATTAGATTCAAAGAGCAATTCATTTCTTTCAGAATCCATTATCAACTCACTATCAATAACAAATTTTTCTGCCGATTCAATTAATTCCTGCCAACGACTCCTGTCCCAATTCCCTTTACTAATTGTTTTCATTGCCTTTCTACCTGAAGAAGTTATTTTCTTCTTCCATTCAAGATTATCAATATAATTTGCTGTATGCTTTCCAGTTTTCGATTTCCAAGCCAATATCAACGGTATTTTTTCAAACCATCCTTCTGCCTTACCTGGCCCAGAATTTAGTTTTTCACCACTGTAAGGAGAACCTACCGCGATTCTTCTTTCCACACCACCCGCAGATAATGCAGTAATGTCTCCTAGTCCAGTAGATCTAATGCGTTCCACTTTATGAGCAACCAAATATGATCTCCTACGGCTCTCTTCATGAGCAATACCTAAAGCCCTTTGAAATGAACTGGCCGCTGCAATTGCTCCTGCACCAGACATTCCAAAGCCCTGAGAAACTGGTAATGACATTTTGATATTCAATTCCCAAGAATAATCGCCAATTTCAGGTATCTCATCTAATAATATTTTAATCACTTCTTCGTAAAGTTCATCATCTCCATCTCCATCAAGATAATTTATTTTAAGATTAAAATCACCCTCTTCTCCTCTTGTAATAGCCTCTACACCATTTTTTAAACAAAATCCTGCGCCAAAACTTCCTTGCTCCTCTATATTTTTCGATTTATCCATTATTGCAAAAAATAATGTAACGTGACCGCCACATGCACCTCTTCCGAGTTTCACAGTCATATATTTGCTACAACCTTTTCAGACAAGAAGCCTTTCTTAATTAAAGAGCAGATACAATATCCTGAGATATATTATCAAAACGAGAAGATAACTCTTCAGTGGCTTTTTCAAAAGCGACACGAGGAGTCATAGAACCATCTGTTTCAAAAGATAGTATGAATTCTTCTGGAACTTCTTCAATCACAATCGCATCTTTAAATTCTCTCATTTCTTCGGTACCTTCTCCTACATGGTGTAATTCTCTTTCAAGTATTGCAACCTTTTCAATATCTTCTAATTTACCATTTTTGAAATCCTTTTCTGTAATTTCTAAATCTAAATCCCAAAGAATTTTTGATTTAGATTTATTTTTTATAACTCCTATTTTTCTTGATATAAAAGAAACGCCACAAACTGGAGACCATTTTGCATGATCACGACCTCTTCCCATGATAGCGGTAGCAAAGAACTCAATCATCTGGCCTTTGAATAATTTAGTAATAGGTATTTCCTTAAATTCATCTATGATACTTAGTGAATCATCACCCATTGGCTTCATATCTCCAGCATATATCATTTTTCCTTCTTCTGTTCCAAATGCTTTACAAGCATAAATAACAGAACATTGAGGGCAACCTCTTTGATCTTCTACCAAATCTTTGCATGAAGGGCACATATTTTGAAAATAAAAATCATCATGACGTGTAACTATTGGTACCATAGCCAGTCTTTGAGCCACAGTTTCATCAGGAATAGGGCCAGTGCTTTCCCAAGTTTCTCCATCTTGTTCTACTAGTCCTAACTCAAATCTTACCGTATCAATGGCCATTTTAGGTGTATCTACCATCAAAGTTCTTCTAATAGCGTTTAACAACGACCTATCTGCTTCTGTAAATAGAATTTTTATACTGTTTAAATTTTCATCGATAATTTTTACTTTAACCACATTATCACCTCATACTCTCCTTCCACGTCTTCCGCCTTTACTTTTTGTGCCATCTGTTGGAATTGGAGTAACATCTTCTATACGTGTTATTTGTACTCCTGCCCTAGTCAAAGCCCTTATTGCGGCTGTAGCACCAGGAGCATTATTCGACCTATTTCCTCCAGCACCTCTGTATTTTACAATCACTTGATTAAAATTCTTTTCACCCAGCATTTCTGCAATTCTTTCTGCAGCTCTTGTCGCAGCAAATTGTCCTCCAGAATCGCTACCTCCTTTGGTAACCATTCCTCCAGATACTTTGCAAATAGTTTCACATCCGGTGAGATCAGTAGCAGTGATTAGTACATTATTGAATGTACTGTATATGTGTAGAATTGCTTTATGACTCATTCTTTACTTCCCTCCTCTGGAATTGTATCTTCTATAGTTGGAGCATTTTCTGAATCAGTTTTAATTTTCTCTATAAACTCTTCAGTAGCTTCTCTTATTTCTACGTGCTCTTCTTCTTCTTTATCAGTTTCTACAACTCTAAATCTTTCTAATTCTTGGCGAAAAATAGAATTCTCATCTATAAATGGAGAATTTGAATTATATTGNAGTAATTCNTCTTCTTCTTTTAGTATGTGGTAACCAGGAACAGTCATTTTCTGTTCACCAATTGAAATATGNCCATGCATAATTAATTGTCTAGAAGANCTCATTGTTGGNGCTAAACCACGTCTGTAAACAACNGACTGCAANCTTCTTGAAAGCATTTGATCNATATCAATTTGGAGNACATCTCCAACACTTGCNCCNTCAGGAAGTAANCCTTTTCTTGTTAAGGAAGNAATCAATTGCTCNTTTTCTTTAGCAAAATGACCTTCTGAAGTATCNACTCTACCAATTANTTTCATTGCCTGATTNCTATATCTTCGTAAACTTGTNCTTTCTTTCCAAATTTCTNTCATNCCACCAGTTTTTTTGAGTCCATATTTNTCTTTAAGTGCATGCTCCTCGTCAATTCTTGCTTGCCTCCAAGGATGAGTTGGTGTTTGTGTTTTAGATCTAGAAAATTTTGGATTACCCATTCATCATCACCTATCTACTTTTTCTTTTGAACTCCAAGAGTTGCACCAGACCTACCATTAGCTCTGAGTCTTTGACCGCGAACTTTGTGTCCACTTCTGTGACGCATACCTCTGTAAGTTTTCATNCCAGCGAGTCTAGCAATATCATCATCACGTGTTAACTTAACTTCGAGTGAGACTAAATGCGCATCTTCATTACTTTCTAAATCTCTTTGACGATTCATTAACCACCACGGTGAGATAGTTGCATAATCATCGATAGTAGATCTTAGCGAATCTTTTTCTTCAGCAGTTAATAGACCNCCTAACTTTTTACTATCTATTCCTGATAATCTACAAATCTGCTGCGATGTTCTGAGGCCAATACCTTTAATTGAGGTTAAACCGATAGATATTGGACTAAGACCATCTATGTCACTTTCTGCTATTCTAAATATGTAAGAGAAATCATCTCCTAACTTGGATTCATCAATCTTAGCCATTTCGGTTCCCCCGTGTTCACTGTTTCCAGTGGCCCTATGGGCATCTTCGCGACTTACCATTCTTATTTGAAAGGAACGGATGACTAATCATAGGAATTTTTAATTTATTTTTCTTCTTTACATACAACATATAGTAGGTGATTGGTTGATCCTCTATCTAATTCAATGTCAATCATAAAAGCCTTTGAACCATCACTTCCTTTTAGTTCAGCATCCAATCTACGTTGTATTTTTGGGTGTACTTCTGGATCAATATTACACCTTAGTGTAACTTTGTTTATTCCATGTCTACCCGCAGCAGCTGCTACTTGCCCTATAGTCCTCAATTCTGGAGGAGTTAATCTGTGTTGGACAACTTTGCCACTACAGACTACAAATTCTGAAACGTCGTCGTTATCTAATAGAGGCTCTGTATGTATAATTAGAGGACGCCTACCNTCTATTCTTAGCCAAGAGTATCCACAATTTGGAGACATTACCCTTTTTACCCAAGATTCTTGCAATCCACTTTTTACCAAAGAAGCATCAATTACAGAAATCCAAGAACCGAATGGGGGCGGAGAGTTTAGTTTAACAGTTTTAGATAGCTCTGGAGAGCCTTCAATTTTAGCCATTATATTCTTTCTGCCTACTCTAATACACCTATGGCTATTTTTTGAAGAAATAGATCCAATCCAAACTGATAATCTATCAACTCTCCCTCCTCCCTGACTTAACCATTCCCAAGTTCTTGGGACTCCTGGGAAAGTGGTTTCTAATAGAGAATTAACCATATTTCTTTGTTGACCATCTAATCTAGGAGACAAATCCAATAAAACTGCAGGCCCCCTAGGTCCAATTTGTAGATATTCATTCCAGGAATTTAATAATTCCTTCAGAGAAGGTTTCATTTCCTCGATTTTATGATTTTGCGCATCCCTCGGTCTAGCAGGATCTAAATGTAGCATCGCTATTGGAGGATGAGCTCTTGTACCAGCATCACGTAAACTTTTCCAAAATACACTCATTGCTTCCCCTGCTTTAGTACCATCACCGATAAGCACCCTATCCATCGTTCTTTGAATGTCATCTTTGTCAGAGGTAGAATACATGTTTGCAGCACATAATAACGCTACTTCTTTTTCAATTTCAATACCTAATGCCGGCCTCCTAAGACCTTTTGTTAATGCGATTAATTGTACACCAGATCCAGCTGCTGCATCCAATATTACCCCCGCTGGCAAATCTTCTGTGTTTATTTGACTAGATCTGATTTTAGCAATATTCCAAGGTGTAGATAATTTCCTCATATCATCGTTCATGAAAAAACTTGGTTCACCCTTTCTATTAGCCCTTGGTTTAATTATTTTCTCAGCCTCTTTTACAATCGCCTCAGAAGGCAACAAGTCTTCATGTGTATGGTCAGACACAACCTGCCGTAACCGAACTTAGTCAAGTTTCTTTCGTGCCCATATCTAAGAAACCGGGGCTCTATCTAATTTTAATTCAAAGCGAAGCCAGACATTTTCTAACTCATGACCGTCTTCATTTCCATATGCAATCGGGGGAGGAAGTAATGTAGTATGAGCAGTTCCAGTATCTAAACCTGGCATTAAAGCGCCTCGATCATTATCAATATCTAAACCAATTAAAGACCAGCCAAAACCATGAATTGATACCCAAGGATCTCCAGAACCATCTGCCCATGTCCCTGAATCTAACTCTTCATTAGTATCTGCATTCCAAACTGTATATTGTACCTCTACGGCATCACCGTCGGTTATATGGACATCTCTTTGTTCTACACCTGAAAATATATTAATATCTAATTTAACTTCCGANTTGGGGACAGCAACATGCTTTACATCTATGCTAATTTCCTGTTCAGAAACACTNTCTAGTAATTCAATTTCTATNATNANACTTTCTTTNCCNTCNATTTCATTTATAATTAAACTATTTTCTCCTGTGGCAGCAAAAATGACATTAATAACATCTATTGTAAGCAACAAATCTAATGTTTCATTACCTCTATTGTATATTGCAACACTCGCACGATCACCTTCTCCTTGGTGTTCCCAATCACATCTCAATTCACCCGGATAAAGAAATAAATCGTCCTGTTCTGCTAATCGGCTTTCTGGCCATTCCCAATCTCCTTCTCTAGATTCACATGTATCAAATAGTAAATCTGCTTCCCATAACCATCTCCCATTCGATTCTAATATTTCCGAGTTGGTTGATTCAAATGGATCTAAATCATCCAAGAAATTTTTAGCAGAAATACCAAGCCATACTGAAGATAGAATTATCATTATTAATGTCAAACTGGATAATACTAATGCCACTCTTGGAATTGCCATCTTATTTAACCCAAGAGGAATAGGGGGATGCTCAATTTCATCAGGAGTATCTGATATCCAAGACCTTGTCACATTACGCTGTAAAGGCCATCTAACATCAAGGTTAGCATTTAAAGATTGCAAAAAATAATAGTTTATCAGTCTTTTAACAATTCTTTCTCATTCGAAATTCCTAGCCAACCAATAATTCCTAATTCAATTGCAATAAGACTTAACAGAATAAGAATATTATTTTGATTAAATATTTCACTTACAAATATTAGACTAAATAATAAAGCTAAGATCAAATCGATTAATCCCCATATTCTTAGAATCTTTCTAAATTGAATTATTCCAATAACCCATACAATTGTTGAAACTGAAATCATCAATAAACTAAAATATATTTCATTGATATATCCAGTTGTAATTAGTCCACCAATTATCAGAACATGTGAATCAATAGCTAGAACCATACTCCATCTTTCTTTACCAAATTTACTTGTTGCAGATAATGCTATAAGAAGTACAATTCCTATTATTAGTGTCAAATTTGGGATAATTTTCAGAATATCATCAGACCATGCTCCAAATGCATAAGCAGCAAAAACAATACCCAGAATCCCCAATCCAGTTGTAGTTGTTTGTTTTGACAAAAATCCTTGCCTTATTGTACTAAATGCAGCTANTATTCCAGCNGGACCAAAAGAAANCATCACAACTGCNAANTTTCTCACACCNCTATTACTTCTAATATCATTATTTTTATATTTTATTTCTCTCTTATTTACTATCCAAAAATCACAAATTAATGCCATTATTAATAATAACTCCACCAAAATCCAGGGAAACCCCCATTGTAAGAAATTATCTCTATCTCCGATTTCATGGAAAGGATTTACTGTAAATGGGAATGGTAGAGATTCATTCATGAGAGTCCCCACAATTCTGTTAATAAGAAGTGGAATCAAAAACCAATCAATAGCCACTGGGATTCTATCAATTAAATTATCTTGGTACATTATCGAGATAATTACTAGTTCCATAATAATGACCGCTAAAATAGATATATCCAACATTTCTGTATTACTACTTAGTGGACCAATATGAGAAATATTGTGTATTATCACTAAACCGCAAATAGAAACTGCAATTGGAATTTCTATGCCTAAAATATGCAGTAACTTAATTTCTAGTGATTTAGATCTATATTTTGCAATGGCTACAAGTATACTTGCGAATAATCCTACCATTAGTAAAATCAATGCATTTTGACCTGAAGTCAGTGCATTAATACTTGCAAATGTAAAAACTATTCCTAACATTGTAAGAATAATAATCGGTCGATGACTGACATCAGAAATGTACAATTGTTCTATATTTTTAGCTTCATTCATCTCTCTGTTACGCTTTCTTGTTTCTTTCAGTGATGCAACCAGTGGATCATACTGTTTGATTATATTCTCATCTTCAATATTAGCATATTTTTGATTTTCAATATTCTGAAAATTCGCTAATTCTATTCTATGTTGCTTTAGATTAATAGTTTTCAATTCAGCTCTTAATTCTCCTCTTGCAACTAACCAAATTGACATGAAAACAAATAATACTACAGAAAGGTACTTCGGCAGAATCAGATCTACTTGCCAAGTCAAACCAATCAGGCTCATGATTAGAAATAAAGATGCTAAAGTAGATTTAAGAATTTTTTCAATTGCTTCTGCCATTTTCAGATATATAGTTATTAATATAGTAGTACACAATAGAGCAACCCATGCGATTTCTAAGTCCGGTAAATCTCTAGCATTAGATAATTTATTACTAATATTTCTTCTAAATATGGATATCAATAATGGCACACTCATTAATGACATTCCAGTATGAATATGTTCACTTACGTTGCCATAAAGAACTGGTAATACTGAAATAAGCATTATTATTATGAAAAACTCATCTAATCCATGTTCCCATTGTAAAATTCCAATTGAGATGGTAATGATAATTAGTAAATTACTTTTTTGTCCAATTCTATAGTCCAATATTTCAGAAATGATATGTATCATAATTAATAATGTNAAAACAAATAANAATGTCAATGAATTAAAACCANNNAGTTGACAAATNATTATTATTGANATCATAGGCAACCATAATCCNATGCTCCATAATTGAAANATTTCNGAATCTCTAATNGTTGCNGAAATTTCTGTTAAGCCTAGAAATTTTGATGCTAAATTGACATTGGTNTTTCCTAATTTNATNTTCACAACAGACATCAGTAATAATGAAATTGATAAATAAGAAGCCAAAGGATAAATTTCNAANTCNAAAGAATTATTCCAATTTGTAGAGTTTTTAACTATAAATAATGTTTNTACGATNTCTTCNNTAATTTTTTCTAATATTATCCANACCCANGGNGATAGTACAGTNACTCCTGCTAGTGCAGGAGATTCTCTCTTTANGGCCANTGCTGCAGTTCCTANGTGTAACAAAGAAAGAAGAGCNAGTAATAATACCCCNCCATCTCCTCCNAAATCTGAAGATTTTGTAGGTACAAGTNAGACTAGTATAATTAGAACCAATATTGAACCAATCCAAAGTACTCTATCACTTACACTATTTTGATCTCTAAGTAGTATATATCCNGTTAATATTGAACCAAATATTGTAAAAATATCATATTNATCAAGTAACAAATTATTAGTTATTTGNNNNCCAAATAACAATAANATAATCAAAAAAGGTAAAGTTATGAATATTGGTTTTATTATNCTATNAGTTTCTACTCCTCTCACTCTAAGATATGATCCNCCAAAAGCAGTACAAAGAAATGTTACCATNCCAAGTGCATATCCTANATCTTGTCTATTTGCTGCTATAGAAAGAAATGCACCNATCATCCCGAGAGAAATTGAGACTCCCCATAGTCCTGGTTTTCCTAAACCGCTNACTTTGAAAGCANTTGAAAACCAATTTTCNTTTCTTGCAAACTTAGCCGCCATTGAAGCATTAAGGCCAGTAATAGACATNAAAAGNAAGAATAATANTAAAGATGAATCAAGCTTAAGNATAACCAATTCNCCTATNTTAAANCCGTCTGTAATGGCATGCATACCAANCCATAAATTGGAAGCAGCAATACCAAGAGATGCCAAATTTCCTGATTTTCTATGTANNGCTAAACTATGTATAATTATTGTTGAAATAAAAATCATACCTGCTACNCCTTGTTCTCCAAGNACNGAACCAGTCGTNGAACCGATTGCTAACAGAACTAAAGTGGANTGTGCAGCGATAGCNTCGTGATTATGCCTNTAGGCAAAATATAAATTAACNAAAACCAAGAAAATTAATAATAANACCAAAACCTCNACACTAATNAAATCCCAATTNCTAAACTCAATAATTAGTCCNTATAATACCTTCATTGAAATTATNANCCATGTAACTCCAAGCATTTTCATTTTTTCGTTTGGTATCCATATTTCNCCAAGNGTAAATCCAAATCCNGCNAAANAAATTAAGATNATNGTTGCTAAATATGGAGAAAATGTNTTNCCTACTTGAANACTAATAATACTGTAAATNAATATCATTGTAACCATTATTGACCAATNTATTCTTCTTTCTCCNTCTATTGATATTTCAGTNACTANATCNTTTACAGGTGCGTTTTTTATTNTNCCATCCNTTTGAATAATTCCNGNCGCGTCATNNTGATCANCCTGAAANGGATCAAAAAGATCTCCCAANGCCTCATCTTTTTNCTGTTTNNTTTTTTCAGTATTTTCGCTNGTTTCGTTTTTGATATCTATTCCTTCNAGTTGAANATCAAAATCAATTTTGAATTTACGTTCTCGGATAATTCGGTCTTCGTTATCCTCTTCATCCATTAGTTATTGAGGATAGCATAACCGGCATAAACAAAACCCTTGTAAATAACNAAACNCTATTCTTTTTGATTCAAAACAATATCACTTCCGNAACACTTGAAACNAAAGTACCCGTCCTNAAGTTCGNAGAGGTTCAAAAATGTCAGAGNCCTCTGATNAATTATTTACTCCGATTTCTANTCATGGATTGAATCCAAAAGGACAGTTACATTTGAACAATGGATGGGAATATNTGCATAAAAAATCTGTTNAGTTGGAAGAAGCAATTTTTACTTATGATGGAGTATTATTAGCAACNACTGGTGAGAGAACTGGAAGATCTCCTAATGATAGATTNATCGTAAAAGAANCNGGTCTTGCAGATGATGTTTGGTGGGGNGAAGTCAANCGNTCTACAACTCCATATACATTTGAAATACTTTTAGATAAAATACAAGAACATCTAAATAATGTTGATAATTTATTNGTTAAAGATGCATNTTGTGGGGCNGATNTAAANTATAGAATGCCTGTTAGNTTAATNACAGAAAAAGCATGGCATGCTGCCTTTATGCACAATATGTTCATNCGNCCAACATCTGAAGAAATCTCNAAACATGTTCCAAAATATACTATATTACATGCTCCTGAACTTAAAGCCATCCCAAAACAAGATGGAGTAAATTCAGAAGTATTTGTAATTCTTGCTTTAGATAGAGGTTTAGTTATAATTGGCGGTACTCATTATGCTGGTGAGATAAAAAAGGCGATATTTACAATAATGAATCATATCTTGCCCGTAGATGGATTACTTCCAATGCATTGCTCTGCTAATACAGGGAAAGATGCAGCTCTGTTCTTCGGTCTATCGGGAACAGGAAAGACTACACTTTCTGCTGATTCTAATAGAGCATTAGTGGGTGACGATGAACACGGTTGGTCAAGTGATGGTATTTTCAATTTTGAAGGCGGTTGTTATGCTAAACTAATTGATTTAAAAAAAGAAGATGAACCTGCAATATATGCTACTACAAAAATACCTGGCTCAATTCTGGAAAACGTTGTCTTAAATGCAGATAAAACCCCTGATTTTAAGAATAAAACACTGACTCAAAATACTCGTGGTTCATACCCCATCGAATATATTCAAAATCGTACATCTAATTCAATGGCAGGACATCCAAGAAATATCGTTTTCTTGACATGCGATGCTTTTGGAATTCTTCCTCCTTTATCGAAATTGACTCCTGAACAAGCTGCTTACCATTTTATTTCAGGCTATACAGCTAAAGTAGCGGGAACTGAGATGGGAATAAAAGAGCCTCAGGCAACATTTTCTACATGCTTTGGTGAACCATTCATGCCTCGACATCCAAGTGTTTATGCAAATCTTCTTTCAAAGAAAATTAAAACTCATAATGCAAAATGCTGGTTAATAAATACCGGATGGGTTGCTGGTGGATATGGCGAAAGTAGTAGAATAAAAATTAAATGGACTAGAACCTTATTGAATGCTGCATTAAATGATGAGATAGATGAAAATGATTACGTTATAGATCAAAGATTTGGTTTCTCGGTGCCAACCCATTGCCCAGGAGTTCCAAATTCAATTTTACAACCTAGAGAAACATGGTCTGATAAGAAAAAATTTGATAATGTAGCAAATTTACTATCAAAGATGTTTATAGAAAATTTCGAAAAATATATTGATAAATGTAGTCAAGAAGTTATTGCTGCTTCCCCAATAGTTCTAGATTAGATTTTTAATTTCTCAATTTTTTTATAAAATAATCCTAGTACTGCAGGAGTAATAATCATACTAGCAATAAGAGATAAACCTATCATGATAGAACAGAATAATCCGAACGTAGAGAAGAATCCCATTTCTGATTGATTTATCACCGCAAATCCTGCTATATCTGAAGCTGCAGAGCCAAATAATGCAAGGCCTGAAGCACCGCCTACTACTTTCAACGCTGCTTGCTCATCTAACCCTTTTTCTCTTTCTTCCCTATATCTCTCGATAATATGGATCACATAGTCTATTCCAACTCCAAGTGAAATCGCGGCAATAGATACTGTCACCATGTTTAATCCATATCCTGCAATTTCAATCATTGCATAAAGCCAAATAATCACTAAAAATATTGGTGCAGTTGTCATTATTGCTATCGCAAAGGCTACAAAACCCCAAGTAATCGATAAAGTAATTGTCAATATCCCTACAAAAATAGCTTCCTTTATTCCAACTAAGATATAGACCATAGATCCCACTAGGAAAGCCGAAGAAAGGGATTTTATAGAAAAATTTACCCAATCCTTCCTTATTATATCAAAACTATTTTTCAATGAAAGATTATTTCTAAATCCCCACCAAATTGTAAACATACAAAATACTAAACCTAACAATAAAGTTTCTTGCATTTCATCTTGCATTGAATTTGCAGCAACAAACCTAATCACCGGATCTCCAGTCTGAATTGCCCAAGTTATTGGGTATTCTTCATGATTGAACCCTCTTTCAATAGATGATCGTTCACTTATCGGATTTAGTGATAAATTTTGAAAAGGCAACATATCCCTTTGTAGTTGTTTTAATGCAGGTTCAATTAACGCAAATTGTTCGGGGTTAGATAGGCCAAATCGCATACTCATTTTAGTATATTTTGGCATTTCACCAGAAGTAGTAAGCCATGGTTTTTCGATATCTATTTCATCATCTGTATGAATATATTCCGAAATTATTGTTACTGGTAAGGCGGGATAACCACCGGCAGCCGGAACTCCTTTTGTTAAAATAAAACCATAAATAAAATTTAAACAGTCTCTATCCTCAGTCATTGGAATATTTATCGTACCTCTAATAGGGTGAGATACATTTGTAGTTTGACAACCAATTCCTCCGTCTTCTAAATTTCTATCCCAGCCAGATTCTTCAAAGGGTACTAAATTGGCAAACATAGCGGCCTGTATGAAAGTAACAATTTGATCTAATGCAATTAATTCTACTTCTCCTGTTGGTGTTCTTGAAATTTGATTTGGATCATTTTCATTATGGCTATTCATATTCTCTCTCATTTGCCCTATTGCTGATAAAACCAAAGGATTTGCAATATCTCCCTCAACTAGAATATATCCAGGTTCTCCATCTCTAAATCTTTCATTTACTAAATTAACTCCAACAGCAAAATCAGATTCATCATCTAGAAAATCATCAATTTGAAAATCGCCTTCCAGATTTAGGGCTAATGGGGCTGCCATAGCTGAAATCAATATTATTATCAGAGCAACAAAAGGAGCATATTCTGATGATTTAGTAGTAGTATTACTTAACCATTCTTTTGGCACCATATGAAGTGTATCAACACTTTCTTCCTTCAATTTATCACTCTTCTGAAGCCACAAATCAACATCTAATCTTACCAATGGAACCCATAATCCAGTTAAGATAAATGCTGCACCAACTCCAAAACCTGCCTCCACTCCAAAAGATCGTAATGCCGCAATTCCAGAAGTCAAATTAGCCATAAAAGCTACTATAGTAGTCATTGAAGTTAGTAGAATCGCCTTACCAACTCTTTTAACTGATATTTCAGCAGATTTTTCTAGACTTTTCCCATTTCGTCTTTCTTCTTTGTATCTGTGAAGTGCATGTAAACTATCGTCTATTCCTAAAGCTAAAATTAATATCGGAAGCAGATTAGAAAATTGAGATCTAAATATTATTTCGAAACCTATTTTCTTACCTAATATCATGCTCCAACCTATCAAGCCTTGCATCCATAAAAGAGCTAGAATAAGTCCAATTCCAACTATAACCACATCACTTATTCTTCTAAGATTAAACCAAAGCAAAAAAACAACTATAAAAACCATCATTATTATTAGGTGAGCACTAGACAATAATTCTCTATTGACTTCAACATTTGGGCCTTCCCCAAGTAAAATAGTAACTACCATTTTGTCCGTTTCACGCAAATCTTCTTCTAATGATAGGTATAACCATTCCACTGAGCATAGATCAGAATTGTTTTCAGCCTTATTTTTACATTCAGCATTTGTATATTCAATGGGATCTGTAACAAGTTCTAAACCATCTATTCTGTAACCAAATTCCGAACTGGCATTCAACCAAGAAAATGTCCAACCTTCTTGTTGCATTTGATCTCTNTCCATATTTANTATCATCCATGCAGATGAAGCACTCCATCTTCCATTNCCCCANGAATCAGAANNTATTGTACCNTCTTCTNNTAATTCACCGTTTATTGGNCCTATTANATTACTATTATTATCAGGAAGAAAAGCTCGATCAATAGATAGAAATCTAAGAAAAGAACCTTTGCTATTNTTTGCCATTCTATGAGCNGCTAAATCTATATGTTCCTGAGTAACATTTTCATCATCAAATGACAGACANTCTAANTCTCCACANTCTTTCCAATTAGTAGGTGCAGGAAGAAGTACAAATTCATCAGGATCAAATCTTGGCTTTGTAAGTANTGATTCATCNGCCATGAATACTCTAAATTCACTTGCTANNTCAAAAACTCCTTCNATTGGCTTACCNGATATTTCNGAGGCNAGTGGGAGATAAAATTTTGATATTTCATGTTCCATGAGNAAACTTCTNTTTTGATCAATCTCCCTCAGTATTGTTAGNTTNAAGATNCCTCCNGTNGGATAATNTAATCCTTGACCTTCTCCATTAAAAGATGAAACTTGATCAACTTCACTACCAAATNCTTCCCANTATTGGGNNTCTCTNACAAATATTCCAAAACCCCANATATTCCCTGCCCCAGAAAATTCTTCTCTCATAACTTCTGAAGCNTCTAATTCTGGCGAATCTAAATTATACGATTCTATATCAATTGGAGTNAGTGTAGCAATNAAACCAGGTAACATAAAACCAGAGATTAATATCACTAAGATATGTATCGCTTTTCTTTTTGGAAAAATAAAATCGATAACTTTCGTAAAGTTCTCCATAACAATACCACAGATTTTTTATTTATTAGTAGTTGTTTTAATTTTAAAGCCCAGTCTTCCTCAATTCTTCTAATGCTTTTTTTTGTGCAGGAGTAATATTGTCAATTTCTGAGAGAACAAACTCAATATCCAATATTCCACCTGCATGCCCATGCCCATTTAATCTTCGTCTATCTCCTATTTTTGTGCCTGAAGGTATTTCTATCTGTACCATTTTCCCTAAAGGAGTGCGAATTTTTACTTTACCCCCAAGTAAAAGTTTAGTAATTGTAACGGGAACTTCTTGAATCAGACGATCCCCTTCCCAACGCCTACCTTCTTCTGCATCAAGCCTCAATGAAATAATTAAGTCACCAGGATCTCCTTGTGGATGTTCATGCCCCATTTTCTTGAGTCTCAATAACTGCCCATGTTTAGCATTAGGAGGTACTTTNATTGTAATTGTACTTTTTTTTGTTTTTACTCCCTTCCCTCCACATGCACTACAATTTCTCGAAGTTCCAAAAGTACTTCCATTACATTTTTCACAAACTTTAAATCTACGATGACTAAATTTAATATTTGCACCTTCAATCGCTTGTTTTAAGGAAATATCCAACCCAGACTCTATATTAGATCCCTTAACATTTTCTTCTTGTCTATCTAAATCTGGTCTTTGATTTGATATATTATCTCTGCCACTGTTTCTAAATTGAGAGAATATATCTCCAATATCAAAACCACCAAATCCTCCATTAAATGTACTTCTCCTTCCTCCTCGGAACATTTCCTCCATTCTTATTTTTTGATCATATTCTGCTCTTGACTCTGTAGTTCCGATTTGTTCATAAGCGGTTTGTATNGACTTAAATCGTTCTTCAGCAGCCTGATCATCAGGATTTCTGTCNGGATGATATTGNCGTGCTAAACGNCTGTAATTTCTNTTTATGTGTGCATCAGTAGCATCAGAAGAAACGCCTAGAATATCATACGCATTACCACTCATGGCATCGTACAGGTATCAGGGATTATTCAATCTCTCGGATTATATTGTCATCGATGGTATAATGATACAATGTTCACTGGCTAAGTCATGGGCGTAGGTTGGGCGGTTTTCAGAAACTATCTTGAACATGCTAAAGAGATTAAAGGAGATATAACTTCATATCCTCGTTTTTTCTTAATGCCGGAAACATCTCATTTAGAATCTGATTCTGAAGGTAATAATGTAATTTATTTGCCAAATCCTGAAGAACACATCGACCATGAAGTTGAAATGGTAATTAGATTAGGGGAGGACTTACAACCTTCGCAGATGTGTATAGGTAATGATTTGACAAATAGAACACGACAAACGTTAGCAAAAGAAAAAGGATGGCCGTGGCTAGAAGGAAAAGGTTTTACAAATTCAGCAATTTTAGGTACTTGGACTTCTTGGGATGAAAAACCAGTCAAAATAAATTTGAGTGTAAATGGTGAATTAAAACAATCTGCATCTACCAAATTAATGATTCATTCAGTCAGTGAAATATTGAAAGTTCTTACTGAATGGTACGGCCTCTCCCCCGGAGATCTGATATGGACAGGTACTCCGAAAGGAGTTAGTGCATTAAAAAAAGGAGATATAGTTGAAGCATGGATGAATAATTCAGAGGGTAAGATAATTAGTAAATTTCATGCTAAGTGTGTTTAATTAGATAAAAGAAAGGTAATTACTATGGATTCTGGATTAAGACGTATCACCAATACAACTTTATTAGATCCCGATGGTCTAATCAAAAAAGGCAATTTTCTGATTAATAAAGAAGGCGAATATAGTATTAGTAAAGGAGATGAAGATGTAATAGAAACAATAGACGGCTCTAATCGATTAATTACTAGAAGTCTACAAAACTGGCATACACACATGGCAATGATACTGAATAGATCNATGGGTGAAGGTTTACCACTTGAGGAATGGTTGCAGAAATCTATTTGGCCTGTAGAAAAAAAACTTACAAGAGAATTTGTGGAGATTGGTACCAAAGCAGCTGCAGCCGAATTAATAAGCACCGGAACAACCTTTGCATGTGATATGTATTTTCATCCCGATGTAGTTGGAAAGGTAATTTCAGATACAGGTCTCAGAGCTATTATTTGTGGTCCGATAACCGATTTCCCTTTTACTTCAGAAGAACAAGATTCTGGTAATGCACTGAGGCAAGTAAAAAGTTTAATTTCACAAGGTTCCTCTGTACCAGAAAGGGTAGAATATGGTATCGGCAATCATTCAGTTTATGCTTGTTCAGAAGAAACACTGTGCACGTCTTCTGAGATTTCAAAACAAACTGGCTGTAAACTTAGTATTCATACATCTGAAACTCGTCAAGAAGTAGCAGATTGTCATGCGACCACAGGTATGTATCCANTAGAATATCTNGATTCAATTGATTATTTTACTGAAGGAACTATTTGCGCACATTGTGGATGGGTTACAAAAAAAGAAATGCGTATTTTAGCAAATCATGGTGCACATGCAGTACACTGTCCGACCAGTAATCAGAAATTGGCATGTGGAGGGACAATGTCATATCCAGCTATGAAAGAAGCAGGAGTGGATATTAGATTAGGTACTGATGGGGCCGCTAGTAATAATAGCTTAGATCTAAGAACAGAGGCAAAAATTGCTAGTATTATTCAAAGACATGACCATTGGGATGCTAGAATACTTAATCCAAATGAAACATGGAATCTTGCTACTAAAGGTTCTACTGATTGGGTTACATGGGATTTGGATGATATTCGAATGCGCCCCTATGGGAAAAATGGACGTCGTTTACTATCAAATTTAATTTATTCTGGTGCAAAATGNCTTGATGTCTTTGTCAACGGAGAAGTACTACGGCGCAACGGAATCACCCAATCTTTAGATGAACAAGAAGTGGCATTACAATTAGAACATGCTGTCACTGATTACTATTCAGAGATTTAANTTTCANAACTTCTCTTGCTCATATCTGATAGCATCAACTGCACAAATTGCAGCCATATGTACTACATCACGTACACTATCTCCTCTCTGTAAAACATGAGAAGGTTTAGCCAATCCTTCTAAAATAGGGCCTGTCATTTCAGCACCTGCAATCCTTTGTAATAATTTATATGCAATATTTGCTGAAGTTAAATTTGGACAAATCAAAATATTCGCGGGCCCATTAAATGCCATGAATGGATATTCCTCTTGGATAGAGCTTACTAATGCAGTATCTGCTTGCATAGGGCCATCAATGACTAGTTCTGAATCCATTTCTCTAACAATTTCTATAGCCTCTTCTATTCTATCAGTTCTTAATTCCTCGGATGTTCCAAAATTTGAAAATGATAACATGGCTACTTTTGGTTTGACTCCAAATCTTCGTGCAACTTTTGCAGTTTGTATAGCAATTTCAGCCAAAGTTCGCGCATCTGGATAAATATTTATTGTTGCATCACCAATGAACATTAATTCACCATTTACTATCATCATATACATCCCAACAATTCTATGTGCCTTAGGGTCAGACCCAATGATATGTAGACATGGTTTTACAATATCTGGATAATTATGTGAAACACCACCTAAGTAACCATCGGCATCTCCTTTATGTACCATCATTGGTGCGAAATGTGTGGGCATTTTCAAAAGTCTAACAGCATCTTCTCTTGTCATGCCCCTTCGTCCACGTAATTTATGGTATTCATCTGCATAATCCCCTCTTCTTCGCTCGTCATATCTGACATCTATACATTCACATTCAAAATTTAATCCTAATTCTTCTTTAACTGCCTGTATTCTCTTAATATTGCCTAGAAGAATTGGTTGACATATTTTTTCATGAATACATTGAGAAGCAGCCTTTATTATAGTTGGATCTTCACCTTCAGAAAACACAATTTTTTTGTTAGTATTTTTTGCTTTATTAATCACTCTTCTCATTATTGATCTAGTCAATCCTAAACGTGCTTCTAACTCTTCTTTATATTTTTCAATTTTAAAATCATCTTTTGAAATTCTCGCTACACCTTCNATAACGGCTGCTTCTGCTACAGCACTGGCTTCCCAAATCAAAACTCTAGCATCAAAGGGTTTGGGTATTATATATTCGGGGCCAAATTGGATATTTTCATCACTATAGGCAGACAATACATCATCAGGTACAGGCTCTTTTGCCAATTTTGCAATGGCCTTTGTCGCAGCCATTTTCATTCCTTCTGTTATTTCTTTAGTTTGAACATCTAATGCACCCCTGAAAATATAAGGAAAACCCAATACATTATTAATTTGGTTGGGAAAATCAGATCTCCCAGTAGCAATTATCGCATCATCACGAACTTCATTTATCTCACNAGGTAATATTTCAGGATCTGGATTGGCAAGAGCAAATATCAAAGGTTTTTTTGCCATACTAGCAATCATTTTTTTACTTACTATGCCACCTTTGGATAGGCCTAAAAAGACATCTGAATCAACCATTGCTTTTGCTAAATCTCCATCTGGAACATCTCTGGCAAATTCTATTTTATATTCATTCAATTCCCCTTTTTCCATTCTATTTTTTGTTAGAATGCCAGTGGAGTCAATAAGCATTATATTGTCTTTTGAAACTCCCAATTTGACATAGTGTTTTGCACAAGAAATAGCAGAAGCACCTGCTCCTGAAACAACTACTTTTACATTTTCAATCTTTTTTCCGACTATTTCTAAACCATTTAATAATGCTGCACCTGAAATAATTGCTGTTCCATGTTGATCATCATGCATTACAGGAATATCTAATTCTTCTTTTAATCTACGCTCTATTTCAAAGCACTCTGGAGCTTTAATATCTTCAAGATTTATGCCACCAAAGGTAGGAGAAATAGCTTTAACAGCCTCAACAAANCCATCCACATCAGTTTTATTTATTTCTATATCAAATACATCTATGTCTGCAAATGCTTTGAATAACAAGCCTTTACCTTCCATAACTGGCTTGCTNGCCAAACTACCAATATTACCGAGGCCTAATACGGCTGTTCCATTACTAATTACTGCAACCAAATTTCCCTTTGCAGTATATTTGTAAACATCGTTGGGATTGTCTTTTATTCTATTACAAGGATAAGCTACACCAGGAGAGTAAGCCAATGATAACTCTCTTTGTGTTCCGTGTGGTTTTGTTGGTATGACTGTTATCTTACCGGCTGGATTAGATGCATGATATTCTAAAGCGTCTTTTTCGAGACTCTTATCGTTCATCACTGATTCCTCCGACATTCCCTGAGAAACAATCTCATATCACTCTATCCTGAGAAAATACATCTTTTGAGGCTCATTCAAAGAAATAAATACTATATTGAATCGTAAATTAATCATTATTTTATGACTGAGCAAAGTATAAACTTCCTACCAATTCATTGATAAGTTATACAACGAGGAGGTTGCTTCATGTTCTTACTAAGTAGTGTCAGGACTTTTATTTTTGATTCATGTTTCTTCATGAATAAATTTAATTTAATTTTTGCAAGTTTTTGCATGAAATCAGAGCAATATATCATTGGGTTGATATGGTTTTGCAATCAATTATCAGAAGGAGAGATAGCATGAGCTCTAAGTTAGCAACAATCACTATTACGTTATTGATGATNTTACTTCCATGGTCTTCTTTAGTATCTGATGAATTAGATGATAATTCTCAGAATAATAATTTAGTTACTCCAAAGTCTTGGGGAGAAAGTGGAAGTAATGATACTGGTTGGTTGGAATTAACTGCCGAAGGAGCAGATTCAATAAATAATACATTAGCATATGGGGATTTATTCATAGATTTTGCACCAGGGGCAATTGTAGAAAATCTAACATTTGAAGTATCCGTGAATGGTAGCGATGGTTATTGGGTTAATCAACCTCAACTAACTCTTGTAAATACTCAAACAGAAATTCTCGATTGGTCTGGAAATGGAGACTTAGGTCGTCAAAATAGTTTTTCTAATAACCCCCCAAGTGTCAATCAGGGAATTCTTGATGCACCACTAGATCCTAACTCATTAACAGATGCATATTGGAATTTACCTACTGGNATTACAATTGATAATCTGATAATAGAGGCACTCAGGCCAGTAGATCCAAAAGTTTCCTTTTCACCAATTGAAATTACAATTCATGATACCGCTGTTAATCCTGTCGATGGTAGTCTCTTTATGCTCGTCAATGAAGATTTAATCAGACTTGATAATAACTCGATAAAGCATATAATTGATATTGAATCAGAAATTTATGGCCGAACTCTAGTAATAGATGATAAAAATAAACAACTAATAATTGGTACTTCTAGTGGTAATGTGTATGCAAGAGATTTATTCACATATTCTTCAATGACTTCATTTCCTGATGATACAAATATTTCAAATTCAAATCCTTTAGTAACTTCATTTATTGATGCCTATGATATTTTATGGACTAGTTCAGAGTGTAATTTAAACTATCTTGAACCTGGAAAAGGATCTTTTTGGGTGTCACAACCACTTTGCAAAGATAATGAAACTTCTATAACTCCCACCGACATGATTGTTGAAAATAATACAATTTTAATCAGTACAACAAATGACGGAATAGTAGTGGTCAATTACACATTTGGAAGTGGTGGATTAATATTTACTGACGCTGGAGAATTCCCTAAAATCAACTCAGATAATTTTCTTTCTAGTAATTCAATTACAGATATGGAATTAATAAATGATATCTTATATATCGCGAATAATAATGCTGGAATAGATCGATATAATCTTGCATCCTCTTCTTGGATACCTCCTTGGACATCAAGTAATTGGCTTTCTTCTAATCAAATCAATGCATTGTCATCAACACCAGGATGGTTGTATATTTCTGCTGGTGATGACCTACAATTATATGATACCAATTCTATGATTTATAGCTCGACTATTTCTTTTGCAGACATGGGATTAGAATCCATTGGACATTCACTTAATGTATGGAATAGTGATAATTTACAACGTGATCCAACTTCTAATACCCTTTTGGTCGGCGATTCATCTGGTAAAATAGTAACAATTACTGATGAAGTCATTACTGGTGAGATAATAATAGCCACAAGTCCAGAGTCTGTAGAAGATGCTACAGTAACAGTATTGATTGATGATGGAGAAAAAGGTGAAATATGGATAGCTGGAACAACTTTAATTGATCGTTTTGATAAGAAAGAAAAACTTTGGAAAGAAACTATAGATATCCAAGAATTACGCAATAGCTATGAAGATTCTGAACTTCCTGCAAACATTAATCAAATTACATCAATATTACAAGATTCAAACGGTAGAATTTGGATAGGAACTGATACAGGATTATTTGAACTAGATTTAGTTGGTAACTTACTCACAAGTGGTAGTACATCATCTTCAGCAAACTATCTGATTAATAGCAATTATATTACTAGCATCGCTCATGATTCAAACACAAACGCACTCGTAGTAGGACATTTGCAGGACGGAGTCAGTATAATTAATACCTCTTCTAATACTGTTTTAGCGCTTTTCAACTCAGCAGATGGATTAGATTCAGATAGTATTAGGGAAGTTGTAACAAGATATGGCGTTGCATACTTTGCAACACCCGACGCAGGCGTCATGCGCATAGATTTGAACGGTCCAACAATTCTTGGCTCTTGGCAATCTCTAGGTGCAGACAATTTAGAAGAAACTCCCATAGCTGTGGATGGCGATATAATATATCTTGGTTTACCTGGTTTTGGATTGCTGGTGATTGATAGAATTACTGGAGAAATCTCAGATCTATGGACAGAAGAAGATCCTAATAGTATACCTGATAATGATGTAATTTCTCTGTCATTAGACTTTTATGGCGGCTTATTAGTAGGGTCTGATACAAATACGAATAATAATTGTTGGAATAGGGGCGATTGTGGAGAACTAGCTCGCTGGGATGGTAATCAGTGGGAATTACTTCCTACATCAATACCAGGTTCTAATAATGATCCTTATGCATTTTATGATATAACAAGCGATGCAGACGGAATTTACGCAGGTACAAATAGGGGCGCATGTATGTGGTTTTGGCCTACTGCAAATGAACCTGATATAACGTTGAATGAGTGCTGGAATGAACAAGGAGGAAACAATAATGATGAACTTAGTGTACCTTCTAGATTTGTCTATGGAGTTTCAAAAATTGGTGTTGATACTCTTTATGCAGGTACAGATGAAGGAGTTGCAGTAATTAATACTGCTAATGGAACAATAATGGATGTTTGGACTGCAGGAGATGAAACGCAAAGAGCTAGAATAATAAAAATAGACGACATAGTTTACTTAGGTTTTGAAAATACGGGTATTGCTAGATATAATATGTCCAGTCAACAATGGTTAACGCCTTGGGACGGAACTCAAGGATACATAGAAGATGATGATGTTACTGTAATAATTCCGGGGTTAGATTACGGTACTATGTGGGTAGGAGGAGATTTTGGTATTACTCTAATTGATGTAATAAATGATACCATTTTAATTGATTGGGAAAGAGGAGATAACAATAATGGCCCAACTTTACCACAAACAGCTCCCAGTGATATAATTATTGTTGGAGATATAATGTATTATTCACTTCAGAGAGGACAGTCTTGGAATCAAAGAGAAGAGATATACCGAATTAATATGTTAGATAATTCAAGTATGGATACTTTGAATGCAGGAGATCAGGCAGGATTTACCGGAGTAATACATGGNATTGAAAATGTAGGTAATGAATTATGGATTAGTNTACGNGAGAATGGATGGTGGGGTAANCCGGGAGACTCGGGNACTATAGTAAGATGGAATATTACAGATAATAATTGGTCAACNAATNTAGAAACATTAGGNGATGTTGAAAGAGTAAATGCTCAATACTTAGGAGATTGTTTNCCTATAACAACATCNTGTGANTTATGGATNGCTTANGGCGAAAATATTCTACGTCGTTTTTCAGCANCGAANATGACTCTNNTAGNCCANTGGAATGATGTAGATGGAAGAATCAGAGGGATGGCNGAATTTGACGGNGAATATGTATTTGCAAGTATGAATGGAATTTTAAGNTGGAANCCAATAAATGAAACNTGGCTTTCTCCATGGCTTCCTGGNGATGGNCTACCTAGTGATTCAGAACTTGACTTTTATTCTATGGAAGTAATAGGCAACTCACTCTGGCTTTCTTCTGGTGCTTATAATGATGGACTTGTAATGGTATTATATGATGGTAATTGGACAACATGGGATATAGATAGCGGCGATATTCCAGATGGTTATGGTGCTGATATAATATTCTGCGATGATATTGTTCATTTAGCAATAGGTTTCCAAGGTGGTTGGTGGCAATCAGGAGGTGGAATTGCTAGATTTGATACCGCTGATCACGATGGAGATGGAGTAACTAATGAATGGATTTCTCCTATAACTACTGATAATTCTCAAATGGCAAGTCGTGACCCACGTGCCTTAGCTTGTGATGACTCGAATAGAATACTGTATATCGGATTTAACACAGACTCGGTTGGTATTAATCGGTTTTCTTACAATTCAAATAATTTCCTAAATTCATTAGATGATACTAATGGTGTTTCAGAAGGTAGTGTTTTTCCTGGTGGCATGTTATATGACAATGGTCTTTTATTAGTTGCTCACTTTGGTGATAATTCGGGAATAACNAGAATCATGACATCAGGTAATACNGCTGCAAACGGTGTAGTANTAGATGGNGGAATGGATGCATGTTCAATAGTCAAAGCNCCTTCTTCAGGNTCTAGAATATATGCNATAGGTAGATCTGGAGAAAATACAGGNATTAACAGAGTAGATAGATTAGATAATACTGGACTTATTCAGGGAGGATTTGATGAATTAGTTGGCTTACCTGGCGGCTCAGTACAGGAAATGATTTCTAATTCAACACATGTTTGGATAACTAGTAGTGACTATTTTGATGCCTATTGGGGCTCTACCATTTTACAGGGTGAAATAATTGAAAATGGTTCTGTAAATTGGCAGTACGGTGTCAGAGTATTTGATGATATAATTAATGAATTGAGATTAGATGGAGAAAAGGTCTGGGCTTCCACAGTGGGTGGAGGTCTTATGTATCTTAACACAACTGACAAAACTTTGAATCAATTACCTTCTGCACTTCATAGAAATATGGATGGCTTATTTCTTGATGATGGAATTCTTTATGTTGGCCTGATGGGTTATGATAGTTCTTCTGCCGGTTTCCAATCACTAGACACTGAGAAAGAAACTTGGGGTCATGGAAGCTTAATCGCAGGGTTACCAAACAATATTGTTAGGGATTTTATTGAATATAANGATCATATACTGATTGCAACTAATGGGGGTTTAGGTTTGTGGAATACCACTATCTCCGGATGGGACAACCCAATAACGACTTTAGACGGACTCCCTTCTTCTATTATTCAGCATTTATTGATATCTCCAAGCCCTATCAGAGGTAATGCATCAATAATTTTGGGCGGTCCTATCGGACTATCGATTTTAGATCAAAATCTTTCTTATGTGACAACTCTGAATGAAGATGATGGGTTAATTGGNAACTCTGTTTCAGGATTAGTATACTCTCCAGCAATTTCAAGAGAAATTATAAATCCTCAAGATAATACTTCTCAGATTATTTCACATGATGCTGCTATTTTTATTTCTCATAATGGTGAAGGTAGNACAAGGCCGGGTGTTGCTGCATGGGATTTGAATACTGATGAAGAAAATGGAACATATAATATTGATATGATTCCAAGCAACGATGTCCGTTCTGTTTCATCGGATGATTGGGGAGTTCACATTGCAACAGATAGTGAACCATTAGTACATTGGAACGGATCAATAATGCGTATGGAATCTGGAATGGGCATAGAAGACTTACTTTCTTGGCCTGCTTCTCAAATTTTGTCTGATGGTACACACATCGTGATGATTTCTCCAGTAGGCATTGACATCATTCGTGCGGATAGTAGTCATAATACCATTAGAAGCAAGGTAATGACCGGNATCATTGATGCTGATATAAAAGATAATCAATTAGCAGTNGTTTCTCAAGACGGACTCCATCTGTTNTANCCAATAGAAACCTTACAAGAAATGCCTAGGGAATATCAAAAGAGAGCTTCTCCTCTAACAGTAGTGTTTGGTGATAAAACATTAGATATTACTGACACCACTCATCCAGGAATGTCCACAATATTGGCTTCTGAAGAAGAACCAATAACTCTCAACACTTCTTTAGATTCTGAAGTACAGCCTGGGCAATTACCAATGTATAATAGTCCATTGATATTTTCGGCACCTCAAAGTAGTGCTTGGATATGGGCACAATCCCAATCGTTAAATTATTCTGGTACTTGGAATCTAACAGACTATAATTCAGGCATCCAAACTATTTTCCAATCTGCTATTTTCAATACTCCACCAGGCTCCTCATCCTCACAATTACAAATACGTTTACAATCTCCTCAAGATGGTAAATTGAAGGTAAGATTGACCTATGACTGGAATAGATTAGAAGCCCCTACATCAATTACCAATTTAANAGATAGAGTAAATGATGGAGGAGGAATATTGGAGGCTTCATGGTTACCTGCTCAAGATTCTGCTTGGCATGCTTATCGATTGTATGTTTGGGATTCTACCAATAATCCTGATTGGACTCCTTTGAAGGAAGATTTGGATAATTTTGCTACCTATCAAAGAATACCATTTTGGTCAGAAACTTCTGCAATAATTTCTGAAGCAAATCAAGATGGTATGATTAAACCTCTCTCTGATGATAGACAATATAGGGCTGCTATTGTAATTGAGTATCAAGATGGTTCACTTGGCGAACCGATGTCTTGGGAAGGCAATGCAACTCCAACCGATGAAGTCCCATCTCCTCCAGAGTGGCTCTCGGTATCTCCNCTATCNGGGGGAATTCCAGGAGTGGTAAATGCAGAATGGTCAGCATGTAATGAACTAGACCCTTATCTAACTAGAATATGGTCAGTAAAACAGGAAATAAATAATGCTTTAGCATTAAATAACGCGTCTGATTTATCATTTGCCAGTGGAAATAGTACAGTATTAGAATTGGAAGGAAATGTACCATATTGGTTTGCCATAGTTTGCGTTGATCAAAATGGACAATCTGATCCAGCTAATGCAACTATCTTTGGACCTGTTGTTACTGCCGGTGGGCTAAATGACGGCATACCTCCTGCACAGATTTCTGATGTTAATGCATATGATATGCCAAGTGATGAAGGAGGTAGAATAGGAGTTTCATGGACTCCAAACCTTGAAGATGATTGCTCTTACTATATTGTCTATGTTTTACCAGCATCAGGTTTCCAACCACCTAATAGTGTGGATGGCTGGCCAACTGCTTCTTATGTTTCAGATTGTAGTACTAGTAATACAATTATTGATTCAATAGGAGGGACAACATTGCAGAATGGGATTGCATATTGGATAGGAGTTGTTGCTGTGGATGACTGGGGTAATATGGCAGTTGAACCTGTAAATGTGGTTACTACAACTCCTTACAGCGATACCGACTCAAACGCAGTCTCTCCACCTGAGAAAGCCTCTGGTTTACAAGCATGGGATCATCCTTTAGATGATGGTACTGCAATAGACATATCTTGGAACAGAAGTATAGCTGATGATTTCAGTCATTATACTATCTGGGTATCCGAATATCCACTTGCAAATTTAATTGATATCAGCCAACATTGCGAGGAGTATAATTGTAATTTATTAGTAATCAATCAAAGACAAATTGAAAATTCATTAAAATTNCAAGTAACTTTGAATAAAGCATTGTATGGTAATGAACCTTCAGATTTAATCTCAGATGATATTAGGCCCTCCATTCCATTATATGTGGCAGTCACAATACATGATTTGGCGGGTAATGTACAATTATCAAATCTTGAAAATAATATAGTTATTGTAACTCCTNTAGACAACAGAGGAGACATTTATCCACCAGATAGAATGAATTCACCGATTCTCATTGATCGAACACCTGACTTTGGAGATGGAATGTTTGTTCAGTTTGCACATAGCGAATCTTCTGATGTNGCAGAATATTGGATTTACGCCATAGCAGGTAATCCATTTACACAAGTAAATAATCTTCAACCAGCATTAATTGTTGATAGAGATGTAGAAATGCCAATTCTACTACAACAATTATCTGATGGACAACCGCTTGGNCCCTCTTTGCCAATTTGGGTAGCTATTGTACCCGTAGATTCATCTTCAAATGCATGGTATGATAATTTGCTAACCTCCATGATTAGTCTTGTCGATGAAAGTATATTAGATCCAGGTGCACATTTACCAGTGCTCTCCGGTGTCCAAGCATATTGGAATCTTGCAGGAACAGATATTGAAATTATTTGGGATATATCCAATGATGAGAAGGTTACTTCTTACAGTGTTTATTACAGTTTAGAACCATTTTCAGATACCAGAAATTCTTCTCTTCTTTCAGATAATATAACTTCAAATACAATATCTTTCAATTTATTCAATGGTATTGAAATTAAACAATCAGAAACATATTGGGTAGCTGTGGTTGCATCAGATGGAGAGACTCAAAGATTAGGAGTAAATCCATTGGAAGTTAAACCCTGGACTGATTATACTCCCGGTGGAGGAGGANTANTTGATGATGGTTCGGGCATATCATGGGTGGAACAATTATTAGATGGAAATATGAATTTTATAATAATTTTAATTTCTTCAACTTTGATATTTATTGGTGCTGTTTTGATAATAAAACCAAGAGATAAAGCAGCTCCAGAACCATGGGAAATGGGAACAAATGAGGTAAATTTAGAAGATGAATTGACTCAGAATGATGATGATTTGGAAACTTTAATCATTTCTCCAAAGGAAGTATTTGTTCCCAGAGACGATTACGAACAAAATCAACAAACTGATGACTACGAGATAGCAGACGTAAACAACAATACAAGTATTATCTCTTCTGAAGTAGAAAATGAACTTTTAGATTCTAAGAAAGCATTTGTGGACTCTATGAACGATTTAGATAAAATGGCTGATTTAATGGATTCTAATGATTTAGATAAAATGGCTGATTTAATGGATTCTAATGATTTAGATAAAATGGCTGATAGTTTATCTAAAGAAGATATGGATACATCATTCTTAGATGATATGTTAGAAGACCAATAGACCTTGAAGGGTATACCTGTTCGGCTTAAATGTGCCTAACCTAACAGAACCTCATTCACAAGTATGGACTGCAATAGCTTGGGATGGAAAAAAGTCCCTATTAGCTCCAGATTTGCATTTTAATAGACTTTTCAAACATTCAAAGATTCTTGGAATAGATATTAATGATGATTTACCAAAAATTATTCATAACAAACTAGAAAATAAAATTAAGTCTGAAAATTTGAATGGTATAAATTATGAAATACCATTTTTAATAAAAATTATTATTGAGAAAACTGGCAAGGTATCTATAAAGATTCGTAGAAATAAGAATTGGCAAGATAATCCTTTGCAGGCTATATCGATGAATTTACCCGATTTTGAATTGCCTATATTGGGAACCAAGCACGGGAATTGGCAGCCATATGATGAAGCACGTAAGCAAGCATTAAGCCATGATTCTGATATAGCNCTCCTCTTCAAAAATGATATATTAATTGATGGCGATTATTGTTTACCATTGATTTTAGATAATGATGGCATCGCGTATCATCCAAGTAACACCGATGGGGCCTTAGATTCTGTAACATTGGAATTATTAAGAAATGATGTAGAAGAATTAGGTATACCAATTAGAAGTGCTAAAATAAATCTCAATATGTTGTCAAGAGCTTCCGAACTTATTGTCATAGGAAGTGGTATGGGGATTTGTTCAGTTGGTTCTATTGACGGAACTCCGATAGGAAAGCCAAAGGGTAAATTGTATCAAGTAGCAAGAGAAGTTTGGTTAAATAAATTAAATAATGATTGGTTAAATTGGGATTTCCTGAGGGANCTCTGATGACTCAANTTTTACATCGGATATTTGAAATCGANAAAGATCAAAGCCCCTTGNTATCNATATTATTATCAAATAGAAAAACATNATTGCCTCTGANNGANGAATTATTGTTTCACTCATCAGGNCCAATTACAGATTTATCAGAATACTCATTTCTACCTGCATTAGATAGTTTGAGAATATTATTTTTTGANCCAGAACAGNATNATCATCANCAAACACAAGATTCTGCACTTGATGGAAATATATCNTTAAAAAANCCNGTTCCNTTNCAAATGCTNATTCAAGAACTAATTAATAATCAATGGTCNACAATAAANNAATATCGNCCTAAAGACCTATCAGAAGCAATGGAAATAATGGAAACTTATGAAATAAAATGTAATNCAGANACTAAATTACCCATAATTCCAGGGGGATTTGCTGGTTTGTTCGGTTATGATTTGTCAAGATGGACAAATTCAATATTTCTTAATCATGTTCCAAAATCTGGAAGTTTATTAGGCGTTATGTGGAGGACTGAGGCATGGTGGGTACATGAAAGAACAAAAAATCAATTACATTCAATTTCTCTTCAAAATCACCCTTGGTCAAAAATGACATTTAATGATAGAGTAAATGAACATCCTTATCCATTAATCCCGACAAAAAATATCGTACCTGATAGTGAAAGTGATGCAGATCATGCCAGAAAAATATCTCAAATCAAAGAAGCAATAATCAAGGGCAACCTCTACCAACTTAATTATGGTAGAACTTGGAAAGGTGAAATGCCAGATCACCCTTGGAATTCATTTTTACGTATGATTAAAAACAACCCTTCACCATTTGGTGCTTGGCTTTATGTTCATGATCATGGTTGGGCAGTATCTTCCACCAGTCCAGAGAGATTAATAAAGACAGAAGGAAATATAGTAAATACTCGTCCAATTAAAGGAACTAGAGCTAGAGGTTTAGATGAAAAGGCAGATTTAGATCTAAAATATGAGCTGATTTCAAGTCCAAAGGAATTAGCTGAACACCTCATGTTAGTTGATTTAGAAAGAAATGACCTAACTCGTATATGTGTTCCGGGGACTGTTCATTGGGAAAGTTGGCGTATAGAAGCGCTTTCTACGGTTCAACATCTTGTTAGTGGTGTAGAAGGAGAATTAGCTCCCGAAATGACAATTGGTGATGCCTTTGTATCTTTATTTCCAGGAGGATCTATCACGGGTTGTCCAAAATTAGTAACTATTGCTGCAATCAATGAATTAGAAAAACATCCTAGAAGTGCTTGGACTGGTTCTATTGGGCATATTAATTTCAACAATAAGATGTCAGAATGGAATATATTAATCAGAACACTAGAATCCCATTCCGGCCCAAATTCATGGTATGGAACAGTACAAGCCGGAGGAGGAATAGTCAATGATTCAATTCCGTCAGAAGAAGTTGAAGAATCTCGTTGGAAAGCTGCTGCAATAACAGAAGCTACTTGGGGGTTCAGAACGGGATTTAGTGGCACAGAACTTCCTGAAAGAAAAATGACCATAAGTCCTATTCCAAAAATCTCTGGTCCATTAAGTAAATTAGGTCCAAAGAAAAACCATCTCTCTGAAAAAAATGGAAAAATAATCAGAGGAGAAGATGATATAGAAACTTCTCAAGTTATCATAATCGATAATTTAGATTCCTTTACTGAAAATATAGCTAACTCGGTAGCTAATATGGGTAAGAATGTTAGGATACTACAAGGTAGGCCAATAGATAAAATCAAGAATATCGATAAAACTATTAAAAAATGGATTAAATTATACGAACCTTCGCATATTATCATTGGCCCAGGGCCTTCTGAACCAAATAAATCGCAAATTTCTATGGGTTTAGCTAGAATGGCACTTGAAGGGAAATTAAAAAATAATAATAATCAACATATTCCTTTGCTTGGTTTATGTTTAGGGCATCAAGCAATAGGCCTAGCTGCTGGTTGGGAATTAATAGAATCTCCATTTGGGGCTATACATGGTAAACCTTCTGAAATATTACATGATGGAAAGGGAATATATCATAATCTACCTAATCCAATGACTTTAATGCGATATAATAGTCTAGTATTAATTTCTAAAAACAATTCATTGCTAGAAACATCATGGGAGAATTCCAACAAACTTCTAATGGGTATCAGACATCCATCTTTACCAGTTTTTGGTATTCAGTTTCATCCTGAGTCAGTTGGTAGCCCCATGGGAAATAAAATCTTAACAAATTTTATGAATAAGAAACCAGTAAATATTTCTAGAATTTATATTCAAAATCAGATTAAAGAACCGTAGCGTTGAAGGATAATGTATGCTTGGTCGGATGTAGAAGTGTATGCCGTCTTGTAGAATTTGTAAGCAACATTACCCCCAGAGTCAATTTGTTCCTGGTAATGGTCCACGCTATTTGACATGTGTTAGATGTGCAGTAGAGCAAGGAATGGTTGATCCTGAAGAAGTACCTCAGTTATATTCTGATGAATTGGTAAATGCCAGGATGGCATTATTTTCACGGAGATATGCTCCTTGGGTTTTAGTAATCTTAGGTTGGTCATTGTATTTTTCCTTTGGTAATAGTTTAGGAATTTGGTCTCTCATATTTTTTGTATCATTAATTATTTTAACGCTCATTGCTCCAGTGATTCATTTCTTCGGTTCTGCAAGATTTAAAGCCAATCTGTTGAAATTAACTCCATAGCCAAATTAGTATATTTAATATACTCTATATTGGTCTGTAAATTTAGAGGGAACGGAGGGTTCCCTATGAAAGCCGCGAGATTGCAATGTTTAAATGGAGGAGAAAAAATAAAACAAAAAATACTTAATAAAAAATAATATGTAGCGCAGTAAATCGTTATATGTATAATTTTGTATTTACATCTCCCTCTTTTTACGTAAAAAAAACTCTAAAATATTTTGTATTATTAAATTGTATATCGGTAGATTTAGAGTTCAAAAAATGGTTTTTAAAAATAAATAATTGGAAGTGAAAAAATGAAAAATAAAATGAATATTACAAAGAATACGAGTATGTTAATAGCATTTCTCTTGGTTACAATGGCTGGTTCAGTCGGTGTTAGTGCTGATGGATCAGATCCTTTAGACCCGTCTGATGGCGGAGCTGACTGGGATGGTGATGGACTCACTAATGCCGAAGAGCAAGATGCTGGAACAGATATGAATAATCCAGATACAGATAATGATGGAATGCCAGATGGTTGGGAAGTTAACTATGGTTTGAATCCAAATTCAGGCACCGACTCTAGTGCTGATCCAGATGGTGATGGACTCACCAATGCAGAGGAATATGCTGCAGGTACAAATCCTAACTCAGCTGATACTGACGGGGATGGGACAGATGATGCAAATGATCCGTTCCCAAACGACCCTAATGACGGCTCTGCTACTGACTCTGACGGTGACGGTATTCCAGATGCTTATGACCCAGATTACGAAGATGGTGATGGTAATGGGAACGGAGGTACCGATGGTGGCGGTGAAGGAGAAGATGGCCAAGGACAAGGCCAAGGACAAGGCCAAGGACAAGGCCAAGGACAAGGACAAGGACAAGGACAAGGACAAGGACAAGGACAAGGCCAAGGCCAAGGACAAGGCCAAGGCCAAG
>PATZ01000023.1 GCA_002712575.1 Methanobacteriota archaeon
GCAGGCAATCATCCTACTCAAACACTGCTAGATTTATTTACCATTAGAGAATCTCATAATGAATTTAAAGATTTGAATGTTGTTCTTGTAGGTGATTTAAGATATGGTAGAACCGCACATAGTCTATCGCATGCATTAGCACGATTTAATGTCAATTTGACTTTAGTATCTCCCGAATCATTAAAAATGCCAAAAGAAATTGTTGATGATTTACTCTCACTGGGTTGTAATGTAACTGAAACTGATAATCTCTATGAAAATATTAAAAATTCGGATGTAATTTATATGACCAGAATTCAGAAAGAAAGGTTTCCAGATGAAGATGAATATGCCAAAGTTTCGGGAATCTATAAACTCTCCAAAATAGATTTAGTTGGAACAAAAGAAAATATGATAATTATGCATCCACTTCCGAGAGTAAATGAAATACATCCTTCAGTAGATTCTACAAAACATGCAAGGTATTTCGAGCAGGCATTTAATGGTATACCGACAAGAATGGCTTTACTATGTAAAAGTCTAGGGATTGATATTGACAAAGAGGTGGCTTAAATGAAAGATGCTGAAATGAGAAGAGTTACGGCGATATGTAATGGGACAGTAATTGATCATATACCAGGAGGTCAATCATTACAAGTACTAAGAATGCTGAAACTTGATTCTGGAAGATCAAATCCCATTTCATTAGTCATGAATGTTCCAAGTGATAAGTTAGGACGTAAAGATGTTTTAAAGATTGAAGATAGAGAATTAGTACAAGAAGAATTAGATAGATTGGCCATTATAGCTTCAGAAGCATCAATAGCAATAATTAGAAATTATAGCGTTGCAGAAAAAAGAAAAATCATCTTAAGTGATGAATTAGTAAATATAATAAAATGTTCTTTTTCAAATTGTATTACTCAAAACGAAAGAGAGCCGTTGCCCAATAAGATGGTAGTTGTGGATAAAAATCCAGTTGAGATTAGATGTTTTTATTGTGGAAAGATTCAAGATGTTACAGAAATCACTGAACACATAATTTAGTAATATCATACTTCAGAAAGCCATTGTTTCATAGTGCATGCTTGACATATTTCTCTACTTGTTACTTCATTACATAATGAACAATTATTAATTTTTGGAGATTCTTTTTTTCCCTCTCTATACAATCTCCTAATTTCTTCAAGAGAGTGTAAAAGTCCATGCCTTGCACCCGGGGTTTGTTGTTCGAGATTTGCAATAACGCCTCTGCTTAATTGTCTCATGGCACCTGGAGCATGTGGACAATCTCCATGAAAAAATGGAAGATGAGAGATTACTGCATGGGCATGTATCTCTTGTTCAGGAATCCACCTTAGAGGGACTATTCTTGGTGCTAATCCATCTATAGGAGAACTGGTATGAGGTGCTAATCTGATGGATCTTTCAATCTCTCCCTTTTGTAGGTTCATTAAGATTGATTGAGCCATATCATCCAGATTGTGCCCCAAAGCCACCACATCGGCCTTAGTTTTTTGCGCTAGTGCATTCAAGCCTTGCCTCCTAAAAACGCCACAAAAAGAGCAAGGCATCATACCATTTGCTTCATCATGTAAATCACCAATTTTAGGCATTTTTGATACTACTGAGTCCATCCTTTCATAACCTAATTCAGGATAGTTGATAGTTTCGAAACGTATACCCAAATCTTCTGCTAAATTCATAGCGCAATCCATTGAAGGTTTTCTATAACCTTTAATTCCTTCATCGACACAACCAGCAATTATTTCTATATCTCTTCTTTTACCTATTATATCAACAATCATTGAAAGTAGTACTGCAGAGTCTTTGCCACCAGAAACAGCCACTAATAATCTAAAAGGAGAGCCATCTTCATGGCGTGCATTTTTAGGTAAAATTAATTGTTTTCTTAATTCTTTAGCAACTCTTCTTCTAATAGAATCTGATAAACATTTTCCGCACAAATGTTGCCCACTGTACACTTGATGAAGAATTGATTGTGAGGGGCATTTACTGCACTTCTTAATCGATATAGCCGCGCACATATCATTTGCTCGAAGGTTGTTGTATTGAAACCATTCTCAAAAAAATGTAATTTTGTGCGATGGATTGATGACTGTAAATGCAATCTCGATAATGTGGAAGAAGCAGATTCGTTGCCCATGAGGAAAATAGAACAAGGGATGTTATCTACTCCTTGGATTGATAGATTTTGTCTTATAATCTCTATTTTATTGGCATATTTTTCTTCGCCTTTGATTTCAAATTATTTTAGGGAATATTTAGGACATAATTCTGATCTTTTTTCTTTGATTTTTTTATTATTTTTATCACCATTCATTGGTGACTTTGTTTCCAGAAGAATAACAAATTATATCCATAAATAATTAGGAACGTAAATTATTAATGTTCATTTCTATATACCCAAAGATTCTTTGCCACGGTATTATGTACCTCATTCCAGCGACAACTAGCATGAATAAACTAGCAGAGATTACCTTACCATAAGTCATCTGTAATTCCAATGATTCTTGTACTTGTCCAGACCATTGAGAACCTTGCATAATTCCCACAAAAGAAACCAACAAATCATCAAACTGTAGTGCTAACATAGTTGTAAAAGAGGTTAGAGAAATTATTACTACCAAGTGGATAAGATTTGAATTTACAACATTATTGAATTGTTTGATATATTCAATATCATTCTTAGAGCCTTCTGGTAATGACATAGCATATTCAAGATGAGTAATTGCAGCTAAACCTGATTCGAGAAAAATTAGAAGTAATATTGAAATTAGTAATAAATCAAAAGCTAATGGTGAAATAAGTCCACCAAACATACTTGATTTTCCAATTTGAGAAGGAAGAGCCAATAATCCTAAGTCAAAAGCTCCTGAAATTTCTTCAAATGTAAGTATGGCATGTATTCCTATAACTAATAAAAAATATCCCATTGCCCATGTTATTAATCTACGTGAAAGCCCCCAAATTCCCATTAATCCAGCTAATATTGGGGCAAAAACTACTCCAAGGAACACTAATTCCAGAAAGAATCCCATGGGAGAAAATAATGCTCCGAAGTGTTTTAACGGCCATTCTGGTCCATTAAAGGCCATGGAAGATATCCATGTAAATAAAAATGGTACAAATACCCACAGAGCCAATATTATTCCAGCAGCTTTTTTGATGTCATTTTGTAATTTTTCTCCTTTAGTAAGAATATAAGACCAAGATACTGTGCATGATATACACAATATCAAAGGACCTGAAAAAGAAGACAGTCCAGATTGGCCAATGCCCAATAGAAAGTTAGGAATTAAGGGGTCATGTGTATTACTTAACCAAATAAGACCTCTGGTGTGTTCATAAGCTGGGCACCAATATGCAGATCCTTCGGCAAGTAGAATAAATTCTTCTGTACAAGAACCATATAGAATATTCATTCTTATCATAACAATTAATAGAGATATCGTAGATAGTATTTGGAATGTTAATATCTGCCATTTTCTTCTCAATAATGGAATATGTAGAGTTTCTCTTGGTTTTTCTTTCTCAACTATATCCATAATTAAACTCCTCCCTAAGAACCTTTGACCTGCATTAAAGCCTGTGACAATTCAACATCTGGCATCCAATCTATCACTTTGGCACCGTAACCTGAAATAGCAGTCAATCTATTTTGTCTTTCAAGTTTTAAAACTTCATATGAAAGTCGAGGTATCCTACTAACTAGTCTTTCAAGATCTATACTACTGGGAGATAAAACGATTACTTCATGGCCTCTTCCGGCTAAACTACGGATTGCAGGAAGTGTTGTACCATCTCCTTCTAGACTACTAATGATAAATACAGGAGAGCCGCGACTAATTCTCGATGTTAAAGCATTTGTAACCGCCTGAAGAGGCATAGATCCAGATGCTGAAACAGATGCTAGATTGCTTAATATTTTGAAATTTTGTTTGTCACCAGTTTCTGGGCCTAAATAATCCATCTTACTTCCATAAGTCACTAAGGCTACAGAATCTCTACGTTTTAGAAAATGGCTTGCTACCGAAGCAGCGGCAATAGTTCCCATTTCTAGTGAATTTTTTAATACAGTTCCAATTCTAGAAACATCTCTAATGTCAAGAAATATGAAAACATCAGTAACTGCATCCCTTGTTTTTTCATTAACCATTAATTCACCAGTCCTTGCAAATGCTTTCCAATTTATGGAACGGAAAGAATCTCCGGGTATATACTCCCTAAGAGAGTAAAATTCCATACCAGGCCCTGGTGTTTTCAATGTGGTCGCTCCAGTATACATATTAGGCACATCAGATTTTAATAGGGCTTCTTCGATATCTCTAACCTGAGGAAAAACTGTTACATCAGATCTAGAATCTATTTGTGATTCATTAACAAAAAGATTGAATACGTTCCTATATCGTACGGAGACAGGACCAATTGTGTAATAACCCCGAAGCGGGCAACGAACAAAATAGCTTATTTTTGTGCTCTGCCCTGGGCCTAAATTGATTTTCATTTTATTTATTCCAAAATGTAATTTCATTTCATGGGGGACATTATCAAAAATTTCAATTTGCTGTGTCCGTTTATATGACTTATTAGAGATGGTCAAATCAACCATTATTTTATCTCCTTTGTAGACATTATAAGCGGATAGTTCTCTATTAATTTCTAATTCAGAATGACCATCAACCCAACCATTGATTGACAAAAAGGCTATGAATGTTAAACCTATAATTATAAATTGGAAATTAGAAATCATCATTCCTATTAAAATCAAGCTAACCCCACTTGCCAGCAATATAGTGCCTTTTCTTGTCCACATCTTATATCACCTAATTATTCAAGTTCCCCCATTCTTTTATTCTCTTCACAATTCCAACTAGTTCATCTGGCCTATATTTTCTATCTTCAAAAATAAATCTTATTAGAACTGGGTCTTTTACCATATTTTGAAGTTCTGAGGCGGGAAGAGCATCGAATTCTTCTCTAGATAATGTATTAAGATTTCTGACTCTAGTAAGTAAAACCTGTCTTATTTTATCCGACTTTTGATAATATTCATATCTAGTGGCATCTCCAAATCCGTAGTAAATTATTCTAAAAATATGTCTCCAATCTTCTGGATCTTCTTTTCTGATAATTATTGCTTCTAGTGAGATAAATAATATTAAGAATAAAATGAGCATTGCCATCCAATCATTTGTAAAATATATTAACAAATAATATATTAGATTATACGTATCTCCAAATATATTTTGCTGTTGATGTCTACTTTCATCAAAAATTACCAGAGCATTACTACTAATATTTGTTCCAGATTGAGCAACTAAAAGAGATTCTGCTATTATATCTAATGCCCACTTCCTATTGTCATTTTGAGGTACTAAACCAGAATAAAATTCATCAAATTCTGGATTATAAAGTGAATTAATTAGCATCGAACCATCCGAAACGAAATGTATCCTACCAGAAGTAGAGGATCTGCAAAGGATATTTTCACAATAACGGACGTAAACAGGGAAAGGTCCTTGTTCATCTCCTTGAATGCCTAGTGCCTCATAACCACCAATTGTGTAATTGCCATCATCATTATTATCCATCCATGAATCCAAAGTTGTCCTGGCTACAACATAACGATGCTCAGATGGATTATATGCTGAAGTTTTATCAAATCCGGAAAGGCCATTGGTAAGTAAATTATATCCTTCACTAAAGTCCCATTCTCCTGTTTCGACATCGAATCTGTGAGCACATAATCCAACATTCAATAAATTAATTACAGGATTTGGCAAATTTGGATCATTAGGATCGGCATCTAATAAATCTATTACTCCATCATCATCGATATCACGAATACATGGATTTACTGATTTCTGAGAATTGGGAGTAGTAGTGAAATTGTATGCTGAAGTAGTATTAACCCAAACAAAGTTATAACCCAATTCTCTATCATAAGACTCTCCGTCATACAAACTATGTCCAGTGTATTCCAAGCCAAATTGATCTGCCAAGTTACTAGAATATCCAAAGTCATCCATCAATAACACAGTTCCTCCACGCTCGACATATTGAGCTATGGCGACTATTTCAGATGAGGTATATCCATCACCTTCTGAAAATTGAATGACATCTTCATCTCCAGTAAAACGAGGTAATGATATTGTATCTCTTTCAACTCCAGAAATTACAAATACAGACTCTTCTGGAAATTCAACTTCACTAAGTAATAATGGACTTGAAACCAGAGCAGTGGTTGGGATATTTAAATCATTTAATTCCTCCCTAAATGAGCCTAGATCATTCCAATCATTACCATAAGCAGATTGTTGTGTTTCTCCTGGTATTACATATGAGACTGCAATGGATGAAACTAGTAAAATCAATAGAGTCCAAAACGAAAAAAGTAACGCATTGCGACGATATTTTTCAGATGTGATTCTTTTAGAGAATCTTTTCCAATCAACCATGTTCGAAGTCACCAGCGCTNANTTTTAATCAATGAGNATTAAGTTCATCTTAAGACCGTTGTGAGGCCGTGAACTNAGGCGGCATCATACAATTANCGAGATAANTGAACATTTTTACCTATTTTATCAATTTCNTCTGCTGGAATTGAGATTAGGCCATCTTCAGTTGGCCAAGGTAAAACTGTAGGATCGAGGTCAGGCTCTAATGCTACCAAAATAGCAACAATATTTCCAGTTGATGAGTCAATGGTGAAATCAGCCAGAGTTCCCAATACTTCTCCTGCTATGTCAACTACTTTTCTTCGTAAAATCTCCATACTGAATGTTGATGGCATATTTATTACCTCATACAGATTCGATACCAGAATTACTACTAGATGATCTTTTTACTGATTCTAGACCACTAGTTAATGTAGATTCCATACGATTGTAATATTCCATCATTTCGTCGGTTACAGTTGGCCTAACTCTATCTATGGCTTGTTCAAAAAATTTCTTTGAAACTGTTTTTTTATTAGCCCTCATAGAAATTAATGCCGCTTCCCTGCATATTGCTTCGATATCTGCACCAGTGTAATTCTCTAACCTTGATACTAAGTCATCAATATTAAATTTCCCCAGTGGCATTGATTCGGTGTGAATTTTGAGAATTTCCTTAATTGATGCTTTATCAGGAGGGGGTATGTGAAGTACACGTTCAAATCGTCCTGAACGGAGTAATGCCGGATCTATCATTTCCGGCCTATTTGTAGCAGCAACCACGATTACACCTTCCATAGATTCTACTCCATCCATACTACTCAGCAATTGATTAACGACTCTATTCATTGCATCAGACCCTCCGCCAGAATTATCCCTCCTAACTCCTGCTATACTTTCAAATTCATCAAGGAAAATTATTGAAGGGCTTGCCTGTTTTGCTTTCTTGAATACTTCTCTTACAGCCTTTTCGGATTCACCTACCCATTTTGATATTAATTCTGGACCTTTNATAGTAATGAAATTAGCACTGGCCTCATTTGCTATAGCTTTTGCAATTAATGTTTTTCCAGTACCCGGGGCTCCGAAAAGTATTATCCCCCTAGGTGGTTTTATCCCAAAGTGTTCAAATGTTTCAGGCCTATTGAGTGGCCACTCAATGCTTTCCTTCAACCTATCTTTAATTTCATCCAAACCACCTACTTGTTCCCAACTAACTTGTGGTACTTCAATGTAAACTTCCCTTAGTGCACTGGGCTCGATATCTTTGATTGCTAAATGGAAATCCACCATTTTTACCTCCATTTTTTCTATTACCTCTGGAGGGATCTCGTCTTCATCAAGATTGATTTCTGGTAAATATCTTCGGAGAGCTTTCATAGCAGATTCCCGAACTAAAGCGGAAATATCTGCTCCAACAAAACCATATGTATTCTCCAATAGCCATTCAATATCAAAATCATCACTTATTGGNATATCTCTGGTGTGGATGCCAATAATTTCAGCCCTTCCATTCTTATCTGGGACTCCGATTTCTAATTCTCTATCAAAACGACCAGGGCGTCGTAGTGCTGGATCGATAGCATCGCGACGGTTGGTAGCCCCTATTACAACAACATTATCTCGTCCTTGCATGCCATCAAGTAATGTTAGTAGTTGTGCAACTACTCTACGTTCAACTTCGCCACTTACATCTTCCCTTTTGGGTGCAATACTATCTAATTCATCGATGAAAATTATAGCAGGAGAATTTGCAGCTGCTTCATCAAAAATTTCTCTTAATTGTTTTTCACTCTCTCCATAATANTTTGAAATAATTTCTGGACCATTTATTGATTGAAAATGCGCCTTGGTTTCCGATGCAACTGCTTTAGCGATTAGAGTTTTTCCTGTACCCGGAGGNCCATGTAAGAGAACTCCTCGAGGAGGATCAATNCCTANCCTTCTGAANAANATNGGNTGCTTNAGAGGTAACTCGACCATTTCTCTAATATTTTGTAATTGCTGACCAATTCCTCCTATATCTTCATAAGAAATTGAATGAATTATATCTTGTTCTTCTTGTCCACTCATAGGCTCTTCTTTGATAATTATTTCAGTATCGGGCAGAACTTGTACTATTCCTTTGGGATTAGTTTGGACAATTGCAAAAGGTAATGCCTCTGCNAATAGTGTCATNCCTGGTATGAAAATTCTATCTCCTGCAACAACTGGCCTTTTGTTNAGNCCTCNTCGTGCAAANCCCTCTATNCCTGGGCCAAACCTAACTTTTTGTTGNTTAGCCATAACTGGACTTAGTACNAATCTTGTACAAGGCTGTGTTTCGACTTTAGAAATTCCTACTCTATCGCCTAAGCTTACACCGGCATTTTTNCTNATTATTCCATCTATCCTAATTACTCCNAAATTAGCGTCTTCNGGNCTGCAACGCCAAACTATTGCNGCAGTATCNTGCTCNCCAGATATTTTTATTATATCTCCNGGCTTAAGATTGAGGTCGTTATCAAATGGTACTCTAGCNCNNCCATGACCTACATCACTTGGAATAGCTTTTGCAACTCTCAATGTTAAAGAATCTGATNTATCTGATGAGTCTGTTGCCACTTCTTTCGCCCCGAACAAAGTGGTCTAAAACTCTGGGGTAATTAAACCTACTAACTAAAAATTGTCTTTTAATTTCATTATTGTCATTTACATAGATACTCAGTAGAGTTATCAAAGTTAAGTCTATCGCGACGTCATGGCTCATGTACTAGAGAGTGGTTTTGAAAAGATGGAAAATGATAATCCAAATGGTAAACCAAAAATTAAAGGATATAATATAATTAATGGAGAATTGAAAATTTCAAGCAGTGGTGAAAATTTTGAAAGTAGAAATCCGGCATGGTTGAGTGATTGTTTGGGAGAATTTCCGCTTTCAACTAAAGAAGATGTGCATGAAGCATTAAACGCCGCTCGTGATGCTTTTCCTTCATGGTCATCAACTCCAGCTCCAACTAGGGGACAAATAATTGGAAATATGGGAAGATTATTAATGGAGCATAAAGATGATTTAGTTCGTTTACAGGCTCGTGAAATTGGAAAAACTCTCAAAGAATGCGGAGGAGAAATACAAGAAGCAATAGATACTTGTCTTTTTTTCCAATCGGAAGGCCGTAGATTATACGGGCAAACCGTCAATTCTGAACTGCCTGATAAAGAGTTATTCACTTACAGGAGGCCTTTAGGAGTTTGTGGGATAATAAATGCCTGTAATTTTCCTTCAGCAGTACCTTTCTGGAAGATGATACCTGCAATAATGTGTGGCAATACTTGCGTTTGGAAATCTCCTCAAGACTCTCCTCTACTTTCCTTTGCTCTAGCTAGAATAATGTATGAAGCTGGGTTACCTGACGGTGTTATCAATCTTATTCACGGAAAAGGTAGTGGAGCAGGTCAATACTTAGTTGATGCTGTGGATCTAGGATTGGTAGACAAAATTTCGTTTACAGGAAGTACTGCAATAGGAAAAATGATTGGCGAAGTGTGCGGTCGAAATCTAGTGAGTGCTAGTCTAGAATTAGGAGGTAAGAATCCATTAGTGATAATGCCAAGTGCCAATTTAGATAATGCAGTTGAAGGAGCATACTGGGCTGGCTTCGGAACCGCCGGACAGAGATGTACAAGTTTGGGAAATCTAATTATTCATGAACAAATATATGATAAATTTATGGATAAACTAATGAAAAAGGTGATTTCTACTCCCATTGGAGATTCCATGCGGCATGAAGGAATGATATACGGTGCGATGCTTTCAGAAAAATATGCTACTGATTTTCTCAAAGGATTAGAAATTTGTGAAAAGGATGGAGCTAAGAAGTTATTTGGAGAAGGTAGAATCACAAATGATTCACGCCCTGAAGGATTTCATGGTGATGCCAGTGAAGGATCTTATATGTGGCCTCATGTCTATGTTGATGTAACAGAAGATATGGAGTGTTTTCATGAAGAAATATTTGGGCCTGCAATAACTGTTGTCAAAGCTCGTGACTTTGAGCATGCTCTGCATTTGGCTAATGCAAGTCCTTATGGCTTATCTTCTGCAATATATACAAATGATAGGTTAGAGGCTTATCGGTATAAAACTGGCATAAAAGCAGGAATGACGGGAATAAATAACTCAACAACAGGTGCAGAAGCACATCTTCCATTTGGAGGCGTAAAAGGAAGCGGTAATGGCACAAGAGAATCGGGCATTTGGGTAATTGAGGCTTATTCTTATTGGCATGCAGTTAATGATGAATTATCGGGCAAATTACAACTTGCACAGATGGATGTAGATGAAGTAGATATTGAGGAAGCTGAAGCTGACTATTCTTCATTAGCCTAGAGAAATATCTCTCCGCATTCTGGACATGGTAGAGTAGGCATCCAAACACCAGGCATGAAACCACAGTTAGTGCAGATAGAGGTCTCTAGATTATTATTAAAATTCATCGAAATGCCTCACTTAATTTTTGAAAAAATGTCATTATTATTATACTTTTCAGAAAAAAAGGTTATGGCGCAAAGCAATCACTTATTGGCCATTGTATCTTCGCGTGTATAATAAGGTAGGTGCATGTCTGTGTCAAATTCCATCAAACTTCCCGTTAAAAGGGGTTTTGGGATAACTGATAGGGTCGATAAATGGTGGAATAAGCCTTTTTGGATGGGATTTGGCCTTTCGCTGGCTCTGATATATACAGCATTACGTGTGCTTGTATGGAATGGCGAAATACATTATGACAACCATAGAGTGACTTCTCCAATATTTTCACCTGATGTCATACACATTTTTGATTTACAAACTCCAAAATGGATGAATTCAGCATTATTGATATTATGGATTCCGTTTGGTTTCAGAGGTACTTGCTATTACATGCGCAAGGTATATCATCGAGTATTTTTTCAAAATCCAACAGCATGTGTTGTAGCAAAGCCGAAAATTAATTATAAAATAGGATATAAGGGAGAAAGGGGTTTATTTATCCTAAATAATATACATAGATACATGCTGTATCTAGCAATAATAATTCTAACTATGAAAGTCTATGATGTATATCATACTATGTGGTTTGATGAAGTTGATGGAAGTCATTCTTTTGGAATTTCTATTGGTACATTAGTTCTGGCTATTGAATCGGCATTATTATTCATGTATGTTGCATCTTGTCATGCATTCAGACATCTGTTTGGAGGAGGAATGAACCAATGGAGAAATGGAATTAGTGGAATATTTGGAAAAATATACATAAAAATTAGTAATCTAAATATTGAACATGCCTTTTGGTTTTGGACAAGTTTAGCTATGGTATTTTTAGGAGATTTATTTGTTTGGGCAGTAGCTGAAGGAATGATAGAAGATATACATTGGAAAATATAAGAGGTTTTGAGAATGGATGAAGGGTATACTACACATGAACATGACGTAGTAATCATTGGAGCTGGAGGGGCAGGACTTAGAGCAGCTATTGAAGCTAGCAAATCGGGACTAAAAGTTGCTATGATATGCAAATCAATGCTAGGAAAGGCACACACGGTTATGGCCGAAGGAGGTGCGGCCGCCGCTCTTGGAAACAAAGATCCTCGTGATAATTGGCAAACACACTTTAGAGATACGATGAAAGGTGGAAAATACCTAAATGATTGGAGAATGGCCAAAATTCATGCTCAACAAGCGCCAGATAGAATAAGAGAGTTGGAAACATGGGGTGCAGTATTTGATAGAACTGCCAAAGGCCTTACCAATCAACGCAATTTCGGAGGCCATACCTATCCAAGATTAGCACATATAGGTGATGCTACAGGTTTGGAATTAATTAGAACCTTACAAGAAAAGGGAGTTCACATGGGCATGGATGTGTTCATGGAATTTACAGTACGTGAATTATTCACAACAGAGGGAAAAATTTCAGGTTGTTTTGCATATGATAGAAATGATGGTTCATTACATGTTTTCAAATCAAAAACAATTGTTATGGCTACAGGAGGTGCAACAAGATGTTGGTCAGTTTGTTCTGGCTCTTGGGAATATACAGGTGAAGGTTATGCTTTAGCATACTGGGCTGGAGCAGAAATTGGAGATATGGAATTCATACAGTTCCATCCAACAGGCATGATTTGGCCACCTTCTGTTAGGGGAATTCTAGTGACCGAAGGAGTTCGAGGAGAAGGAGGTATGCTTACTAACTCTGAAGGTAAAAGATTTATGTTTGATTATGTTCCTGAAATGTATAAAGATGAGTTTGCAGATACGGAAAAAGAGGCTTTGGAATGGGTTGCTGAAGTAGTTGATGGAAAGCTGGCTACTGTAAGAAGACCTCCTGAATTATTAACAAGAGATGTTGTTGCCAAAGCAATCAATTCTGAAAGAGATGCAGGAAGAGCAAGTGCCCATGGAGGAGCATATCTTGATATTTCATGGAGAGAACCTGATCAAGTGAAAAAGAAACTTCCAGGCATGTATCATCAATTCAAAGAATTNGCTGCAGTAGATATTACAGTTGAGAAAATGGAAGTTGGACCAACTGCTCATTATGTTATGGGAGGAATAAAGGTNGATCCAGAAACTCAAGAGAGTACNGTCCCCAGAATGTTTGCCGCAGGAGAGGCNGCAACTGGATTACATGGNGCTAATAGACTGGGAGGTAATTCATTATCCGATTTGATTGTATTTGGTAAAATTGCTGGAGAAAANGCAGCCTTANTGGCAAAAAATNTAGATGATTTTCTNGANATAGATAATTCACAAATTGAAGAGGCCATTAAAAATACTTTAGCNCCTCTAAATCGTAAAGGAGGAGAAAATCCNGCAANAGTTGTAGAAGATTTGAGAGAAATGATGCANAATAAGGTAGGNATAATTAGNACTGAAAAATTACTGAAAGAAGCATTACAAGATTTAGATGATTTAGAAGTTCGATCAAGAAATACTTATGCTGGCGATAGTAGAGTTTACAATCCAGGATGGCATCAAGCATTAGAGCTTGATGCAATGATAGATGTCAGTAGGATGTGTGCACTAGCAGCACTGTATCGAAAGGAATCAAGAGGAGGCCATACAAGAGATGATTTTCCTGTTCCCGACTACAAGTATTGGGGTAAAATAAATAGTGTTATTACAAAGAAAGATGAAATGTCAATAGAGCATCGTAGTTATCCACCGATTGATAAAGAATTGAAGAAATTATTAGATGTTGAAGATTTGCACGAGGAGGAATAAAATGAGTGAAAAGGTAACCTTCAAGATTTTTCGAGGAGTACCCGATGATGATGGAGATCCTTTTGGAGAGATGGTTGACTATACCGTTGAAATGGATGAAGGAATGGTAGTACTTGATGTCGTACATAGAATACAGGCAGAACATGCGCCTGATTTATCATGCAGATGGAATTGTAAAGCGGGCAAATGTGGCTCTTGTTCAGCAGAAGTAAATGGAAAACCACGTCTAATGTGTATGACAAGAATGGAAGAAGTACTGGAAGAAACACCGCAAGGAGAGCCGGTTGTAGTTAAACCGATGCAAGCATTTCCTCTTACTAAGGATTTGGTAACTGATACTTCATGGGCATATGAGATGAATAAGAAGATGGTTCCAATAAATGGNCCAGAAGAAAAAAATTGGGTATTTAATCAAAATGAGGCTAACAGAATACAGGAATTTAGAGCTTGTATAGAATGTATGCTTTGTGTCAATACATGTCATGTTTTGAGAGAACATGAAAAATTTGATGAATTTGCGGGACCTAGATTTTTCGTAAGACTNGCCGGACTAGAAATGCACCCTCTAGATACTGAAAATAGGATACCAGAAATAAAAGAAGATTTTGGAATAGGCTATTGTAATATAACAAGATGTTGTACAGAAATTTGCCCAGCAGGCATAAACATAACAGATAATGCTCTAATACCTCTTAAGGAAAGGGTTATTTCTGAATATTATGATCCAATATCTATGTTGGCTAAAAAAATCGGATTGAGAAAATAAATTGATACAAGTTATAATCTATCAATGCGTATTTTCTTAACATTTGCCTTATTAATCATATCAGGTAACCATGCAGGTGCATTTGCAGGTTTTGGAATCCTATTTTTCTCACCTTTAAAGACGTGTACTTTTCCTGTACCTCTCTCTCTAAGTTTGATATCAGTCTCTCCTCTTGTTGCAGCTTTGAGTGCCGCACCCCTAGGTTGTTTACTGTGGAACACTTGTGTAGTATCTTTTCCACCTTTCATCAATACAAAATATTTCTTTTCAGTCATAGACAATTCTCCAATCCTTACGATTCTAGATTAGATAATTAACCTTTGGGAAAATGAACGGCATTAATAGTCCAAAAAGAAAGGTTGCNGTACTTNGGAAACTAAAATTCTGCACAAGCCAAGGTTTTGGTATTCGAAATTCCAGAGATAGATCTTATTGATTCGACTACCATTCCGGCTATTGTGCCAATACCGTCCGCTTCAATTTTTATGATTATATCATAATCACCAAAAAGATGATTGATATCTGACACAAAACTTAATTTTGATAGTTGCTCAAAAACATTAGTTTCTGCACCTGGTTCGACATTTANCAATACATAACCGGATGACATGATTGCTTCCGAAGAGGCACGAGTGAATCAACTCTTCGGCCTAAAATCATAAAAAACGATGCGATGATTAGATATCCGATGACCCTACCTCGCTGATTTATGGCAGAAGTTGTAATAGTGAGAGAATGTAAANATGGACAAGTCAGAGTACTGTTTGGTAACATTACCTCAGTTGAAGGCGATATTATGGTAATACCTGCAAATAATCGTCTAGCAGGAAGAGAGGGTTTAGATGAGAGGATGCAACTTGCGGCTGGGCCAGAATTGAGAGATTTCTGTACAAATATAGCAAAAGAGAGGCGTAAAGAAAATCTACAACCATGTGGAGTAGGAGAGGCAGTGACATCTCCAGGGTTTAATCTACCTGCAGAAAATCTAGTTCATGTAGTTGCTCCTGATTGTAGAAGGCCTTCACAAGATAATTTCAGAAGAGAGTTATTAAAAAATTCTTATGATGCATTATTTGAACAAGTAGAGAAAATTGATCCAAGAGAAACCTTGGTTTTACCTCCTTTAGGGATGGATGTTTTTGCATATCCTCATAGGGAAGGTGCAAGAAAGACTATGGAAATTATACTGGACTGGATGGATGGTGAGAACGATCCTGGAGTAAGGATGGTTTTGATTGTTACACACGAAGATAATTTTCTCAATAATATGAAAACTGTGTACAGAGAAGGAGAAGATCAACTCCCAGGTATTGAGAGAACTAGAGACTTTCGCAAAGGAAAATTTGAATAATTACTGAGAATGTAGGTTGATTGCTTCCGTCAATGAAAGCCTGCCTGTCGCTACAGAACGAGCTAAATTAGATGGGATAGTGGATTTACCATGACTTGCCAAACGACTTATTCTTTGTATCTCCCTGACTTCTCCTTTTGTTGGAATAACCTTTAATTTATTAAAAACTCTAATCCCCGATTTTAATCCGATATTTTTGGCAGATGATACGTGATCATGTCGTGAGCCAATAGAAGTATTCTTCTCGTCTACTAATTCAACATTGAAATCCTGACTGAGGCAGTTATTAACAATCCTATTTGATAGTGTTTTAGGTCCTCTACCTATCCTAACAATCGATTCCTTAGGAGAAATATAATATATTATTTTATTGATTTCTGTTACTATTGAATCGATATCTTCGAGTTGTAAAGAGTCAATTAATTTACCATCAGCAAACCAAGCAAGTCCAGGTCTTGGCCCGGTATCGACACCAAAACTGAGTAATTTTACATTTTTTCCGGCAAATAATAAATTAATATGTTTTTGTACAGTAAGGTTCACTGAATCAATATCACATGGAATTCCTTTTTCATCAGAAGATTGTTGAACTTCTCTATGTGTACCAAACCAAAAAATAATATCGGAAGGAAGTGGTTTANCATATTCTAGTTGTATATATTTTATTTTTGATTGACGCAATTTTTTGATTAGTCTATAGGCTAACTGGAAGTCAGCAGTCCTTACTGCAACCCGTGCCATGTATCTCTGAAGAAGTAGAAGGTGTTTTAATTAAACTAATAAATTATTAGTATTTGCATTGTTTCGATATATTTTTACATTGCTAAAATAAGCATTTGATTACATTATCAATCGATGTAGTCAAGTACCCTCACAATGCGCTATCCTCGTGGGAGTCAATTACGAGAGAGAGTTACGAGCAGTTCTGGCTGGAGAATTAAANGGCGTAAGGGCTGTAATAAAATCATGTTCTGAAATAGAAAGNGCACAAGCAATGCAGGTAGTTCAAAGACCTTTTCTNGTAGTAAGAGCGCCAGGAAGCGGTTCAGAAGGTACAGGAGACTTATTGGCTCTGAGAGGAGATCTTTGTTTTCCAATTGAAGTTAAATCCTCAAAAGAGAATAAACTCTACCTTTCCGGGAGGACTATAGACCAATATAATGCATTAAAAGAAGTGGGAGAGAGATGTGGTTTGATGCCACTTTATGCATATAGGCTAAAAGGAGTAAGAGGAGATAGTTGGAGAATTATGAGAGTAGAGGGCTGTAACTTGAGTGGTAAATTAAGGCAATTATCTAGAAAAATACCTTCATTACCACTCACTAGGAATGGAACGCCCTATTTGGGTTGGGAGCACGGCATGCCGCTAAATAGATTTATTGCATTGGTTTGTGGTTCAGATAGCCCTTATAAAATTGAAAATCATGTAGATAAAATGTCAATTAAGAAGATACTTATTTGAGAATTATAAATTAATCTTCGACAAAACCATCCCATAATCTCATATAATCAATAAATTTTCTACTAAGAACTGCTTCTTCCAATTGTAAACTTGAAAAAGGTGGTTTTTGAGGCGTATAATCTTGATTTGAAATTTTCATTGCCCAATCTGGATGAGCAATGCCTGCTCTAGCTACACCAACAAAATCGGCACCTTGAGAAAATACAGATTTTACGTCAGCTTCATCCCATACGCCTCCAGTGCAGATAATCGGAGGTAAATCACTAATTGTACTGGTAAACCACTCAGTTAGTGAACGTGGATCATCTGGCTCACATTTGGAACGAGAGAAAGAATCCCAGCATGATAAATGTAAAAAGTCTATACACTCATCTCGTAATATTTTAGCTAGAGCGATACTGTCATGTAATTTAATCCCAATTTTATCAATTTCGGGAGAAATTCTAACACCGATTAAGAAATCTTTAGACACTGTAGATTTTATTGAGCGTATTATTTCGACAAGAAATTTTGATCTAGTNTTAATATTACCTCCCCACTGGTCTGAACGCCTATTAGTGTTAGAACCTAGAAATTGGCTTATTAGATAACCATGTGCTCCGTGTAATTCTANACCATCAAAACCGGCTTTATAACACCTTAATGCTGCATCTGTAAAATCATTAATTAATCTATATATATCATCTTCTGTAGCCTCACGAGAATATTTGCTGTAAGATTCTTCACAACTATTCTTACTTGCTGAAATAGGTTGAAGGCCNGTTAATTTTTGNGGTGAACGCATTCCACCATGAAAAATTTGGGCTATGGATATTGCACCGTTTTGTTTTAGATTATTGGCTAATTCAGATAGTCCAGGTATGTGAAAATCATCAAATGTTCCAAATTCCCCTTCCCATCCTTGACCATCTCGTGATACATGGGTTGCTGCTGTAGTAATTATTCCAAAACCACCTTTAGCCCTTCTTGTAAGCCAATTTATTTCGGCATTAGATAAAATGCCATTATCATGACTCTGTTTATTTGTCATAGCAGCTAATACTGTCCTATTTCTGACAATATGTCCAGTTCTTTGAAAAATAAATTTTTGACTAATAATAGACATGGATTACGCCTTTCTTACAATAATCCCAGCTTCATTCATCATTTCTGAAGCTATATCAAAATCAGATTGCCATCTATCTGGTATTTGGACATTTGAAGGATAGATAACTTCACTAACTCCTGCCTGTATTAATGATCTGGAACATCGTGAACAAGGTGGCCATGTAACATATGCCATCGTACCTTTCAGTGAGACGCCNATGCGAGCAGCATGCATAATTGCATTTTCTTCCGCATGACAAATCATNGGATATTTCTGATTACGGTCTTCCAATCTTTCTGAAGTGTCANCNATTCCTCTGGGGAATCCATTGAATCCTGTTGATCTNATTTCNCNATCTTCTCCAACTATGACNCAGCCAACTTTAGTAGAAGGGTCTTTGCTCCATTCTGAAATNTGTCTTGCCAAATCAATAAACCTTAGATCCCACTTACTAGTCATAATGTTATGGCACATGTATAAGGCTAATCATACTGTCTATTTTGATGACTCATGAATAGTTAACATATCATATAAATCTAAAGAATCTCGATTTATTACATAATTCATTATTTCTCCTACCAAATATATGCTACCTATTATTAACACAGAATAATTGGATTCTCTGGCTATTTTTTCTGCCCTCAATAATGCTTCAGTTGGATTTGTAATTTGCTCTAATTTTGTATAATTTAATTGTTTTAATTCATTTTGTATCTCTTCTGTAGCAACTGACGGTTTACGACTATTTTGCGGTTCAGTAATTATTGTGTATGAAATTTTTTCTCGGCCAAAAAAAGGAGATAATGTTTCTTGAAGATTTACTTTAGAAGACATACCGATTATCATCACAACTTTATCTTCTAATAAATTCAATTCATTTTCAATACTTTCAATATTATGTGCAGCGCTAACTCTGCAACCAATGCCTGGAATCCATGTAATTTTATCTTCAGATCTACCTGGCCAATTGAGTTCATAATTTTTNATTACCCANCCCAAATGATCTGCTATAATTATTGCAAACTCTTTAGAAATTTCCCAAGCATTTTTAGATTTTGGACTAAACCATATCAAATCACTTCCAGCGGTTTTGATAAAAACTTCCCTTACATCTCGATCCGGATGATACAGTGAAAAAAATGGTTTATTTTGACGGTATATTGCTGCCTTTTCAGTTGCTATTTTTACTAATGTATCTCCCAATATCTCGGAATGTTCTTTTGATATAGTTGTTATAGCGCATACTTCAGCTTCTACTAATCTTGTGCAATCAAGTCTACCGCCAAGTCCTGTTTCAATAATTGCTAGATCCACTTCTGCTTCTGAAAATACAAGTAATGATGTAAGAAATGTTATTTCAAAAAATGTAGGTTGAAGGATTGGTTTCATCAATGATGCCTTATACACGGAAAGTAGGCATTTTTCGAAAATTTCTTCGCTNACGGGTCTACCATCAATTCTTATTCTTTCTTCAACAGTGATTAAATGTGGAGAAGAGAAAAAACCAATTAGAACTTCATTTTTAGAAGCAATTGCCGAAAGATGTGCGCACAATGAGCCTTTGCCATTAGTGCCTGCCACATGTATTGAAGGAAAATTTTTCTGTGGATTATCAAGTCTTTTAAGCATCTCCGAACAATTATCTAATCCTAATTTAATTCCAGAATTAATACTATCTTGTAACCANATTCTAGGTATGCTAGTACTCTGACCGGTATCGCCCATGAAAGGGTCAAAGTGAAATGTGTATTGAATGTCGTGGATACATGTCAGAGTATACAGGCTCAGAAACACTACAGGCCATGCGCGAGCAATGGGCTTCAATGACCGGAATGGCAGGAATGTTTGTTAGTTCTATTTTACTTGGATTATTTATCCAGCCGGTGTATAATTACGACGAAGTGAGAGCTTATGGAGAAGAAGGAGCAACACAAGGTGTAAATATTTTAATTCAATTAGTAATGATTTTTATATTTACAATAATAATAATATGGCTTGCAAGGAAGGGTTTAGATTATTTGATTAAAGGTATTGTTATGGTGGCTTTGTGGTTCAGTCTACTATATTCAATATGGCCATTTATTTATCTTCTAGCAGTTCTCTTTGATAATATTACTAATGGATTCTTGTCAATAGAGACATTGGAATTGCTTATGATATCAGGATCTTTAATTGTAAGCATAGGACTTATGATTTTATTAAATAAATTTCCAGAATGGTATGTTGTTAATGGTGTTGGAGTTTTGGTTGGAGCAGGNGTCATAACAATGATCGGAGTATCATTTACNCCNATATTGATAATTATTTTCATGATTCTAGCTGCCATATATGATCATTGGGCGGTAAACAAGAGTAAACATATGCTGGAATTGGCGGATACCATGATTGATCTGAAGTTACCTGTTTTGCTAGTTGCTCCGAAAGAGAAAGGGTATACATTTAGAAATGAAACAGATAAAATAATGCAGGAAGANAANGTTGAATTAATGAAAGANAACAAAAAGGTATCAAAAAATAAATCCAGAGATGCATTATTTATGGGCCTAGGTGATGTTATTTTTCCTGGAATGTTGGTTATTTCGAGTGTTACATTCTTACCAGAGATTGGTCCAGTAATATTTGATTTTTGGCCTGATAATGTTATTTACTATGGTCCATTGTTAGTAGGACTAGGAACACTGGTTGGAGGTTTGTTCGGTTACCTTGCTCTAATGACACAAGTAGCAAGAGGGAAACCACAAGCAGGACTTCCGTTATTGAATGGCGGGAGCATTCTAGGATACATTATATCGGGAAGTATTGCGATCGGATTTGACCAACTATGGCATAACATCACCCTATTATAATCAAAATTGCCGATTGATTGAAGCGTGAATGTCCATTCCTAGACTTCGTTAATATGTTAGACATGAATATGTTTAGAGAAAATAAAAATATCATTCTTGCTGATCATGATAAAAGGAATATGCCTTATGACGATGTAAATGAAGTAATTAAATTGGATAAAGAATGGCGGAAAGCGAGATATGAATCTGATGTATTACGTAAAGAACGTAATGAAGCTGCTAGAGGCATTGCGGCGGCCAAAAAAAATAATGATNCAGAAAAAGTTGAGGAAATAATGAAAGAAGTGGCAACTATAGGCTCAAAAATTGATAAGCTGGGCATATTGGCTAACGAGTTCTTAGAAAAAAGAGATGTTCTGAGAATGAAAATTCCAAATATACTTCACGAAAGTGTTCCCTTAGGAGAAAGCGATCAAAAAAATACATTACATAGTTTGCATGGAAATAAANTAGAATTAGATTTTTCGGCAAAAACGCATAATGAAATCCTAGAAGAAAATGCTTGGGTTGATTTAGATAGNGCGGCCAAAGTAACAGGNAGNAGATTTTATTTTCTNAAAGGAGATTTAGCAAGACTTGAATTGGCATTNCAAGTTTATTCTTCGAACTTTCTNATNGATAGAGGNTATACTCTGATTCAACCTCCATTAATGATGAATAAAGANTCATATGAAGGTGTNACTGATCTTGGTGATTTTGANACNGTTATGTATGGCATACAACCAGATGGATATTATTTAATTGCTACAAGTGAGCATCCTTTAACNGCTATGAGNATGAAGGAAATAATTGAGCCGTCTGAGTTACCAATAAAATTAGTAGGTATTTCACAATGTTTTAGAAGAGAAGTTGGGGCACATGGCCTTTCAGATAAGGGAATATGGAGAGTCCATCAGTTTACGAAGATAGAACAAGTAATTATTTGTCAGCCAGATGAGTCATGGAGAATGCATGAAGAATTATTGAAAAATGCTATTGATTTGTGGAATAGTCTTGATTTACATTATCGNGTAGTAAATATTTGTACAGGCGACATGGGAACAGTTGCTTCAAAGAAATACGACCTAGAAGCATGGCTTCCNGGTGCAAAAGAATACAAAGAAGTNGTNTCNTGTTCTAATTGTACAGATTATCAGGCAAATAGATTGAAAATGCGTTATCGGACACCAGAAGGTAATGCTGCGGTACATACTTTAAATTCAACAGCAATAGCAACAAGTCGTGCACTGGTTGCAATTATGGAACAATATCAAGATAAAGATGGAAAAATTATGATTCCTAAAGTTTTACAGCCATTTATGAATAATCAGAAATATTTACAGCCATTAATATAGTTAATTAATCGCCGATTTCAATTAAAACAGCGCCCATGTCAACCTTTTGCCCCACTTCATTAGATATTGAAAGGACTTCTCCATCTTTCGGAGATTGAATTTTATGTTCCATTTTCATTGCCTCCATTACCATTAGGCTTTGTCCCTTCCTTACTCTTTGACCTTTTTTGACAAGGATTTCAATAATTGTCCCAGGCATAGGAGCAACTAGGCTGCCTTCACTTTGTTTTTGATTAGAATAACCGATTTCATGTAAATTTACAACATGAATTCTACCGTCTAAATGTATCCAATATGAATCTTTTACTTTAACTACGTGAACCAATTTTGATAATTTATCTATATTTACTACTAATCTATCAAGATTAGAATTATGAGATATAGAAATATCTGAAATAGAAATTTCTTCACCTTCTTTCATAACTGAAGTGAGAGTCAACTTACCTTCATTATCCACTAATTCAGCAGTATAACGAATATTTTCTTCCCCTATGCTCCATTCCATATTTTAACCTCAAGGAAATTTTCTCGATAATGTTCTAAATGGATCTCCGATATGTCCACTATAATCATCCGCCATATCACCACTCAATTGTACAGTCATCTGTCTATTTACTCCCATCCTTTCCGCAGCTGATGCTATTGCAATTAGATGAGTAGGATTACTATCTGGAGAGGTAAATAATGATTCAGGTGCATTTTCCAAGTAATCTGTAGTTATTTGTCCTTCGAAAAATACGTCTTGTTTTATAACATCTCTCAAAAATCCTAAATTTGTCACAACTCCTAAAATTACAAAATCAGAAATCGCTGTATCTAGTTTTCTCAATGCAGTTTCTCGATTTGGAGCATGTACAATTAATTTTGCTAGCATTGGATCAAAATCAATAGTTATCTCGTCACCTTCACGAAATCCTGAATCTAATCTAATACCTGGACCATTTGGGAATTTCCATTTTGAAAGTATGCCTGTTGCGGGTAAAAATCCGTTTGATGGATTTTCAGCATAAATTCGAGCTTCTATTGAATGCCCATTAATGCCAATATCTTCTTGACTTAAATTCAATTCAATTCCAGCTGCTATCTCAAATTGTTTCTGAACTATATCTATCCCAGTAATTAACTCCGTAATTGGGTGCTCGACTTGTAATCTTGTATTCATTTCCAGAAAAAAGAATTGTCCTTTAGAAGATAATAAAAATTCAACAGTCCCTGCTCCGACATAATTTACTGAATTAGCAGCCTTTAATGCTGATTCTCCCATAGATTGCCTAATTTCATTGGATAAAGCAGGAGAAGGTGCTTCTTCAATCACCTTTTGATGCCGTCGTTGTAAAGAGCAGTCTCTTTCATTTAGATGTATAGAATTACCCCTTTCATCACACAAAATTTGTATCTCTATATGTCTTGCTTTTGTGAGTAGTCTCTCTACGTATACGGTACCATCTCCAAATGCAGTTGATGCTTCTCTCGATGCAGCTTCATATTGTGATTTGAGGTTTTTTGGTTCATAGACTGCACGCATACCTTTTCCCCCTCCTCCAGCACTTGCTTTGAGCAATAGAGGATATCCGACTCTTGCGGCTGCTGCAGCCAATGGAACGATATAATCCTCGTCATTTTCAATGTAAATTTCTTCTCCAGGTATTATTGGTACACCAGAGTCTATCATTTTATTACGGGCAGATATTTTGTCCCCCATAATTTCTATGGACTTGGGGCTTGGCCCTATCCATATTAGATTAGCATCAACTACAGCTTTTGCAAAATCAGAACGTTCAGAGAGAAATCCATAACCTGGATGAATTGCTTCTGCACCAGAAATTTTTGCGGCATTAATTATTGCATTTATATTTAGATAAGTTTCGGATAAAAGTTTTCCAGGTAGATATATTGCCTCTTCAGAGACCTCTACATGTAATGAATTGGCGTCAGAATCAGAATAAATTGAAATTCCTTTGAGTCCTAATTCTCTAGCCGACTTGAGTATTCTTACTGCAATTTCTCCTCTATTTGCAACTAATACAGAAGAATATGGTTTTGGTGCATCCTTCATCCAGTCAGGAAACATATTAATTCCTCATTCTTCACTTAACCAATTCGGTTTTCTTCTTTCGAGAAATGAAGATAATCCTTCTTGTCCTTCTTTGGAGCCGCGCATCTCACTAGTCTTATCTAGAGTGAATTGTCGAAGTTTAGAATCATCACCGTTCCAACGGTCGAAAGTTAAAGTTAATTTTTTGGCTTCTGAAATGGCCATCGGCCCTGTACTCAATACTTCAATAATTATTTTTTCTAAAGAAGAATGGAAATCTTCACTAGTATCTACAATTTCGTTGGCAAAGCCTATTCTTAATGCTTCTTCAGCACCAACTCTGCTGGCTAACATAGATAGTCTACGAAATTGAGCACTTCCTATTTTACGGTATACATATGGCCCTATTACTGCTGGCAATATTCCTAATTTTCCCTCAGAAAGAGCTAACTGGGATTTTGACGCCATAATTATGTAATCTAAACAGGCAATTAAACCTGCTCCACCACCCAGTGCCACTCCTTGGATCATCCCCACAGTAAAACAAGGATGTGACCAAAGAGAATAAAATAACTGGTCAAGACGTGTAGAGTCTTGTCTATTCTCCTCTGCTGTTTTTGAACCTGCTTCGCGCATCATATTAATATCGGCTCCAGCGCAGAAATGTTTACCAACAGATTTTATCACTAAAATTCTGAGATATTTATCATCATTAGAATCATGTAAATCATTATTTTCACCGACTGAACGTTCCTTAGTCCAAATTAATAATTGTATTAATTCATCGATTAAAGCTGAATTAAGCGCATTATATACTTCCTCACGATTTAATGTAATTGTTGCTATAGACCCTTCAATGACCATATTACTATACTTTGTCTTTGGTTTATAATCGGTTATTTTCAAATTCATCACATCCTGAATACACCATATTTTTGTTCTGGCATAGGAGCGTTTAAAGAGGCAGAAATACATAAGCCCAAAATATCACGCGTGTCTCTTGGATCTATAACGCCGTCATCCCAAATTCTAGATGTAGAATAATATGGAGATCCTTCTTTTTCATATTTTTTAAGTATTGGATCGCGAAATTCATTAAGAGAATTTCCAATCATAGGTATTTGACCTTCTCTTTCTCTTTGATCTTGTTTTACAGTAGTCAATACATCTGCAGCCTGTGGACCTCCCATGACAGAAATACGTGAATTAGGCCACATAAATAGGAATCTTGGATCGAAGGCGCGTCCACACATTCCATAGTTACCGGCTCCATGAGAACCACCAATGACCACTGTAAATTTAGGCACTGGTACACAAGATACTGCAGTTACTAATTTTGCCCCATCCTTGGCTATTCCACCTGATTCGGCATCTTTCCCCACCATAAATCCAGTAATATTTTGTAAAAAGACCAAAGGAATTCCTCTTTGGCCACATAATTCTACAAAATGCGCTCCTTTTAATGAAGATTCAGAAAATAAAATCCCGTTGTTTGCTACTATTCCAACAGGATAGCCGTGAATCTTTGCAAATCCACAAACTAAAGTAGGACCATATCTGTTTTTAAATTCATGAAATCTAGAACCGTCAACAATTCTTGAAATTATTTCTCTAACATCATATGTAGTTCTATTATCCATTGGTATAATTCCCATTAGCTCATCAGAATCATATATTGGGTCTTCTACAATTCCGGTTTCAAGCCTAAATTTTGGCTTTATATTGAGATTTTCTACAATATTTCTCACCATATGTAACGCTTCTGGTTCATCATTGGCAAAGTGATCTGCAACACCTGAGTCTCTAGTATGAACATCGGCACCCCCTAATTCTTCAGCAGTTACTTCTTCACCAGTAGCAGATTTCACTAATGGAGGACCAGCAAGAAAAATTGTACCATTTCCCTTGACGATAATTGATTCATCAGACATTGCAGGTATGTATGCTCCTCCCGCAGTACATGATCCAAGAACAGCTGCCACCTGTGGAATTCCTTTGCTGGAAAGTATTGCTTGATTTCTAAATATTCGTCCAAAATGTAATTTATCGGGGAATACTTCATCTTGAAGAGGGAGGAAAGCCCCTCCAGAATCTACCAAATAAATACAAGGTAAATTATTTTCTTCTGCTATTTCCTGTGCTCTGATATGTTTTTTTACAGTTAAAGGATAATATGATCCCCCTTTTACAGTTGCATCATTTGCGACAAAAATACATTGTTTACCATGAACTACGCCTATTCCAGTGACAATTCCAGCAGAATGCGCGCTACCGCCATAAGAGTCAATTGCTGCTAATGGAGATAATTCTAGAAAAGGAGTTCCAGAGTCACAAATATCTGAAATTCTTTCTCTTGCCAATTTTTTATTTCGATTGCGATGGCGTTCAACGTATTTCTCCCCTCCTCCAAGTTTTACTTTAGCTAACTTTTCTTTTAAATCGTCCACTAAGGCGATATTTTTTTCCTGACAGCGAATAAATTCTTGACTTCCGGAATCAATGCGCGTGGGTAGTCTCTCCATAGCCCTCAACGCTCGAGATGGCCTCCAAGTATTCAATTGAATTGTTGAATATTTAAAAATTAAATAATTAAACGCCTAAAGCAAGCCGGAAAACATCTCGAAGACCCGGTGCCATCCCTACAACCAACATAGCTAATCCAATTAATAATCGTAAATGCTGCTGTCTATTCTCAAAGTTGGAAATAGTAAAGAAATACCAAATCAATAATCCTAATCCTAACTTGATTACAACAAAACCTGCAGCCGTATCGAATTGTTCGATAATCCATGCTGAAAATACATGCTTTTCTTTATAATTAAAATAATCAATGCCAATCCATGTAGCTAAACCATCAAGTAATTGACCTGCTACAGCTAAAAAAACTACGGGAGAAGCCCCTATTGCTTTCTTACGTAAAGATTCAATAAGATCTTTCTCTGGTGAAACCAATGCCAAATAATCTTCTTCCGTCATTGAACCTGGCAGTATACCAGCAACCAATCCATTAGAGGAAAGTTCCTCTACTGCAGGAGATCCAATAGTATACATACAATATGCGAGAAAAGATGGTAATCCAATCACAACCATTACCGGCCAGAAAACAAGCTGGTCACTAGAAACGTGCGTTGCATAAGCTGAAAGTGCACCAATGAATATCAAAGAACCCCCTAACCCCACCGAATAAACTAACCTCTGAATTGGAGTAAAAATTTTCAATGACTTATTGAGTAACTGAGGTACAAAAATAGCGATTATTCCAATTATAATTAAAAGTGATAAATCTATTTCTTGGTTAGTAACTTTATCACTGTTAGAAATTGAAGAAACATATATAAAAAATTGTAAGAGAATTAGTAAACTGGATAATAGTTCTATTTCTCTTTCCAATTTTTTCTCACTTTTCGATTTTTTCTGAAGAATGTAGGCTATTGAACCGGCAGATATGACCCAAAAGGCGGTTTGAAAATGAATTCCCGGGCTAACAAAATATGGCGCTAAATTGGAATCAAACATTTGAGCGTCTTCAACAACTTCACCAAAAACAGCCCAAAATACATAAGGAAATAATGCTATTAATGAGTAGTCACTTGAATCGATGCCTAAAAATCTCAATAATGCAGCCAATGAAACTACAAACATGGCTAGGATAAAGGCATAAGTCAATGTATTTACTGTATTATATCCTGCATCTGAGGTTTCCTCGGCAATTATTGGATCTAAATAATAATCATAGATAAACTCCGTTAGAGGATTTTCAATATTTAAAAATGAAAGAAATAAACCAGAAAAAAATAATATAAAGGATACTAAAATTATATTTATAGACCATCTTTCATAATCGTATAACTCTTCTAAATGATTAGACATTATACCTGCGAAGAGACTACTGTGCTTAGGTGTGGCGGTTTCATTACTCTTCTTCATACACTATTTTTTCATCTTCGGCAAGCTCTAACATTTCTTCTATTTCTGTTTTATCTTCAATATTAATTTGTGTATTTTTAAATTTTCTAGCTGCCTTTCTTCGAGCACTTGCTAAGCCTGGAACTAATGCTTCGAAGCCTGATTTTGGCTGATCAATTTTATCTTGGTATGATTCAAGACTTCGAGAATGTAGGCGTTGTTTTCTCCTATCTTGTTCAAGTCCGTACAAGACAGTTCCATGCTCAGATCCTCTTAATATCCCTTCAATGGCTGGCCCAGCAATTAACAAACTTTCATCATCACCTATTATCAAAACTGTTGAACCATAAATTGATATTTCACAACCTGACAATTCTTCAATTAAACTCCTTATTCTGCCATTTGTACCAATTAATCTACTTCTCATCCTACGAATTTGATTGGGTTGACGGCCTACCCATTCTCTAATATCATACATCCTCAGGAAGATATCGTCATTTAGTAGTTGTAATGCTCTTTTTGGTGCTAAACCTCTACCTATTGACATAATTAAATCTGGCATTTTCATACGCACTATAGGATCTACTGTTTCTGAGTCCCATATTATGTTAACTTCGCCAGATTGGGAATCTATTTGTAAAGAACCTCCACTTGCCTTTTCTATCAATTTACGTGTTTCTCCTCCCTTTCCGATGAGAACTCCGATACGATCTTTGGGTATGCGTGCTAGATGCTCCATGAAACCTGTCATGAAGTCATATACTTTAATCTCCACCCGGGAGAGGTTTTAATTTTGGCACAGGTTCATCTAAAACTCTTACCAAACAATCAGTAAGATTAATCTCAAAACCTTTACGGTTAATCCACTCTACTAGTCTAGTAACATCTCTGATTAAAAATTCTTCAGCATTGGGATGTTGATTGGTAACGGCCTGTCCAACATCAATCACCCAAATATCTTCATTTTTAATCAATATATTGTATTCACTAAAATCTGCATGAACCAAATTACAAGATTGCCAATTAATAGCTACTATATCTAAAAGTTTTGAAAATATATCTAAAGGATTTGTAATTTCTACATCTCTCAATCTCGGACTTGCCTGCTCTTCACCTATAAATTCCATTATTAACACATTCTTGAAATGCGAAATTGGTTGCGGAACTCTTAACCCATTAGCCCTCATTCGTTTTAAATTTCTATACTCTTTGCGTACCCAAATATTTACCAATTCTCTGTGGCGTCTGGAAAGTCCGCCAAATCTTGGGTCACCATCAATATATTTTGTAAGACTTTTGAAAACTGCATTAGTAGTGTGAAATATTTTTACAGCAACTGGACCATTATTACTAGTTGCATAAAAAACATGTGCCTCTTTACCTCTTGCTATAGGATATTCAATGGTATCAATGTCTCCTTTTTGCATCAATTTATGTATTGCCAGAAGAGTTGAACTATCAAATACTTGATCAAAAACCCTTCTATCTACCCATTCATATCGACCTTTTCCCATTACGCCCTGTATGCTATGTTCAATTTCGTCGAATAATTTCTTAAATCTGGGTTCAGAAATCCATTCATGTTTTTTTTCATTCTTCATTAGAGAATCAAAGTCAGGCTCTAAGTCCCACTCTTTGCCATCTTTCATTTTTTCACCCGAAGAACGAATCAATATCCTCGTCAGCATCATTTTCAACGGATGGTGGAATTATTTGAGGTTCTTTGTCGACTTCCGGCTCTGAAATTATTTCAGAATTGGTTTCTTGTTGTTCAGTAATTTCGATATCTTCTTCTGTGTTCAAATCTGAATCCTCAGCCATTCCAAACAAATCGACGATTTCCGGTAAAACGCCTTTTCTTGATAGATATAGAGATTGTGTTTTAGTATAACGCATGCAAACATTGGCCTTCTCATCTTGAAATTCCCAAGGTTGTAATGTTATCAAATCCCCTTCTCTTACCCATTGTCTTCTTCGCATCTTTCCAGGAATTCTAGCAAGACGGGTTTGTCCATCTTCACATATGGAACGTACTCTTCTTCCTCCAAGAATCAAGTCTGCTATTGCAAACATCTCATTCACTTTTCTATTAGGCAAGGGAACCCTAATTTTATCTCCAGAACCGGATTCTAAACGTGCAAGAAGTTCTGCATCGACCTTCTCTTCCCTACGTGCCATATACCTCGGTCGATAGACTCCTATGTGAACTTGAGCATCAATTAGCTAAGTTAGAGTAAAGATTGGGCTGCTTCATTGGCTATTTCAAGTAAATACTCCGATAACGGCCCAATACCTAATAAGAAAGTAAGAGTAGCGCAAATGATTATAAAAATTCTCAGATATATCGATTTTTCTAGAGGTTCTTCAGTTATCGGTTCTTCAAAGAACATTATCAAACCTATTCTTAAATAGTAAAATAAAGAAACTGCGCTATTGATTACTATTGAAAGGGCTAACCAAAATATAATATTAACACTAGATATCCATGTCAATATCGTTGCAGAGGATAAACTACCGGTATCTGCAGACACGTTTACTATTCCGTTAATCATTAATAATTTAGATAAGAATCCGGACAGAGGAGGTATTCCTGCTAAAGAAAGCATGAATATGAACATAGAAACAGCTATCACAGGATCTCTTCGTGTTAATCCCTTCAAACCATCCATATTGTGACTTAATCCATCATTTTCTAGCATTGTAAGAACCAGAAATGCTCCAAATTTAAATAAAACTAGAATTGCTAGATGGAAAATAACAGCAGTAACTATCAGAATATTTGAGTCTATATCTCCCAGTCCGCTTCCAATCGCAGCAATTGCAGCAAGCATATAACCTGCATGAGCAACACTAGAATAGGCCAACATTCTTTTTGGATTTTCACTACTTAAAGCGGCAAAATTACCCCACGTCATAGTAATTACAGAAATTAATGCAATTGCAACCATCCAATATGCTTCTACTCCTTCTTCAGAAGATGTAATAATGAGTAATATTTTCATTATAGCCACAAAACCCATTGCTTTAGATGCAGTTGCAAGTAATCCGGCAATAGGGGAAGAAGACCCAGAGTATGCATCAGGAGTCGCCAAGTGGAAGGGCGCTGCACCAACTTTGAAGCCGAAAGCAACAAGCATCAACCCGATTCCAATTCCAGCTAATGGATCAAGAGTTTTCATGGTCGACCATGAAGATGTTAAAGAGTCTATTTGTAGATTTCCATTCCACAAATAGAGTAAAGACATCCCATATATTCCTATAGCTGAGGCAACTGAACCAACAACAAAATATTTTGTTCCTGCCTCACCACCTATATCGCTTTCCTTGTAAAAGCCTACAAGGACATATGAAGATAAGGATGCTAATTCCAGACAGACGAAAAGTAAGAATAAATGTGTAGATTTTGACATAAGACACATGCCTAATCCGACCATCATTAAGAGGATGTAAAAGTCTACTTGACGGCGATTATTCATTAATATTTTTATTTTAGTACCTGTAGAAGATTCAGAGTCTGTGTTCTTGGGTATTTCAGGGTTTTTATGAGGAGGCATCCTGTAAAAGGTTGCTACAGATGTTATGAGTAGAGCGGAAGTAAAAATTAATGAAAATAAGTTAGTAAATTGATTTATCTCCATTACTTCGCCTATATCTCCGTTGGTTCCTGCTTCAAGCATGATAAATGACATAAAGAACGATGCAGTGAAGGTAATCATTGCAACTATGCTTGGAATAAATGGATTGTTTACTTGAGTGAATCGTGTGCCTCCAAAAAATACTGGTACAGTAGTATTGGTAAGAGGTATTCTAATCTTCGCATCACCCAAATTAGGAATTATTATCATTGCTAATATACCAAAAATCATCATTGTCTCAGGCAATAATAATTCCAAAGAAATATCACTTAAAGAATTCATTTGAATGCCTCCAATATCCAACCTATACTCGGACTCCAAACATCAGTATTTTCCATAGCACTAATCATTACATCAGACATAAACCCAGTGCTCCATGCGGACATCATATCCCAGAAAATAAATGGGAATATACCGAAAACAATAGTAAAAATTCCTAATATGAACATACCTGTATTTTCATTCCAAGTTACATCACTAGGGTCATCACCATGAAGAGAATCGGGCAATATTCCTTGGTGAGGATCGTCGGATTCAAAAATCGTGCGCTGCATAGACGTTAGGTAATATGTTGCAGTAATGATTAATGTTAATGCAGGTAACATAACTAACCAACCAAAAGACATCCAGAATGCTATTAATATTGCAACTTCAGCGACGAAGCCTGCCATCAAAGGGAGTCCTAAGCTAGCCATCCAACCCAACATCATATGGCCTGAAAGATATGGAGAGTGATGTGCTATTCCTCTCATTGAGCCAATTTCTAGTGTGTGATAATGGTGTTTGAAAGCTCCTGCAACAGCGAAGAGTAGTGGACTGATTACTCCATGTGCAAACATCATAAATAATGCGCCTGCGAAACCAAGAGGTTGCATTGTAGCTATACCTAGGAAAATTAATCCCATGTGTGAAACCGAGGAGTAAGCAACCATTCTCTTGAGATTTGTTTGACCCATACACACCCATGCTCCATAAACTAAACTTGCCATTCCTAAGAAAACCAAAAGTGGCATAAAAATTATAGTTGATTCAGGGAAGATTGTTACTGCAATTCTAAGAAAACCATAAGCACCCATTTTCAGCATTACTCCTGCTAATAACATAGATCCGGCTGTTGGAGCTTGGACGTGTGCGTCAGGTAGCCAAGTATGTACAGGAACACTGGGCATTTTAGTTGCAAAGCCTATGAGTAAAAGTATCCAAACAAAGTGTCTAAGTCCTTCATTAGGAATCAAATTATCTTGTATAGACATTTGAACCAAATCAAAATGATGACCGGTCATGCTCCCCATTCCAGGTATTGGAGTAGTGTGGAAATACAACACTAGAATACCTATAAGCATGAAAACGCTTGCTGTAAATGTGTAAATGAAGAATTTCATTGCAGCATATTTTCTATCTTCACCACCCCACAATAGTATCAGCAGGAACATTGGAATCAAAGTCAATTCCCAGAAAACGTAAAAGATGAATAAATCTAATGAAACGAAAACACCCAATAATGCTCCTTCCATAATTAATATTAGTGGATGGAAGATATGGCCTTTCTTTGCATCCCATTCTACGAGCATGGAAATTGGAATCAACAATGATGTTAGCCAAATCATTGGAAATGAAAGAGCATCTGCACCGACATTCCATTGGACACCTATGGAAGAAATAAGTGAGAATTGTTCATTCTTCAAGACGTATTCGCCGTGTAAAATATTAGTCCAATCTACACTACCTATTGTTCCAATAAAAATCATTGTAGAAATAGCAAAAATTGCTAATGCCACTCCCATGGAAATGTTACGGGTAATTAATTTTAGATTATCTGCAATTTCTTTGGGTAAAAATTGAGGCAAAATAATCAATAGAAGACCTGTGAAAATAGGTAAAAGAGTAATTATTGTTAAAGTATCAAGATTCATTAACTAACCCCCCAAATCAATATGAAAATCGAAATCATGCCAACTGCAGCCATCAAAATATAATCTCTAGCACTACCGGTGGTTATTTTCCTAACCTCTAGTGATCCAGAAATTGATTTAGATTCTACTTGCTTAATTATACCATCAATGATTATTCTATCAAACCATGCAGAAAAATTTGCGAATGGTATGACGGTTTTTGAGATTAAATACTCATAAAAATCATCAAAGTATAATCTATTTTGTAATGCCTCAGAAAATTGTGATTTTGAGATATTATCTACATCTTGACTTCCAAATTTACCTGAAAGAGATACCAACCAACTAATTATTGGTGTAGCCTTTTCTCCTTCTTGTAGCTTACCTCCGTGAACTCTTGCAGCAATAATTGGCCCAATAATGAAAGAAAGCATGATTGTTGTCCAACCTACAATTCTTGTATTCATATCAGAAGGTAAAAATGCATGATCTAAAGTGTACAGCAATCCTTTCATTTTTAGATGATCTATATCTGATGATAAATAATGAATGATGTCAAATAAAGCAAGACCGAAACCACCAATTGCAGTTATTACTGTAAGAATCAAAAGTGGTTCTCTAATCCAAGGAGTTGATTCATGGACATGATTTACAACATCGTTTTTTGGCTTCCCTGCAAATGTCATTAGCCACATTCTAGACATGTAGAATCCTGTCATACCTGCAGTTGCAAGAATGAGAATAGCCGGTACAAACATTATTGGCTCGTATTCTATTGCAGCTTTCCAAGTCTCAGCAATTATTCCTTCTTTAGACCAAAAGCCACCGATGAGAGGAACGCCAATGATTGACATAGAACCAAACATCATCGCTGTTGCAGTAATTGGCATCTTTGAAGCCAATCCACCCATGTTACGCATATCTTGTGGATCAAAATTATGATCATGATTTCCTGCACTTATGTGATCATGTGCATGATGAACTTCATGTATAACAGAACCACTTGCCATGAATAACATCCCTTTAGCCATTGCATGATTGAACAAATGGAACATTGAAGCTCCAAATGCTATCATAGCTGCATGGTGATGATCAGTATTGTAAAACCACAGAGCCACCCCTAAACCAGTAAAAATATATGCTAATTGACTCATAGTTGAATATGCTAAAACTTTCTTAATATCATTTTGAACAAATGCAATTAATGCAGCCATAAATGCTGTTATCCCACCTATAAATGCAATGATTATTCCAAGATTTTCTAATCCTGGTACACCATTATAATGTATATCAACAAAAGGAACCATTCTGGCTACTAGGTATAATCCGGCATTTACCATGGTTGCAGCATGAATTAATGCAGAAACAGGTGTCGGACCTTCCATTGCATCTGGTAGCCATACATGAAGAGGAAATTGTGCAGACTTCCCAACTGCTCCTACAAACAATAGTAAAAGTGCCCAGAATAATTTATTTGAATCGACTAATGCTCCTGAAACACCTGTTGAGGGATCATCAAAAATCACTGAAAAGTCTAATGAGCCATAAATATCATACAGAATAAATAAACCAACCATTAGAAAAACATCACCAATTCTAGTTGTGAGAAAAGCTTTTTTTGCGGCGTATGCAGCACTAACTTTCCAATAATAAAATCCTATTAAGAGATAAGAACAGAGTCCCATTATTTCCCAAAATATGAAAAGCCAAAGAAAGCTGTCTGCCAATACCATTCCAAACATACCCATACTAAATAATACGAATTCTGCATAAAAGCGGTGATTACGATCTTCATTAATTGGATCAGTATTCATGTAACCCATACTAAACCAACAAATCAAAAAGCACAGAAATGTTGCAACAAATAATATCATCAAAGTTACTTGATCTATCCAAACACCTATACCTATTATCCGACTCTCTTGAGAGAAAACGTAATTGGATTGTAGGAAATCAAAAGTTATCCATTCAAACCATGTATCTACAGATTGATTTGAAAAATTGGAATTGCCATATAAGTAATCAAATAATATCCAAACTGCTATAGTTAACGATACCGTAAGTGCCCCAAGTGCTAAAATTCCACCTTCTTTCCATTTATTTTTCCATATTGGATTTTTATTATAAATTTGACCAATTATTAAAATTGTAGGGAATATCAATAATGGTATTGTAACAATTAAAAATGCGGCATCTACAGATTCCCAGCCTACTAATTTTAGAATTGGTACCAACAATAATATAGGAATTAGAGGATATAGGAGTGGATATTCGTGTTTTACTTCACCCATTGATTCACCTCAGTTTCTTAAAATATTAGCATCTTCTAAGGAGATAGTTTGTTGAGTACTATACATCGATAGTAGAATTGCTAATCCGATTGCAACTTCTGCTGCAGCAATAGCTATAGCGATTGCTGTAAAAACCCAACCATTTACATCCCCATAATACATTGCTCCAGCAACAAAATTAAGATTTGCAGAATTTAGCATTAATTCTATACACATCAAAACAACAATTGCATTTTTATGATAGAATGTACCCAATAATCCAATGCCGAATAATATAACGCCCAAGCCTACTATCCAGCTAGGATCTATCATTATTCTTCCTCCTTTTGTTTAGAAGACCGAGTGAATTTTTTGAACGTACCTATGTTTTCCAAACTATCAGTTACCTCTCCCCTAATGTCCCATACAAGGTTGATTAAACGTTCATCTCTCACTAAATATGATGCTCCTATCATTGCCATTGATAGAAGAGTTCCAAGTATGATGGTAGCAAATGCCCATTGATTGAAAATAGCATCTGCAAATTCAAGAGTTGTTGGTGAATTAGAAGAAATTGATACATCCCACATTGAATGTGAGTTTACCTCGTTTAATAGTAAAAGAACAAAAATAAAAACTCCTAAGGAAGTTAAAGCAGTTATTGTTCTCATCAGTAGTCAACCTCCAATATCTTACGTCTTGTCAGCATCACACCAAATTGAACAACTAACATTACTGACCCGAGATAAACAAGGATTTGTATTGCTGCCAACATCTCAGCTCCAGCTAATACAAAAACACCAGCAACTGCAAAAAAGGTGAGCATTAAAGAAAGTAAAGAATGTGCTACTCTCCTGGAGAATACACATCCAAGAGCACCTAAAATAGCAAGTGCAGCCATAATAACGAATACAATTGCTTGGAAGTCGATAGACAAAATCAGGCCTCCAATTTGGCAGCTTTCTTTTCTCGCTTTATTTTTTCTTTCTGAGCCCTCTTTGCTAATTCCATATCTACTCGCTCTTGATGAACTGCTGGAAGTAAACGTGTACGGTCAGCATCCATCCAAAGTTGTTCACGCGTATATCCAGTCATGCCATCATATTCATTTGTCATGAAAAATGATTCGAAAGGACATGCTTCTGCACATAAACCACAAAACATACATCGTCCCAAATCAATTCTACCAGATACAATATCTTGTTCTGCAGGTCTTAGATGCGAAGTGTTGATCTCTTCAATTCCAGAACCGTCTTGCCATCTGACGGTAGCAGTATCACCTGAAATATCTATAATTTCAGCGAAATCATATTGTTGTGGAGGAGGTGCGTGTGCGTGAACTAAATCAAACTCTGTTTCTATTTCAGTAAAATTATCTTTCTCACGGGCTGCTAAACCACCAGCTTCTAATTCTCCTCCATAACCATGCCATTCATCTCCTTCATTTGTAGTATCAAGAACATTGACTCTTGTTTCACTAGTCATGTGTAAGCAATCATTTGGACAAGCCTTGACGCATGCCTTACAGGCAGTACAAGTCTCCCAAACAATTCCTATACGTCCATTATAGTTACCTGGGACAAAAAGCCATGGCTCCATATCTTCTAATCTTTCATATGGATACATTATAGTGACTGGGCGTTCCAAAAAAGGCAATGCAGGAGAGGATTCCCTATCTGCAGAATATACCTGTCCAACGGATGGGTGATTTTCACCTACTCGATTAATTGTATATTCATCTACCATGGTTGCTTCTTGTGCGTGATAGTCATTTTTGAGAAATTTTGCTTTCCCAATATAAGGAATGGTACGTAAAGCAGTTTTCATTGTAATCCACATTGGCCTAATGACTAAATTACGAAAATTTGGTGTTGCATGTGGGTGTCCTGTATTATATTCTAGATTTTTCAATTAATTCACCTCCTATCTTTCCTTGGAACTTTTCTTTCTTGAATTTCCTTTTAGTTTCCTTCTGAGTACCGGGATATGCCTTTGATAAAGTCTGTGTACTATATGGACGGCGTGATTGTGATAATGCTTCTTCATCTTCATCTATGGCATATATTACAAAGAAGAATAGTGCAGTAATTGTGAGAACAGGCGCAGCCCAAATTGGCCAACCAGAATCTGTCCAAACTTCAAGACGTAAGAAGGTAGCGATTACAAGGTTTACTAGGGATAAGGGAAGAAGATAGAGCCATCCAAATTCTAAAATTTGATCTGTTCTTATACGGTGTAATGATGCCCTAATCCAGACAAAAAATGCAAATAATAACCATGCTTTTAGTAAGACCCAAACTAAGCCTGGTATTATGGTGAATATTACTTCAAAGATTCCTCCTAAGAATGGTAATGAAGATAAGAAATCTTCGAAAGGAAACTCCCAACCTCCTAAGAAGAACATTGCGAATAAGATACATGCCGCATAAGCCCTCATCATTTCAGTAGCGAACATAAGACCCCATCGTATTCCTCCATATTCAGTCCACCAGCCTTCTACAAGTTCCGCTTCTGCTTCGGGCATATCAAAAGGTATTCGCTCCACTTCTGCAATCATAGTAACAAGAAAAAGTACAGCACCTAAGGGAAGAATGAAAATATTCCAAGTATTGGATGTTTCGATTTGAAAATCAACAATTTCTAGAATATTGAATGACCCGCTAATTACAGCTATGCTTAGAACTGTTATTAAAAGAGGTATTTCATATGCAGTCAATTGTGCTGCAGAGCGCATTCCTCCTATCAGGGTATACTTGTTATTAGAAGACCAGCCAGCAAAAAATACTCCCAATGGGGCAACACCGAAGATTGCCATCATGAAAATTAAAGAAAGATCCGGATTTGCCGCCCAGATATGCGGACCAAATGGAATAAATGCATAAACCATTATCGTGGTTGCTATTATTATTACAGGGGCTATCTCGAATACCAATTTATCGGCTTTCTTGGGAACTATATGTTCCTTTGTAGCAAATTTTAGAAAATCGGCTAATGCCTGGAAAAAGCCTGGCAATAGAAACCAAATACCATGATATCCTCTATTGTTTACTCTTGAAATAGTTTCATGAGGATGTTCATTACCGAATGACTGGTTCAATTTGGCATTTACAAAACCTATTGGAGTGCCCATCCCCATAGGTAATTTATTCCACCAATCTCCTGCAGTTGCACTTCCTTCTCCAATCCAAAGACTGCGTAATGAAGTCGTGGCGCCAATTCTATCCATTAATCTTCCAATAAATTTACGTTCTATGTACGGGACAACCATTAGAGTAAGCATCATAATTGCAAATACCACCGTGCACATAACTGTAGCTAAGAAAAAGGATTCTAATGCTGGTTGCATTTGTGCAAAGTCATTTTGTAATGAGTTGGGTAATAAATCGTGAGTAGTATCCATTGACCATCCAATAATAGATTCAGACCATCCACGAATATCTAACCAATCACTACTAGTCATTCAATCACCTATCTGTTTCTCCAATACAAGGATCAAATGAACCCATAATTGCTGGAATATCGGCAACTTTGTACCCTATCATGCATTTAGACGCATATGGAATCGTAATAAACATAGGTGACCTTATAGAAACCCTGTATGGCATNTTACCTCTACCTTCNCCNCCNCCGGCTATGTAGAACATTGATTCTCCNCTACTATCTTCAAAATGATGTGATCCNCTNGTCCCNTCTGGCGCCCTTGAAGGTGCTTTTGCTAATATTTTCGAATCTCCTGGTTCATGATATGTTTCCGCTCCTCCTGGCATTTTATCGAGTGCTTGCAAAACTAAATCAGCACTTTGACGCATTTCTTCTACTCTAATTCTATATCTATCATAACAATCTGCACCTTTAATTGATGATCTTTCGACTGCTGGAGTCCAATCTAATTCGGAGTAAACAGAATAAGGATGTGATGTTCTAATATCATGATTTACGCCTCCAGCACGAAGATTAGGGCCAGATACGCCATGATTTATCATTTCTTCAGGTTTGGCATATCCAACACCTTGACTTCTGACAAGGAAAATTGTACTTTCATCAAAAAGAGATTCATACTCTTGNATACGATCTAGGAAGAGAGAGAGTTTATGTCTGGCTCGCATAGCAAAACCGTGGGGAAGATCTCTTTTTACGCCTCCAACCCGAGGGAAATTGTAATGCATTCTAGAACCACCCAATTCTTGTAGTAAATCCATCATCATTTCTCTTTCACGTAGNCACCANACCATTACACTGAGNTTTCCTATATCTGGACCATANGCTCCNAGCCACATCAAATGGCTGGCTAAACGTTGTAATTCNACCGCAACTAGACGGATATACTCTGCTCTTTCAGGAACTTCNACNCCTAGTAAATCTTCAGCNGCATAGATATATGCATGAGACCAAGTATTTGCACTTGCATAACATAAACGATCACAATAGGTAGTTATTTGTGTGAAATCTCTAGATTCACAAATTTTCTCAACACCTCTGTGTATATATCCTAGATCAGGTTCTGTATCTACTACAGTTTCACCGTCTACTTTTACTTTTAATGTCCATAATCCATGCGTCATAGGATGTTGTGGNCCCATTGAAATCCACATTTCTGCCATGTTATTTCCTCATTTAACTCTCTCAGAGTCGACTGGTTTTCTTTTGAAACCCTGCGCATCATCATACATTTCTTGGAAGTTATGATACCTAAGTTTATGTTGTTTTTGTAATGGATGATAGCCCTTTGGAGTTTCGTGGGGTTGTAAAACGCGTCGCATTCCTTGATGACCTTCAAAATCAATCCCCACTAAATCCCATGTTTCTTTCTCGTTCCAATCTGCTCCAACCCAAATATCTTGAACACTTGGAACTGAAGGATTACGAGTATCTCCTAAATGAATAGTTACTTCTAATTCCAAAGGTACATCAGAACCTTTTAACTCAGAATTATTGGTTATTATTGGTTGTACTACTCCATCACTATGAGGAGGATTTTTGACTCCTGTTCTAAGGAAATGATATATTATTTCCCAATTTTTATCTTTTGAGTCAGGCCANTGAATGCCAGTTATCATTGAGCAATAGTCCACTCCATAATCAACGTATAGTGATTCAGCAACTTCTCGCCAATTTTCTGAAGNTACTAATAATTTAACAACTGGCCGAATTTGAGTTCCACTGGAACGTTGATCTACAAAAGAAGAAACTCCATCAATAGAGTCTAGTTTTTTTGCTAAATCTTCTGCAGAGGAGATTTGGGATTCTTGTGAAACAATACTCATAGTAATACCCCTTATTCTCTATTGTTCATCCCCAATTATTATTGGAGCTGTGCTGTCAGTTCTAGAATGACTAGGTACTGCACCTATACGGATTATTTTTTCGCGTAACTTACCAAATCCATCAATAAGTGCTTCAGGACGAGGAGGGCAGCCCGGGATATAAATGTCAACGGGTATTACAGTATCGACACCTTCAAGAACATTGTAAGATTGAAAGTATGGGCCGCCAGAAATAGCGCATTCTCCCATTGCAATACACCATTTTGGTTCAGGCATTTGTTCCCACAGGCGAACTATTGGATCAGCAAATTTCTTACTTATTGGGCCGTTAACAAGCAAAACATCACATTGCCTTGGACTTGATCTGAAGAAGACACCAAATCTCTCTGCATCAAAACGACTAGCACCAGCAGCAGCCATTTCTAATGCACAACATTTGATCCCTAAGTGTAGAGGAAACAAAGATTTTCTTTGACCCCAATTGAATAGTCTTCCTGCTAGAACTCCTATGACATCTCTAAGGCCACTTGCTTCAAGCGCTGCATCGGTTGTATCTCCAACAGTATCAATTAAAATTCGACTACTAAACATAGTATAATTCTGACCATCTTCTGCCATAATAATTCCTCATATGTAAATTCTGCCTCTTTTTCTAAAAACATGCCAAACGCCAAGACTCATTAAAATAATAAAAATCGAAAGGGTTAGTAAAGCACTGTACACTTCTGATGTTGTTAATGTTTTGTCTTGTACTGTAATAACTCCTCCAAATGCTAGAAACATAAATGCTATATCAAAAACAAGGAAAATTATTGCATACCAATAATATTGAAAATGGAAATTTATGTCTGCATCTCCAACAGGTTCAGAACCGCATTCGTAGGTACTATCTCGACGAATATANAGACTTTGATCNGTCTCGTATCCAGGTAACAACCAAGAGCTTAGTTGTGATTTGTCATTAGAATTTGGAGTAGGTCTAAGAAGTCTNGAACCAATGAAACTCCCTATTGGAAAACCAATACCGACAAGAGCCATAACACCTACCGCAATATAATCTTCAGGTACAGACACACTCACACCACACGTCGCACTAGAGGTCGACAAACGTGGCCACCTGAAAACGGAACATAAGTGTATCCGGCGAGCGTTGTGAGGTATGGTCAATCTTCTTGATTAAGTGACAAGGCTTCATTGATGATTTTATTTTCTTTTCTTGCCCTTAAAAATACCAAAATGAGGAGTAACGAGCCAATTAGCATTGCACCATAGAGTAAAACTTGCCCTGCTAAATTATTGGCTAAGCTAATTGTTGAAGTATCGGCATTGACAATTAATTCAAGTGGCTCTCCTGCAACAGGAGTATCTTCTGGCTGAATGATTATTGTAAATTTGTAAGTATCATCATCCTTTAATCCGACAGGAGGTGTGACTCGGATTTCTATTTCTTTAGTCTGACCTGGTTGCAAAATGAAATCGTTAGGAACTACATCGACTGACCATTGACGTAAAGGTGCGGGAGTGATGACTTCTACTTTTTCTTCTGAGTTCCCATTGTTTGTAACATAAACAATAAAAGTCGCTCTATTTGGATATTTAACTGTTATTTCTTCTGGGGTTGAGTCTAAAGTATATTGTAAATCATGAATTATCATTACGTCTATATTGAAATTAATTGATGAAACCTGAGCAGTATTCTTCTTCGAAGATACACTAACACTTATTGATCCAGAAATTCCACTTTCAACACCCTCTATTACTTCTAGTTCAACTTCAACTAGAACTCTAGAATCGGATGGAATTGAAATCTCATCACCTGCAATGACTCCATCAACTTTAATTGTGTGGAATACAGAAGATTCCATGCCACTNACTGTAATAATTGCATCATCTATTCCTCCATTTCCCGTATTATCAATCCAGAAAAATGTTCCGTATCCTCCACCAGGAGGTAGTGATAATGAAGCGCTGGATGGATCATCTCCTGGATTCTGGAAGGAAATTGCCATACTGTAATTATAATTGGAAACTGTAACTCTGACTATTTCTGTAGATACATATGATGAACCCATAATTCCTACTCTTACCTCAAATGCTTCTTCACTGTTATCAAAAGGATCTTCAACCACTACATCGATAAATATGTCTGAAGATTCAGATGGATCTAAAGTGATTGTAGAAATTGTATTACCTTGAGTGTTGGAAAAAGAAGCATTCCAAGCAGGAGAAGAACATGAAGAATTTATGTTGGGATTACAAACATCCAAAACAAATATATCACGAATATTGCCTGTATTTTCAATAGTCAAGGGGAACTTTACAATTTGAGCAAATTTACCTGTTTGAGAATCTGAAGTTAAGGACGTATCTACAGAATGAACAGCCGCTACTGTGACCTCTAGAGATATTAAATCATGTTGTGTACCTGCAGAATTGACATAGAATTCAAGTTCATATTGAATGTTAGCTAGTGCTCCGGAAGGAACTTGTATATCGGCATCTAAGATTTCTGTATTACAATTATTTGGTCCGCAATGTCTTCCATTGATGGTGACGCTGCTTTGAGACATAGTAACTTGCCAACCAGAAGGTAAATTTGTAACTCCGACCGCGAAGGTGTCTTGGCCATTACCAATGTTCTTAACATTTAACTCCACTCTTTCTGTAGTCCCTGGCTCAACATTAGATATCTTTTGATTACTAAGTGATAAAGAAGCATCCTTGTTCTGTCCTAAAGTAATATACAAAATTTCTTGACAGGCAACTGCAACACCAGCTCTTGCTTGAATTTTGATTTGAACCGTCCCGGGTTCGACTGAATCATCTGGAGTTATTGAAAATAGAAATGTATGTGAATCTTGAGAAGTACCTGGTTCAGTTAGTGTTTTAGACTGGGCTCCTTCAAAAGAAATCCAATTCCCGATATCACCGTCATCAGAAGCAGAATTAGCAGTTGCGGTCCAGTCAGTGTTTCCGATATTTGTTATAGATAGTGAATTAGATGCAGATTCTGATGGATCTAAAGTGTGAGAAGATTTACCAAGAGATGCTTCACATTCTTTTATTTCAGGAATTTGGAGAGTTAATGTAATATTATCTTCGGCTCTGTCGGCGGCATTAGGGTCTTGAGTTACTGTTGCTCGAACTATGAAACAATGCGAATCCGCTTCGGTTGCTCCTTCATCTGGGACATCAACCGTTATTTCTACTTCTTCTGTATCTCCGGAACCAAGATTGCCTGTGGTTTGTTTATCTGAGTTGGCAGATAAACCATCTGAATCACAATCGCCGTCGGATGTGATTTCGATTTGCATTGCAGAAGATTGTTCTCCAGTATTTTCTACAATAAGTTCCCATTTGACTTGATCNCCATCTTCTTCACTATCATAATTTATTACTTGAGGGCCATCATTCTTAACAGAAATTTGGACTGAATATTGCCCTCCTCCGTCTTCATTAGTTGTTTCAACTGTAATAGAATCTGAGTCTTGATCTCCAGGTGTGGCTCCAACAGCAGTAGCGGAAACAGTGGTTTCACAACTATCTCCTGCGGTATCAGAGAGAGATACTGTAAGTTCAGTAGTTTCACTACTTCCTCCATTTACAGTAAGTACTTGATCTGCTAAAGAAGAAGTGTAGCCGTTACATTCTGCTGCTTGAGACGTGCTCAATGATATGGTAGCATCATCCTCTCCAGAATTTGAAACGGTTATTGTATATNTTGCATCANCACCCGATGAAGCTGACTGACTAGTTGGAGAAGCAGAGAGAGTTACGTNAACAGAAGCTGAAACAAGGGGCAAAGATATAGTAATCAGCATCAAAGTAATCAAAATTGTGACTACAGAATTGTCCCTCATCATACCTCGGAATCAATCTTTACTCAAAGGACTTTGGAATAAAAGTACAATTAAAATATATATTTGCAGAGAATCAAGTTAATTCAAAAGTCGTTATTTGATAAAACTTATTGGATATCTTGATGTTCCGGGTCTGGAATCCAAGTTTCTTTATCAGAATCCCATAACCATCCAGGGTATTCATCGTATTTCTGTAAATTTTTTGGATTATTTTGAGAGGGTTGATTNTTTTCAGTATTTTCTAATTGTGAACTAATTATCAAATCTTCTTCTTTNTTCTTTTGATTAGCAGGTCTCAAATTCTTCTTCTTTGGAAGTTCTTGTTGATAAAAATACAAACCACCACCTACTATTGAGATTATAATAATTGATAATACGATTATTAAAGTGGATGAAACACCATCATCATTGACAACTCCTTTTACTTCAATTGGNATTTGTGTACTATAATCGGATAATTCTGTTGATTCTCCGAGATCCAAGATTATTGTACTGTCCTTTGCATTATTTGGAGTAAATTCTATTTGTACAGATCTTATTTCATCTGGCTGTAGATTAACCATTATCCCATCTAATACTCTTATGTTCCAATTACTAGGTCCAGAAACTACAATTCGATCAGAAATTACTGAATTACCAGTATTTTGTAGTTCAAAATACATAGTACTTGAAAATTCAGCATAAATATCACTGATTTGAATCAGATTCCATGTAACTTGATTAACAGTTTCGACTAAAAGAGAAATAGTATTTCTAGTTTCTATTCCTCCATCTTCCATTACCAAAGTTATTTCTGGCTCTGATCCTGCTTCAGCAGACATTGGAATAATTACTGTACACCAAACACGTGAGGATTCTCCCGGATATATTTTCTGAGGATTTAGTGAACATGATGAAGAAAAGTCAGAATTAGGCAATTCCATAGTAACAGATGGTTCCCAGCTTACAGTACCATTGTTTGTCACAGTCCAGCCTAAATCAAAACCGGGTGCCCCAACAGGATGAGCATCTACGCCTAATGGTGTGTTAGCGGTTTGCCCATTTGGAATATCAACTTGATAAAAGTCAACTACAGGAATTGCGCCCGAAATTACATCTAATGTAACGTTCCAATCAATAGAATAGTCAAAATCAGAAATGAATCTGATTTCTAAAATACCACTCGTTGCTTTCCCGTTACCTGTAATAGACATAATCCATTGAGATTGTTGTCCTTTTCCTATTGTTATTTCTTCAAGATTGGAAAGTGTCCATCCTCCTGGGAGTGTTCTTTGTATTGGCTGCAAAGTTATGTCTCTATTTCCTTGATTACTAATATCTAAAATAAATTGATAGTTGCCATCGGATAAGAGCTTATTTTCAAAATCATCGGATTCTGAGCTTGTAGTTATATCAATTNTATCATACCCTTCAATAATTAATGGTATGTCTCTTGACCAAGTATCATCACTGACTCTGGAATCTACCACTAAGGTAGCAATAAATTCAGAACCGGCTTCAATCAATACACCAGGAGAAGTGATTGTTACACCAATATTTACTCTATCATCTTTAATCAAAGTCCCAGTCGAACCAGATGAAGAACCAGCAAATGCTCCAATATCATCAAAACCTAAATTCCAACCAGCAGGAGATATTAGAGAGACATCATAAGTTTGCGCACCGTTTCCATTATTTTTTATATCAAAAGTAAATTGTGTATCTGACAACGAGCTAACAAATATCTCAGATGAGGGTAAAATGACTTGAGGTTGTGCAAGAACAGGTACATCAAAAAATATTTCTAACTCTGAGTCGATATTATTCTCGATGTCGTTTCCAGTGATTATCATTTTATACAAACCTGGAGGAGGGGGAGCAGGGTGTGACATAAGTAAAGTTACAGGTATATTTTCAGAAGCATCTAAATTGAAATTAGTATTATTGAAGAAACCTGGCCAATCGAATTGAACATTGTCCCTAGTTCTAATCGGATAAGATACTGATATTGTTGCATTAGTCTCGAATAATGCTGTATTAGTAATTAGTATATCCCACTGAGTTGTTGAATCTGATGCCTCCCCTAATGTAACTATTGGGTTTTCAGAAGAAACTTTAATTCCAGGAGTACTAACAGGTACTAAAACCGAAAAAAAGTTATTAACTTCAGACAATTCTTCCAAATCATCATTTGGATCTATGTAAAAAGAGATTTCAACTTCGCCTTCATCTTCGGAAACAGGAGTCCAATACCAAGTTAATTCCTCATAACCACCTGGAGACATAGTAATTAGTTGGTTTCCAATTGGATTGGAATTTGCATAAGCAGCCACAGGAACATCTGTAAAAGATCCAGCACCTTGATTTCTCAGTGATATTGATATTTCTACTTCTTCGCCAACCTGTGGTATCGGAGTAGATATTTCAAATGAATCTGCAATGAATGTTGGATCAGGAGTAAGATCATTCACATTTACCCCCCTAACTGCTATTGAATAAGGCTGGAATGTTCTACTACCTCCATGCGATGTATCTTTTACTTTAACAGTCCATATACCATTAGTAGCACTATCAATTAATACGACTTCAACATTGTTCCTATTATCTTTTGAGCCCCCTGTTGTTGATTTACCATTACTGAAATCGTTTCCTAAATAAGTTACTTCTCCACTTGGTGAGATTACTTCAAGATCTAGGTCATTTCTCAATTGAATACTTGAACTACTTGAACCCGGATAATCAGACCATGCAACTACTACTTTCAATGGTTCTCCACTTCTTGTAACATCAAATGAATATTCGTTTACTTGCCCAGCTGATAATCGAGATCTATCATCAACATATATTCCTACATCTTCATCTGGAATCAGTGTGTCTATCAGATTTACTCGACCCCATCCTTCATCAGCATTGGGAATGTTACGTGTACCCATATCTTCAGCCCCTAAAATCAACATTGCCTTGATTAAAGACCCTTGAGGGGCTGGGCGTTCCGCAATTTCCATTATATATTCTCTAACTAAAGCGGCAGCCCCTGCTACTGCAGGTGTTGCCATCGATGTTCCACTATATTCAATATAGTATGAGTCGCCAATATTTGTTGAAGCATCTTCCGCTTCCTGGGCTAAGCATGATCTAACGTAATCACCTGGGCCAGTGACATCTGGTTTTATCCTACCATCATCTGTAGGCCCTTGACTAGAAAATGGATACATTTCATCGGGATTCCATCTATTTTGGTGACCTCCTACTGTAATAACATTCTTTGCTGTACCGGGAGAAGAGATTCCATTCGCGCCCTCATTTCCAGCAGCAAATAAAACCGTCATACCTTGATAGGACCAGTATTGATCCCACGTAGAAGTCCTGTCATCAGCGTCTTCAGATTGTGTTGTATATGACCCGCCTACGGCAGAGCCCCAACTATTTGTATGAAATCTTGCACCACCTGAATTATATGCTGAATTTAGCATTCCATAAATTCCGCTATTAGAAAGTTGACCTGTGCTATCTATTTCCATTGCTTGGAAATATAATTCTGCTTCTGGAGCAACTCCTGCATATGCTGAGGTTCTACTACCATCTCCTAATACTGTACATGCAACATGAGTGCCATGACCGTCATTTGTATCAGCTGTGGATGAGTCGCCTGCTACATTAACAACATTGATAATTCTATTACCAAAATCTCCATGGTCTTGATCTAATCCTGTATCTGCAACGGCTACTCTTTGACCACTTCCATTTAAACCTGTGAAATATGCATTTTCAACAGTATTAATTCCCATATGGATTCTTGCATAGTCATTGGATGTTGTACGCTCGAATATTGGAGAAATGTATGAAACAGCAGGGTATTTTAGTATTTCATCTATATCTCTTACATTGACTTCTCCGATATATGATCCAGTTTGATATGAAGTGTAATTATTCATCCATACATTTGCTATATCAGATAAAGAGCTGGGTAGATTTAACCCCGGAGAATCATGTCTGATTAAATCTGAATCTTTCCATCCTAATAATTCTACTATAACAGAATCTTCTGTATCTAAATTATAGAATTGCTTATCTGAAAGTAAGCCTAGTGGTATCAAATGACTGGCACGTACAATTGGGAGATTGGAAACCTTGTTCAATTGATTTTGAGTGCCTTGTATCAAGAATCCTGAAGGAGGGATCGTTGCACGTATTTCTACATTAGCATAATCTATGATTTCTAGTCTGGCATCCCATAATCCAGTTTCTCCATCAATTAAAATTAGTAATAAGTCTGAGCGAGGAGTAGTTAATTCAGATTTAATTATCTTTTGTACACCAATGAGTGAATACAAAAATATTATTTTAAAAATTAATAAATTTATACCATCGAAAACATTGATTACA
>PATZ01000024.1 GCA_002712575.1 Methanobacteriota archaeon
CCTACTATGCACGGCCTACGAATGCCTACATCTTTATCTGGATTAAGAGTAAATAATACCATACACGGTTTCCTATCACTTCCTTTGCCCACATTTATTAAACCACCCATTCCTAATTCCTGTAACTTGTCCCAGTCATAAACTTCTACTCTTACATTTTCCTTGTTCTTAGACCATTCAATGGCTCTGTTTGCAAATTCCATTGGGTATAATATATTAGCAGGTTCATTACCCAAATCTCTAGCAAGATGAACTCCTCCTACTATAGAATTGATTCTCTTCAAACCTATTTCTAAAGATTCTTGATATCTATTGTTAGCCTGAAAATCCACATCCCAAGAATCAGAAATTTCCTCTTCATTAGATTTTTTATGTTCATCAAAACTATAATCTCTTAACATCATCCCCTCTGAAAATATCAGCATATTTTCTAAGCTCCAACCAGAAGTAAATCTAACCGTTATCTCTACTCCTTTTTTCTTTGATAATATTCCAATGGTTCTGGCTCCAGTATTTCGAATCAATTTTCCCGTAATCTTTTCCTTTTTTCCCATTCCAACAAGTAATACTCTACAACCCTCTGTCCAAACAGATAATCTTTGACCCTTTTTACCTTCAAAGTCCTCTGAGGAAATAGCGGCTCTAATCAAACTGCGTTGCTTTCTATTCAAACCATTTAGTGAATTATTTGGAGCCTTTGCGACTCCTTCGAATAATGGAAGTATTAGTTGCATGCCTACTTTATTAATCTCATTTATTTTCCATTTCATTATTATGCCTAAATATCCGATTAATCACTTGTATACAAAATTTACCTTTCAAAAAATATATTTTAATACCATTTTTTTAATTAATAATAGAATAATTATGGCTTTAAATGTTATTTTCTAGATTATACCAAATTAAAGTGTCGAAATATGACATGCAATTATTTTTGTTGCAATCAAAGCTGCATTAAATTGGGTCAATCTATTATCGATTCCTGGGACAATTTCATTGATATCTGCACCAATGACTTTTGTTTTTTCTGATTTAAAGACTCTTTCTATTAATTCAACCGCTGCCCAATATGACAATCCTCCGGGAACAGGCGTCCCTGTAGAGGGGACCAAGCCACCATCTAAGCCGTCAATGTCAAAAGTGATCCAAATCGGGCCTTCCAATTCTGAAATACGCTTTACTAATTTTGGCCAACCAGTATTTCTTTCCATTACGCCAAGTATATCTCTAGCAAACCAAGTTTCTATCCTATCATCATCATTGATTATTCTTGACTCTTCTTCACTATATGCTCTAATTCCTATCTGGATAACTCTACCAACTCCTTCATCCAAACATCTTTTTATTACCGTACCATGAGAATATCTTTCTTCATTTAGAGTATCTCTTAAATCTGCATGTGCATCTATTTGTATCAGAGTAATCTGACTCAAATCATCAATTTCTGGATGGTTCTCTAAAACCTCAATTATAGGGAGTAAAATCCCATGTTCTCCCCCTAAAACAATTGGAAATTGACGCCCATCAATCCAGGGTTTGATATAGTCCTGAATTGAATTTAATTGTTTTCTCAAAGTCGTCTCTTCAGATTCCCATTCCTTAGCTGTATGAAAAGATAATCCACATGGAATTTCAGAATCCAAAATGGGATCAAATAATTCAACTTGAGAACTAACTTCTATGCAAGCACTTGGGCCATTTGAAGTACCTTCCATCCAACTAACTGTCATTTCCAAAGGAATAGGTAATATTACCAAATCGTAAGGGCCTTTCCCAACCTCTTCCAAACCAAGAAATTTCCCATTCCCTAAGTCTTCCACAAATGCCCCGACAGCATCTTAAGATTAATCACTTTGGAATCATTTCTTATGAAAACTACACTTTAAGTGAGATGTTTGAAATAACGATGCCCTCCGCCACATCCTCAGAGGAATCATTGTAATGGGTCTGACTTTGGCACAATTAACTCAAGCAATAAGGACCAAAGTTGATATGGATATGGAAACCGTAGTTGCTGAAAATATAGCTGAACACGCACTCGGATTTTTTGGTTTTTCAAATAGAATAATAGATAATGCTTTAGAACCAACAGATAGGAACTTATTTTATCAATTACAAGATTATGATTTACTAACTACCGAATCAGAAGAAACCACATTATGGGACGGTAGAGAATGGCGTATTCATTATTGGAAATTCAAAGCCAGTGCTGAAGCATTTGCACTTGCTGCAGCGGAGGCCGCAAAAAATCAACAATCTTTGATTGATGAGGATCCATATGCAGGAGTATATGATGATGTCCCTACTGAATTATGGAGAGAACGTTCTGGTATTGATGATGATTATGAAGAGCCACTATTCTGATAATTAAGAGCAACCTACCGTTTGATTCAAAGGTCAATAGGTCATCCATTAATTGTGACCAGTCAAAAAGTACCTGTATTGATTTTCATCATTCTTATTTGTAGTATTACTCCTATGAATACGTTTGGCGAAGATGCAACTATGGAAAGAACTTGTGAGATTTTGGTAGATTGGGACGTCCAATACAATAGCCCTGAGTCTAATATTTCAACAGAAATTGTTCATCGATATATTGTCAATTTTGAACCAATTTATGTAAATGGGACTTCTCCTGGAGGAGTTTCCATTCAAGCACAACATCTTCGTGATGGATTAGATATTTTATCTCAAGAAGAAATTACATCTGTAAACGCAGGAGGAGTCATTGATATAGTTTTGAATTCTCAACCCCTGTTTAATGATAAAATAATTTTATTTGTTGAAACTAGTGAAACATCATGTATAAGGGAATTATCAATAACTCAATGGAATCAACCAATTTCTGATCATGAAGTAACAAGAGAAACTATTTGGTCAATGGAGGGAGGGCAAACAGATACTAATCAATCAATTTTATTTGAAGGGAGAGGTTGGCAAAAAAGAACCAATTCGTTACTAGAATCAAATGAATTGGGTAATGGTTCACTATTACTTGATTTATCCGACGGAGTAAGGACGACAACTCTTTCCTTAGATTTGAGTAAAGTTTGGCTAAATGAATCATATGATGGCTCAGATTTAATAACTCAAGATTTCGAAATGTTGGGTAGCGGTTCAATATTTCTATCGGACTCTGAAGAAGGAGAGGGTTTGTTAATTCAAGCACAAGTTCAGGATGCATTTATTGTTCGTTCATGGTCAGAAAACACCCTCACTGAGCGTATCAGAATAGAAGCATCTGGTTGGCTTTCTTTTAACGGAGGTTCTAATGATAGTTCTGAAGGAGGATTTGGAGAAATATCTCTATTTTATTATGAAACCTGGGATGAAAACGGTTTTAGACGTTTACAAGATACTCAAGTAGAGGCAAATGTTTCTGTAAGAATTAGTAGCTTTGGCGAATCTTTTTCGTTTGAATTAGATGACTTCACGACTAGTGAAAGATGGGAAGATGGAATACGCGAACATCAATATATGAAAATGTCCGGTGCTGGAAATTTTGATTTCATAGCGTCTGAATCTCCATACATAGAAGTTAATGGCACCATTCCTGTTATTAACATGGAATCAGTGGGTGGTGAAACAGTTTCTGATACGATTATAGTAGATGGAAGTTATAGTGGAGACGCTGAAGGTAGTTTTGGAATAGTCAGAGAAATAGTAGATTCCGATGCATATGCAAATGAGAGTGGAGAGTATTTTGAAGCAGATAAAATAAGAAATGAATATTGGTTTAATGTTTCAGCTACTCCAATAGGTCCAATAGATCAAGAATTTATTACAGAACACAATCTTACATATGAGTACACAGTACCTCAAGAAGATTGGGATAATAGAATCCTGAAATATGAATACGTTGAGGACAATGGCTCTGTTCAATATGAATACCCTCCAAATTCTCCCACAATTATCCAGCCACAACCTCCGGATTCAGAATCTATATTTTCTAATCCGATATCTAGGGAAACTGGATTGTGTCCTGAAATATTATTTTTAGGAGACAATTTCCATCTAATTGGTAATTTAGCACTCCCTCTTGAGGTAAGTGTAGTTGATTTGAATACTGTAAATATAGATTCTCATACCGTTTCAATTGCCCTCTGGGAAGGTACTTATTTCAATTCTAATAGTGCCTTTGGTAGCGTAGTAAATGAGGGATTACTTGCAGGATTATTACATGAAGTATATCGAACTGTAGATTTCGGTAATGGAGACTCAAATGATGAAAGTATAAGATTCTTAGAATATCAACTAACAGATACTATATTATATCCCTCAATAATAACTTCAAGTGAAAATTCTGCCCCCATTATCAATACATCTTCAAACTCGTCTATTAGGTTTAGAGAAGGTTTTTTATTTAATGAAGGAGGTAAGGCTAATCTAGAAATTTTAGTTACTGATATAGATACCGATGTGATTTCGGTAATGGCAGATTTTTCTGCACTAGGATTAGGAAAAATAGCACTTTCTGATTCGGGATTAAATGGAGATCTAGTGATAAGGGATAATATTTGGACTACTGAAATAATTCATAATGGATTACAATACGGTTACATCGAGATACCTGTAACATTACAAGATATATGGACAACTGTAACTCAGAATATTACTATATTAATTCTCAATGAACCTCCAAGGATGCTTTCAATTGATTTTACTCCAGACCAAGTTTTCAGAGGTGAGAAGGTATCTGTTTCAATAAAGGCAGTTGACGGTCATGGTGTTGATTCTGTATCTATTGATATGTTTGGTAATGGAGGAGGACTTAATGTTTTAGAATTAGTTGAAGAATCATGGATTGGTGATTTTATTATTCCTGAGGCTTTTACTCCCGGAGAGAGAAATCTGATGATAAGACTCGTAGATAGTACTGGGGAATCTAGAACAACTTCTCAGATATATCTCAACGGACAATTCAAAGATTCAAACAGACTTACAATTTTAAATGATGCACCATCAATAAATAATATTACATTATATAGAAGTGGTCAAATTGTAAGTAAAATTCTCATCCCTGAAAGTGGTAATCCATTAACTCATACACTTGAAGTCGTTGTAAATGATGTGGATGATATTTCTTCAGCACAGATTAAAATCGGTAGATTAGCCCCAATAGGTAGTTCCAATTCATGGCTATTATTGTATGATAATGGTAATAATGGAGATAGAATAGCTAATGACAACATATATACTATTTCTTTCGATGTTAGAAACACATTATCAGAAGGAGAATTCACAATTTTGATACGAGCTACTGATAATTTTCTCTCAATGACTCCGACAGAATCACAAGAGCACACTCTAATTTTAGAAAGGGGTAATTCCGATAATTCTGAATTTGATAATTGGCTATCAGAAAACTCGATGTTTTTGATATCATTTTTGATGTTAATTTTGTTATTAATTGGATTCGGTGGAGCATACCATTTATTAAAAAATTCAGATTTATAACTTTCTGAAAATGGTACGAGTGCCGGGATTTGAACCCGGGTTCAGGCGTTGGCAACGCCCGGTGATAACCACTACACTACACTCGTATATCCAACTGGAAACGGAATTCACTTTTCTATACGTCGGTGAATAATCATGATAAATCAGATAGGTAATTGAAAATTTTATCTCTAGTCTCTCGATAAAAATCTATTTCCTGTCCATGAGGGTCTTCTAAATTCCAATCTTGTGAAATTCTTAAGTTAGGACAATTTACTCCGCATCCCATGCTAATTATTTTATCAAAACCATGGGTTTCAATATCATCAATTGATTTGGGAAACTGATTTTCAACAGATANACCAATCTCCGNTAATACTTCTAATCGCATTGGNNGCAATTTTTNCNCCAGGATGNGTGCCAGCAGAGNANGCNTCGTGNCCTAGNTCNTTTGCTATNGCTTCNGCCATNTGACTACGGCATGTATTGCCAACACAAACAAANAGNANNTTCATATTCTTTNTATTAGCCATACATACTAATCAANTTAACTAATATATTNTATTATTCCNATTNAAATTTAATTTTTCATGATTGTCATGGGATATAGTTGAAGTACAANTACTATTGCNATTAATTATGGGAGATTCTCCAATNAGCCATCANAAAGGNNCTGGACAAGAAAAATCNACACAAGAAACTGCTACTAATGAGCAAAAATCACANATGGAACAAGCATANAGGGAAATGCAAAGNAAGATGCGAATNGCNAAATTAAACGATGATATAAANCATAAAATCTTAGTTCTNTCAGGAAAAGGTGGNGTNGGTAAATCAACTGTTGCAGCAGGNTTGGCTTTATCATTGGCTAGAAANGGATTGAAAGTAGGGTTAATGGATATTGATATTACTGGNCCAAATATTCCAAAGATGTTNGGNTTAGAAGATATGGATNTGAATGTAGANGATGGTCAAATTTTTCCCGCAAAAGGCCCACANGGAGTTAAAGTAATTTCAATGGCCTTTTTGATTGAAGATCCAGATAAACCTGTAATTTGGCGAGGGCCAATTAAATTAGGTGCAATCCAACAATTCATCGGAGATGTTGCTTGGGGCAAATTAGACGCGTTAATTGTAGATTTTCCTCCTGGTACCAGCGATGAACCATTAACAGTAAGTCAACACCTTCCTGGAATTGATGGCGTAGTGATAGTAACTACTCCCCAAGAAGTTGCATTGTTGGATAGTAGGAAATCTATCAACTTCGCTAAAACAATTTCTGTTCCAGTTTTAGGTGTTGTAGAGAATATGAGTGGATATAAAATTAGGGGAAAATCTGAACCTAATTCTAAAGTATCTTTAATGAGTCCTGAGGGAATTTCGATAGATTGTATGTCTGATGATGAAGGAAATTGGTCTACTACTCTTGATATTTTCAAGAAAGGAGGAGGACTTTCCGCAGCAGAAGAATTATCTGTTCCATATTTGGGTTCTTTACCCTTCGATCCAGGAATAGTTAGAGGTGGAGATGATGGCGTACACAGGATTATTGCTGAGCCCGAAGGAGAAACAGCAAAGGCATTCAATATTATTGTTGATAACATTACAAATTCACTTAATGAAGATGCTACTCCATCTCTTAAAATCACTTAATTTAGCCATAATTATGGGTCGAATTGATTTCATAAAGACGACTCCCCTGTATTACTGACATGGTTGCTGAGACGGGAATATACATCACTTGGGTTACNGGTGCAATTCTTTTGAGTATTATTTTTATGCCGATTTTCAAACCCCCTTATGCCAAAATAACAACAGATGGCTTTATTGATATGTTTAGAAGATATTGGGCACATATAATTATTGTTTTTTCAGTGTATATTTGGAAAGACTTGTTTGACGGTTTGGATAGATCTTTAATGGCAAATACCAGAATAGACATGACTCCTTATGTTTATGCAATTGAAGGTGACGTGGTTCTCTGGATACAAGAAGGTTTCCGAACAATTTTACTCGATCAAGTGTTGACTCATTTTTATGTCATGGGATTTATGGCAGTAACTTTTTCCTCACTAATATATCCTATTTATTTTGATGATCGTCATATGGCAGATCGAGTTTGCTTGTCTATTTTTTGGGTCTATACGTTCGCCATCCCGTTCTATTTATTTTTCAATGTAAGAGTGACTGGAGATCACATACCGGTAATGGAGACAATTGCATATGATTTAACTCCCGAAATACATAATTGGTTTACTCGTATTGATCCATTTACTAATGGAATGCCAAGCTTACATATTGGATTACCTTTTGCCGTTTGGCTTTCTATGCAAAAGTGGGATGAAGATGGAAGATGGACAAAATACAGAAACTTTTTATTAATATTCATCTCACTTACTGCCTTTTCGATAATTTATCTTGGAATTCATTGGCTAGTTGATATTATTGGAGGAATGGTAATTGCAATTTTAGCAGTTAGAATGACTGACAGAACTCATGAAAGAATATGGAACATTCTGGATGAAAGACGATTCTCTTTCCGTTTAGCAAGAGCATTAGATAATCCAAAAAGATCTTTCTCAGAATCATTAGATGGATTAGACTCTATTATTGAGCCATTTAGAGAGCCAGGAAAGAAACAAACCAGTCTTTTCATAGCAGTACTCCTGCTTTCTACAGGCAGTGTCTTATTATGGGATGCTACACACCAACATTTTCCTATTGAAGGTTCAGAATGGCCCACTTCTACTTCTGGAAAAGGAGGGTGGCTTGTAACAATTGAAGAATTACCCGATGAAACTATTTCTATTAACACATGGAATACTACGACTCTAAANAATTATTCCGTTTCTACCAAGCCTTGGAGTATGTTACCTGATGTAGTAACATCGGATGAGGGTTTTGCTTTGTTTACTGAAGAAAGGATTGACTACTTTGAATTCAATGATGATTTTGAAATATTACAACCTCTATTNAGATATTATCCTGAAACTGGCATAGTCGATGTTTCTCTAGGTTCTAATTCAGATGGATTTGTTATAGTAATCTCTCACGATTCTTTTTTGACTTTATTGAATATAGATGGTGTGTTACTCTCGCCCAATGTGAATGGTCNATTTAATGCCGTAACAGCCTCAGAAAATTTAATCGCTTGGTCTTCAAACTCTACTGAAAACCTTTTAGTTAATATTACTTCTTTTGACTCTCAATTAAAGTCAAATATTGAAATCAATCCAAGAGATTCTCTTTCTGACACTACTTTATTGTCCGGGGATATAAAGATAGATTATTCCAACTCAACAATAAAAGAGCTGATATTGGATGGTAAATGGTTGATAGCACTAGTTGATTTNGGATATATGGATAGACTNGTATTAGTAGATATTTTNTCNGGTAATCAAAGTATNTTGGGNGATCCATTNTGGCANTCCTCTTCTCCTAGCATCTATGGNAATAANNTCGCCTTCTTACAAATATCTTCTTGGAATCCTACTTTGTTAAATCAAGNACCNTCTGAACCAAATGATGTTTGGTTATATGACATTTTAACAAATCAATCATCGCGTTTAACCTATGATGATATAAATCAAATTCAGCCACATGCCTTGGAAGAGAGTATTGCATGGACGGATATAAAAGATAATGGCGACTTAGAAGTCATCGTATATCCACTAGAAGAAATTTTCCGCCCTTATTCATCAGTTTTAATTCAATCCGCAATTCTGATGCTAATTCCTTTGACATTTGTCTGGGCATCTCAATCGGCAAGAGAACAAGATTCGTGATTATTCTGCAAGTCTAAACATTTCATCAAGGCTTATTCTGGCTTTATTTATGATATCTTGTTCTATTTGAATAATTTGTTCCGGTTTAGGCTGCTTTAATGCTTGTAATATATCTTCTAATTGCGTCTTTTTCATATGTTTGCACATTACACAAGCACCAATAAGATTCAATTCATTTTCTGATTCTGCCATAATTCGTTCAGCAGTACCACATTCAGTAATGAGCATGATATCCTTTTTTCCATTTGCAGATAATTCTAATGCATTTTTTATTAATTTTTCACTACTTCCAATTATATCGCTTTCTTCTAAAACATCCGAATCACATTCAGGATGACTCAAAACAGTTAATTCAATACCTTGTATACTCATCCTTTTTCTCCATGATTTTATTTTCTCTCCCGTAAAAACTGCATGTACTTCACATTCTCCATCATATATGATAACTTCTTTCTTTCCCTTTAGTGATTTTTGTAGATGTTTACCCATAAATTTGTCAGGTACAAAAATCAACTTATTACCCGGTAATTTTTCACAAATAGATAGATAATTACTACTTGTAACGCATACGTCACACTCCGCCTTTACTTCCGCAGTGGTGTTAATGTAGCATGCAACAGGAATTCCTGGATATTTCTGTTTAAGATTTCTTACGTCTTGTCCATTAATGCCATCACTCAGCGAACATCCAGCATCTGGAGAAGGATGTAAAACTGTTTTATGAGGACTGACAATCTTTGCTGTTTCCGCCATAAATCTAACACTCGAAAATAAAATTGTTTGTTGAGGGGCATCTCTTGCTGCTTTAGATAATGAATAACTATCCGAAACTTCATCAGCTACTCCATAAATGATATCAGGGGTTTGATATGTATGCGCTATTATGAAAACATCTTTCTCTTTCTTTAAATCGTTAATTTCTAATGTCATTGGGGCTATAGTTTTACACATTTCAATATCCCATCTTTCTTTTTGCTTGATTACATCGCTTAAGCGCTCTGCTTCTAATTGAATATCTGCCTCAGAATAAATTTTTGGAGTAATAATGCCTTTTTGTTGAGGCAGCTCGGGCATCTCCATGGTCATCTTCTTCAAACCCTCCTCGAATGAAACCGCTTTCAAGGTATGTCATCTCCCGTGAGCATGGAAGCCGCCGATGTTCCGATGTGGATAGTCGATAAAGTAGTTCATCAAGGAGCAGAAGCAACTGTTACTTCAGGATCTTGGATGGGGAAATCCGCAGTATTGAAGATGAGAAGACCTAGAGGATATAGGACTCCAAATTTAGATCGTAAGTTGACACGTCAGAGATTGACTGTAGAAGCCAGGGCATTAGGTCGACTTCAGTATCATGAATTATCTGCTCCTTCTATAATCGATTTAGATTTAGAACAGGGATGGATTTTAATGTCTAAAATTGAAGGAATCACTTTATTCGATTATCTAAATAATAAAAATAATTTAACATCAGAAAAAATTAAGTCATTTGGCGTANTAATNAGAGAATTACATGAAATTGGAATATCTCATGGTGATTTGACAACTCATAATGTTCTAATTGATAGTGANGGTAATTTATCATTAATTGATTTTGGACTAGCTAAAATATTTCCNGAACTTGAACATTTAGGTCTGGATTTACAAGTCTTGAATGAATGCCTTACAGCGAGTCATTCAGAATATGAAAATGCAGTTGAAGATATGGTTGAAGGATATCTTTCTGCAGATTCGGAAAAAGAAGATTTAATTTCTGCACCTGAAGTAATTTCCCGCTTCAATGAGATTAGAGGCAGAGTACGTTACCATGCATAGGTGAAATTATGAAGATTTTGTTCGCAACAAGTAATCAAAATAAGATACGGGAAGCTCATGCCCTTCTTAGTGAATTAGGTCATTCAGTTGAGGAACTGAGAATAAATGGTAATTTACCTGATTTTATTGAGCCACAATCATCCGACTTGAAAGAAGTAGCAAATTCAAAATTAAAGCAAGCAATATCATTAATCAAAGATACAGAGTTAGAAGATTATGCAATAATGGTTGAAGATTCTGGTTTATTCATTGACGAGTTTCCTGGTTTCCCTGGTGTTTTTTCATCGTTTGTGTATGATTCTATCGGACTAAATGGAATTCTAACTTTATTAGAAAAATCTACTAATCGCAGTGCAGAATATCGTACAGTAACAATATTACAATGGAAAAATAAAATTTGGGAATCTTCAGGAGTATGCAAAGGAACAATTTCGGTTGAAAAATTAGGTAAAGAAGGCTTCGGTTATGACCCAATATTCATTCCTTTACAAGGAAACGGTTCGACTTTCTCACAAATGAATATTAAACAAAAAACCCTTATCTCACATAGAACTTTTTCACTTAAGGGACTACTAGATTCACTAAAACTTCCGTCAAAGTGAATAGTTAGGGGCTCTTGTCCCAACTCGTAATTACTATGCCGTCGATGATGAAGTTGGTTATGTCATTGTCAATATTACTNGGAATTCCAATATATTTGATTTATATTGTCAAGGAAGGATTGGAATTTCAAATAGCAGGTGGCATTATTCTTTTATCCTTGACATCTCTATTATTATTTTCAGGGCCTTCGCCAATTAAGCCGATTTTAAGTCAAAAAGAATATTTAGAAAACAATAGTAACGAACTAGTAAATGATATCGAATTACCTCCGCCAGTTTTAGAAAAAGAGGGCGCAAACTATCGTCGCAAACAAAAAATAAAACGTAGTCGTGGAAGGAATGTTGCCGATGAAGATTTCGAATCAGATACTTTAGAAGATGAAGAATTACCACAATTGGTCGAGGAAAAAGAATATTCAAATGATATCAAAATAGCGATGCCATATGTTGCTTCTATAGACCCTCAATCAGAGATGGAATCCGAGATTGATATTTTCATTAGCCAAAAGAGATTGAGGAGAGAAGAATTGAAGAAAAAAATAACTATAGAAAGAAGGATGGAATTAGCCAAAAGAAAAGCCTCCAAAGTAAGTAATTGGACAGAAGCAGAAGATGGTGAGAATATATCCAAATTACTCAAAGATCCAAATCATGGATTGACAATTTTATTAGAATCAGAAGAGGTAGATAGTACAATTCCTCATGGTATATCTTATGTCAGAATAGATCAACAACGTATACTCAAAGTAAGAATACCCTTACACATCCCGATTAAAAATATAGAAGATGTTATCTCTCCATTGCCTGAACTGCCCGGACTTCCTCCATTGCCTGAACTGCCCGGACTTCCTCCATTACCTGAACTGCCTGGACTCCCTCCTCTCCCGACTCCGCCTCCGGTAAAATATAGTGAAGATTGATTCCATTCATACGTACGTTGAAGGGTCATAGTGTATTCCGTAGTATATGGAAGAAGTATTGTTAGTTGATGATATCCCTGTTGAGGAAGCAAGTCCAAAAGGAGGACTAATCACCATTTGGACTCTTAATCGGCCAAATAAGCTAAATGCTCTTAATAATAAGATTCATGAAGAAATAAAGAAGCAATGCATCAGGGCTGAATCAGATGATAATGTCAGAGTTATTATAATCCGAGGAGCATCTCCTCTTCCGATTGAAGAAGGACAAAAAGGTAAACCCCCTTCCTTTGCCGCTGGAGCAGATATTTCAGAATTTGAAAATAAAAACTCTGATGATGTGAGGCCATTTTTTGAAGATAATGCATGGGAAGCAGTCTGGAATCTCTCTAAGCCCACTATTGCAATGGTTGATGGTTTTGCACTTGGAGGAGGGACAGAATTAGCACTCTCTTGTGATATAAGATTCGCTTCTGAAAGATCAAATTTCGGTCAACCTGAAATCAATCTTGGTTTGATACCTGGAGGAGGAGGAACTCAAAGATTATGCAGATTATTGGGTTACGGCAAGGCTATGGAAATAATACTGAGTGGAAATATGATAGGAGCAGAAGAAGCTTTGAGGATAGGACTAATTAATGCAGTTCATAAATCTGAGGATTTAGAAAACTCAACTATTTCATTTGCAAAGAAAATAGCTAAAAAATCTCCTCATACTATAAAGGTAGCAAAGAGAACCATTAGGGCATCTCTAGACTTACCTTTTTCTGAAGGCATACTAACTGAAAGATCAGAATTTGTTGCATTATTTGATACTGAAGATAAAGAAATTGGAGTAAAAGCATTTTTACAAAGAAAAGACGCCTTATGGCTTGGAAAATAATCAATAAATATCCTACCTCTGAATTGATTTTATTTCTAAAAATTCTTCAAGTCCATGAACTCCTAGTTCTCGGCCATTCCCTGACGCCTTAAATCCACCAAAGGGGGCGCTAACATTAAAGAAACCTCCATTAATGCTAATTTGACCAGTTCTCATGTTCCTTGCAAATTTAATCGCTCTTTCTTCATCTTTTGACCAAACTCCTCCGGATAGTCCATAAATAGAATCATTTGCCAATTCCAAAGCCTCTCTTTCTTCATCATATGTTGTAATTACAAGAACTGGTCCAAAAATCTCTTCTTTCCAAATTGTCATTTCTGGACTAACATCTTTGAAAACTGTAGGTTTTACAAAAAAACCCTTTGTTAATTTATCTGGCATACCAACTCCTCCAGATAACAAAGTAGCCCCTTCGTCTATCCCTTTCTGTATATAATTCATTACACTAATTCTTTGTTTCTCACTAACCATTGGCCCACAACGAGTTTCTTCATCCAAAGGATCGCCTACTTTGTATTCCTCATTTCTTTTGGTAACTACTCTACAAACCTCTTCTTCCATGCTCTTTGGTATAATCAATCTTGTAAGGGCAGAACAAGTTTGGCCACTATTTTGGTGGCAAGCTTGTATGGCTTTCTTACCAACTAAAATTGGATCTGCATCATCTAAAGCAACATTTGCACTTTTTCCTCCTAATTCTAAAGTAACTCTCTTTACAGTATCTGCAGCAGCATGACTAACAGCAATACCTGCTCCAGTAGAGCCGGTAAAAGATACCATATCTATATCAGAATGTGCGGATAGATATTCTCCAATTTCAGATCCGTGGCCGGTTACTAGATTGAATACTCCTTTGGGAAGACCAATTTCATCAAGTATTTCGGCAAGAATAAATGCACTTAATGGGGCTTCTTTTGAGGGTTTTAATATCATTGTACAGCCGGCAGCTATTGCAGGAGCAACCTTGCCAATTATCTGATGCAATGGGAAATTCCAAGGAGTTATAAAAGCACAAACACCAATTGCTTCTTTTACAATTAATGAATTTCTAACCTCTTCTTCCCATTCATATGTTTCTAATATTTTAGCATATGAACGTGCTACTACTCTCGGAGTTCCAACCATGGCTGTACGTGAATAGCCAATTGGAGTCCCTACTTCTGAAGTTATTATTTGGGCTATCTCTTCACTACGATCTTTAAGTGATGCAGACAATGAATTTAAAATTTCTATCCTATCTCCAATTTCACTTTTTGACCAATTAGTAAAAGCCTCCTTTGCAGATTTGATAGCATAATCTATATCTTCTAAATTTCCTACTGGGATAGTTCCAATAATTTCTTCAGTCGACGGATTAATAACATTAATTTTCTCAGTACCCTTTGCCTTTATCCATTTTCCATTGATATAGATTTCTTCGCGGTCATGCATGCTACTTCGAAAACGTCACTTCTTATCATATTCATGCATTTGAAATAGAAAACACCTTTCGCTAGACCATGGTTTTAACGGTCGACAGACACATGGGAGGAGTTGCATTGGTAACTCTTTCGTCCGAAGCAGCAAAGAATACTTTCACAAGTTCTAATTTTGATATTTTCAAAAAAACTATCGAAAATCTCATGGAAGATGTCACATGCTTGTCAATCATTTTGACTGGGAACGGTAAATTCTTTAGTGCAGGTGGACCAATTAATGAGTTTGCTGATGCAATCGACTCTGGAGAGATAAGCCAAATGATAGGGGAAATGACCGAATCTCTACATTCCTTATTAATTAAAATACGTACCTCTCCTACAGTTTTTATCGCTGCAATAAATGGTGCTGCTGCAGGAGGAGGGCTGGGACTAGCACTAGCCATGGATTATAGAATTTCATCAATTAAAGCTAAGTTTGCTGCATCCTTTTTTTCTTTGGGACTATCTCCAGATGGAGGGACAACTTGGCTTCTTCCTAGATTGGTCGGAACTCAGAAAGCAAAAAAATTCTTTTTCAATAATGAAATATGGAATAGCCAATTAGCATTAGATAATGGCGCAATAGATGAGATTTGCCACGAAGAAGAGCTAATATCTAGATCTTTAGAAATAGCTAAAGAATGGGGTAAATGGGCTTTTCTTAGTCGCCGTTCTACTAAGCAGTTATTGGATGCTTCAACCTCGACATTTTTTGAAACCCAATTAGAATTCGAACGAGCTCTCATATTGTCCGCTTCTCTAACAGATGATTTTGCTGAAGGAGTTTCTGCCTTTATGGAAAAAAGAGAACCTAATTTTAATCATATAGAGGAGGAATAATACTCTGTCTACAAGACTAATTATCATGAGGCACGCAAAGAGTAGTTGGGCAGATTCAAATCTTAACGACCACGATCGCCCTCTTAATCAAAGAGGGCGAAAAGATTCACCTAGAATTTATCAAGCACTTTTGGAAATGGACTGGTTACCAGATGCCGTATATCTGAGTAGTTCAAAGCGTACTTGTGAGACTTTATCGCTAATGAATATGGATGACGATAAAGTAAAAATTGAAATCAAACCTTCTATTTATCATGCGCCATTAGAAGAATTAATCATACTTTTAGGGCATATAGAAAGTAATCAAACAACTATGTTTTTGGGTCATAATCCCGGTTCGGAGTTATTAATAAATCATTTAATTGGAGAATGGCATCGTATGCCGACTGCCTCTGCTGCATTATTAGTTAAAGAAAATAAAATTTGGAAATTAGAAAATATTCTGAGACCCAAAGAATTATTATGACTATAATTTGGACAATATATCGACCTGCGCAAGTGCTGATCTAACAAGAAAAAATGCAACAACTGAGCCGAAAGTGAATGATAGTCCAATATATAAATGAGTTTCAAACATTAATACTGCTATGCCAATTAGTGACATATATGATACTGTTTGACAAATTAGAGATATTCTTAATAGCATTCTATATTCTATCTCATGCACATTAGTAGAATCTTGAATATATGAATTTATCAAGAAAAAAACCGCTTGAAAAGGTAAAGCAACGGCCAGCAAAGATAAACAGGCTACAGTAATTAATCCCGGATCTTCAGGATCCAACTCCAATCCTCTGAATAATAGGTTACCTGTATTCAAACCGATTATTGCAGCATGAATTGCCCATGCCCTATCGACGGGACTTTCATCCTGCTTCTGGTTAGGTCCCATGGCTATTTGATTTTTTTTTGATTGTTGAATGTTACGACAAAAAATATCTTTTAATTATCTTTTTATGATGATATTATCTTTTTCATTTTTTAATTATCAATATTATATAAATCTAAATATTTTCTCCTTACTTTGTTTATCTTTGGAGAAATAATCATAGCACAATAAGGCTGTGATGGATTTCTTTCATAGTAGTCATGATGATATTTCTCAGCAACATAGAATTTCATTTTTGGAACAATTTCTGTAACAATATCATCATCATAATAATCATTAAAATCCTCAATTACTGAATCTATGATATTTTTTTCTTCTTCATTGGTATAAAATACAATACTTCTGTATTGTGGCCCAACATCGTTACCTTGCCGATTTAATTGAGTTGGATCATGAGATGTAAAAAAAATCTCTAAAATTGTCCTTAATTTAATAATTTTTGGATTATAAGTCACTTTTACTACTTCTGCATGGCCAGTTTTTTTTCCACATACCTGCTCATAAGTTGGATTTTCTGAATGGCCTCCACAATATCCAGGCAATACTTCTAAAACTCCATTCAGGCCATTCATGACTCCCTCAGTACACCAAAAGCAGCCTCCTCCAATGATTATATCTTCCATACTCATCATCTTCTGTAATTAGGTGCTTCTCTAGTTATTTCTACATCATGTACATGACTTTCAGATAAACCTGCATTTGTAATTTTGACAAAATCACATTTCTCTTTCATATTTTTAATGTTTGAATTACCCGTATATCCCATAGAAGATCTTAAACCTCCCACTAATTGATAAATTACATTCTCTACTGGGCCTCTTGCAGGTACTCTTCCTTCAATTCCTTCTGGGACGTACTTTCTGGTATCTCCTTGTTCTGACTGGAAATATCTCTCATGAGAGCCATCACTCATAGCCCCAACAGAACCCATTCCTCGATAGACTTTGTAAGATCTACCTTGATAGAGTATATTTTCTCCAGGAGACTCATCAGTCCCTGCGAGTATTGAACCAGCCATCACACAATCAGCACCTGCGGCTATGGCTTTTGCTATATCTCCACTATATTTTATACCGCCATCTGCAATCACTGGAATGCCATTTTCTCTACAAATATTGAACGTATTCATTATTGCAGTTAACTGGGGAACTCCTACTCCAGAAACAATCCTAGTTGTACATATAGAACCTGGCCCTATGCCAACTTTTATCCCATCTGCACCAGCATTTATCAATGCTGAAGCAGCATCACCAGTTGCAACATTACCTGCAATAACTTCAATATCTTCACTTATTTTTTTAATATTACTTACAGTTTCTAAAACTCCATGTGAATGTCCATGGGCAGTATCTACTACAATTACATCCACGCCAGCAGCAAATAAGGCAGCAGCTCTTTCCAATCCCTTTTCGCCGGTTCCTGTTGCTGCAGCAACTCGTAATCTGCCTCTTTCATCTCTACATGAGTTAGGATTCTCCCTATTCATTTGAATATCTCTAACTGTAATCATTCCAGCACAATTACCNTCTTCATCAATTACAATTAATTTTTCAATACGATTCTTATGAAGTATCTTTTGAGCTTCTTTTACATCCATTCCTTTAGGGACGGTCACTAATTCCTTCGTCATCATTTCTGAGACTTTAGTCATTTCATCTTCAACAAATCTAATGTCTCTATTTGTTATTAATCCTACTAGTTTACCATTATCGTTAAGAACAGGGAAACCTGAGAATCCATATTTGGATTTAATTTTTCTTAATTCACCTATTGTCAAATCTTCCGATATGGTCACAGGGTCAAGAATAAGACCAGATTCAAATCTTTTTACTTTAATCACTTCATTTACTTGTTCTTCAATAGTTAAATTTCTATGAATGACGCCCATTCCTCCTGCTTGAGCCATTGCAATAGCCATTTTTGATTCAGTAACAGTATCCATTGCCGCAGAAATAATTGGCATATTAAGACTAATTTTCTTAGTTATCTTAGTAGAAATATCGACTTCAGCTGGCAATACTGCTGATTCTGCAGGAAGTAGTAAAACATCATCAAAAGTTAATGCTTCAGGTATGCCGCCTTGCTCCATAGGGATGCCCGTTAACTGTTATACTTGAATAATTCTATCTTTAGTCTAGCGTTTTCATAAATACGTGATATTAAAAACTAATGATTTAGCGGAACTAATTGTCAAATATGTCACTAGATTTTGTAATTATAGGTTGGAGGGAATGGATTCGCCTACCTGATTTAGAATCATCTCCTATTAAGGCAAAAACCGATACTGGCGCGTGGTCTAATACTTTACATGCCATAGATATCAAAATTGATAATAAAAAAAATACTGAGTTTGTTAAATTTCAATTAAAAGAAAATGGTAGAATATTAAAGAAAAAAATCCAGGGCTGGAGAAATGTTCGAGATACAAGTGGTCAAGAAACATTAAGGCCAGTGATTATGACAAAATTAGAGATATCAGGTAGAGATTATCAGGTTGAAATATGTCTCCAAGATCGTTCAAAAATGAAACATCGGATGATCCTAGGTCGGAATTTTCTTCGTAACGGCTTCATAGTTAATCCATCTAGAGAATACATGCATACTATGATAAGATCTAAGCCAAGAATAATTATGGATGAATAATGCCCTCAGTGTAATTAATATACTAATTAAGTTAGGATTTAAAAATGGCCTATGAAGAGACTCCATATTCAATTCCTGAACCTTCTCCATGGTGGTTAAGGGGCTCAGCTATTTTTATGTCCATGATGTGCATTGGTATGGTTTTACAGGCTATTTCAGGGTTAATTACTCCTTTATACTTGGATTTAATGCCGGATGATTATTCCGAACTAGAACCTTTTCCAGAAGATGGATCTCAAGAAGAAATTGATAATTGGACTGAAAATGAAATTTTTTGGTCTCAAACAATTGATTATGTAAATAGTTTAGAAAATATGCTATTTTATTCTGTAATTTATGCTATCATATTATTTTTTATTGGTTTAATTTCTATCCCAGTCTTATGGTCTGGAAATCGTGATTTAGGTTTGAAGATGACTTCAATGTGGTTTGTTATTTACGTAATTAGTCAATTGCATTTAACGTCGATGTTGTATTTAGATGTTGGATTGTATCCTGATTATGATTTTGGGTCTGAAGCAGGTGGAACTGCAATTCCAGATTTTATAGAATCTATAAGCTTACTAGTGAGTGTAATTCAAATCCTATTTTGTAACACTATCCTTTTTGCATTTTTGGCATTGGTATATTCAAAAACAAAAAAGCAGACTAATTTCGATATTCCTTCCGGATTTCATAATTCTCCACCGTCTCAAGATTAATGAGTAAGAACTTCTTCGGAATAGATATGGTAGATATGGTACAAGGTATTATGGTAGTAAATACAGAGACAATTCCTGGTAAAGTGATAACTGAAACATACGGAGTAGTCAGTGGTTCGACAGTAAGGGCAAAAAATATCGGACGCGATATAACACAAGGACTCAAGAATATCATGGGCGGAGAACTTCATAAATACACTGAATTACTTCAAGAATCACGTACAGAAGCTATGAGCCGACTGGTTTCAGATGCAATGGCAAGGGGAGCTAATGCGGTTGTAAATCTACGATTTGCTACTTCTGCAGTTACACCAGGCGCGGCTGAATTATTTGCTTATGGTACCGCCGTTAAGGTAGAATAAGTTAAGGCAAGGTTTTCTTATGGCGAAAATTACAGAATATCCTAGGAAAAGTTTCTTTTTCTTATCAATATTAATTCTAATTAGTTTAATTAGTTTTTCAGTTGTTGCCCAAGAAGGCAAACCAGCAGATTCTGCTGAATCTCCAATGGCAGTAATATTCCTACTTTGCTTCATGGCGCCTTTTTTTATTTTGGCAATATTTGGATTACTTTGGACAATTTTATATCCAATTTTAGTCATATGGGCCTTTTTATTCAGTAGTAAAAAATTAGATGCTATGATTATGGATACTGCTAATAGGGAAGCTCAAACATTTGCACAGTTGGGCAAAGATCCTCTTTCTACTTTGGACGGTGGGTTCAAGCAAGAAGTAAGTGACTCTGGAGTTGTTATGGCCGGAGCAGTTTATGGACCAAGTCATTGGCATCTATTAATTGGGTTTATAAATAATTTATTTGGCGGCTCAGTAGATATTTTCCAGAAGGTAATTTCTGCAGGTAGGGCTGAATCAATGCAGAGACTTAGAGAAAAAGCCATCAAAGAAGGCTGGGATGAAGTAATAAATGTACGAATAGATACTGCCGTAATGTCACCTGCAACTACCAAAAAAGGAATAAGAGCTGTTGAAGTTTTTGTATATGGGACTGGTATAAAATACAGTTAATATAATCGCAGTTTTGAAGACCAATTAGCCTCACGGCAGTACATCTGACACGCCCCCTCTGTGGGTTTTGGAGTCGGAGGCCTTACGCATGCAGAGCCCAATTACCCAAATAGAACCTCAAATCGCACACCGTTTAGCTAAACAAAGATACCATCTCGTAGGAGAACATGGCGGAGTTAAGGTATGTCATTGGACTAAACAGAGTCTTACTGCAAATAGATCATGTTACAAAGGTACTTTCTATGGTATTGAAAGTCATGGTTGCATGCAAATGGCTCCTAATGTAGATACATGTAATCTTGCATGTACTTACTGTTGGAGAGAGCCTCATTCTGATAGCTTAAACAAAATAGATGATGACCCATACGATTTATTTCTTCAATCAGTTCGTGCACATCGCAGATTATTGACCGGATTTGGAGGACATCCAAGTGTACCTCGAGAAAAATGGTTAGATGCACAAGACCCCAAACATGTTGCAATTTCTCTCAACGGTGAACCAACTCTTTATTCTAGGTTAGATGAATTCTTAGAAATTTGTCATAATCATGGAGTTTCTACATTTTTAGTCACTAACGGTAGCCTTCCAAAGGTTATAGAAAATCTTGATACATTACCTACTCAATTATATGTTAGTGTTGATGCTCCCAATAAAGAGATTTTTGATCGCATATGTAAACCAAAATTTGATAGTGGAGCGTTCAATAAATTAGAAAAAACCTTAGAATTACTACCTTCATTAGATACAAGGACAGTTTGCCGTCATACTCTGATAAAAAATGAATCATTAGGATACCATGAAGACTATGCAAGGTTAGATAACATTGCAGACCCAATGTTTATTGAAGCTAAAGGATATGTTTACGTTGGTAATAGTCAGAATAATCATACCATTGAAAATATGCCATCACATCCAGAAATATTAGAATTTTCAGATAAATTGGCATCATTAACGGGACGCGAAGTCCTTTCTGACAGGAGAGAAAGTAGAGTTGCATTAATAGGTAGAGAAATGATACCAGTTGTTTTGCCAGAAAAAAAACTTGACTTACCAAGTGATTTAGGAATCGCCAAACCACAAAATTTCCATTTACCACAGGTTTGATATTATGCTTAAATCATCCAAAAGCATATTTATTGTTTTTTTATTTTTTATTTCTACTTTTAGTGGCTGTTTGGGTGAGAATCAAGTAATAGAAGGGGAAAATAACTCTGAACATTGGTTAAATGACGTTGAAAATCGTTCCAATCTTATATATACGAATGATGATGTTTTTAGTCGAGTTTCAAAAAATGGACCATACCAAATAGATAATGTCCGTTCAATATTTGTGGAAGTTCCAGCAATCACTGCTGCAGATGGAGGAGCTGGTTTAACTGGGGACGCGAAAGTCCATTTGGGATTGTGGCTTCCTACAATAGAAGGCTGTGATATGGACTCATCTAATCTTCTTGAAGAATGTAAAGTTCCGATAATAGCTGAAATAGGGCCATATTATGATGATGGTGATGTAGACGCATTAACTCCAGCAGATAGACTTGGTCGTTTTCTCATAGAGAACTTTGTACCACACGGATTTGGTGTTGCCCAAGTTTCTGTTTTTGGTACGGGCGAATCAAATCATTGTATGGATCTGATGGGGCTTGATGAGCAAAAAGGAATTCATGCTGCAGTCGAGTATCTAGGAAAAGCACCATTTTCCAATGGAGCAGTAGGGATAATTGGAAAATCATATGATGGCTCTACTCCATGGGAGGCTGCTGCAATGGGTTCAGAACACCTAAAAACAATTATTCCTATGTCTGGACTTATTGGCGCGCATGATCTTATGTGGCGTAATGGTAGTATGGAAGCCCGAGGTGCAATAATGCATAATGGAGTCTATGGAAGCTTCGGACTTGATGGAAATCTTGAAGATTCACAGAATGCTTGTGAAGGATATCTAGAAGGATATTATGCAGGTCCTGCTGCATATCTATCTGGAGATAATCTGGCGTGGACAGGTAGTGATTATTGGGAAGAAAGAACATTTTTTTCTAGGGCATTAGAAAATTACAATGGCTCAGTATATATCATCCATGGTTTACAAGACTGGAATGTTGATCCTCACATGGCATTCCCAATACATAATATTCTGATTGATGCAGGTTTCGATGTAAAAGGACTTTATGGACAATGGGGACATGATTATCCGGACAGAATAAGTGGCCATGAATCGTTGTCTAGTGGAAGAGGGCAAGAAGCATATCCATATACTTTGAGATGGGATTGGGCAGATGATTTATTAGAATGGTTTGATTATTATTTGAAAGATAAAGGACCTCAACCGAGACTAATAGCAGAAGTCCAAGATAATATGGGCGGTTGGAGGGTAGAATCAGAATATCCTCCAAAAAACCAAGAATGGATGTATTATGATATGGATTTTTGTTCTGTAATTTCAGGTGGAGANGTAGTTACAACCACCTCATCTCTAACAATAGATTGTCCATTATTTGTCGAAGAAACACGTATTATCGGAACTCCCATATTCCACGTGAAAGTAACCACTCAATTCACTAGTGGACATATATTTGTCGAAATGGTTCAATCTAGTAATGGTATGCATCTTGGACACGCAGTTATGGATTTACGTTTCCACGCAGGAGGAAAAGAAGGACAAATCCTTATTCCTGGTCAAACTGTTACTGCTAAGATGGAATTTTTTGGAATGGATGTAATTGTACCTGAAGGCGATGGAATCCAATTAATTATTTCACAAACAGGAGAAGACTATGTCCCTAGTCCAATTTCAACTACACCAATTACTTTAATTCTTGATTCTTCTTCCTTTTTAGGGCTATCAACTGTGTACAAAAATTGTGATGATTTATTCCTTCCTCCAATGCATGAGCCATACACAAACTGTTTAGATTCTAATTAAAAGTAAAATTTCATTCAATCTTTCTCTTGAAAACAGGTATTGGTTTCATTTTATGTTGATTATTTTTATTCATTTTTTGATAAATATCTATTACTTCTTTTTGTCTGGTTGAATATTTTGGNGCCAATTCCTCTTCTACTTCTTTCATTGCCCATTCTAATTCCTCATATGTCGCCCCTATTTGATCTTCATCAGTTCTACTATCGTCCCAGAGTCCATCTGTAGGCGCAGCATCTTGAATGGGTTGAATTATTTTTAGAGATTCTGCCAAAAAATACACTTCTGATTTGTAGAGATCAGCAATTGGCGATATATCTACGCCCCCATCTCCATACTTTGTGTAAAAACCAACTCCAAAATCTTCAACTTTATTCCCTGTTCCTACAACAATGCCATCATTTGATCCCGCTAAAGCATATAAAGTAGTCATTCTAATTCTAGCCCGAGTGTTTGCTATAGCTAATTCTGATGTACCAATTTTGTCCAGTTCAGTATTGAATAGATCATATATGGAAGATAAATTAATCAAATGACCTTCTACATTATTCCATTTTTCTTCTAACCATTTGATGTGTAGTTCTGAGAGATCGAATTGCGATGTTGCCTGGTGAATTGGCATATTGACCACTAAAGTCTTCAATCCAGTTTTTGCACAAAGTGTTGATGTAACTGCAGAATCAATNCCGCCCGATACACCAACAACTAGGGTAGAAATATTATTTTTCTCTGCATAATTGAGAATCCAATCAGATATTTCATCTCCAAGTTTTCCCCAATTTTCCATTACAAGGCCTCCTAATGACATGATACTCCATATTTCTTTAAGCGCCAATAATTATATGGCCAAGGAGTCAAAAATCCGGCAATCAGCATGGGTAGAATAACCCACCAAGTTAATTTAGCACCACCAGTGAGCATATAGTCTACCAGATTCATTGCGGCTTCCATTGATATCATGGAAATTAATGACATTCCTATAGCGACTCTAAATGCTTCCTTTAAGGCCATCTGAGCAGATAAAATAATTGTTTCAAGTGCAATAGATGTCATTATTCCATTAAACATTGCTAATGCCATAATCATCATTGGAGTCCATTCAAGAGCAATAAGGTAAGGTATAAATTGAAATGCGGCTATAGTTCCAAAATCGCCAATACTACAACCAATCAAACACCATTTTGTGTTGTGAGCCGATTTCTTCCAAACTGCACCATCTTTCCAGTGAAAATCTTCACCCTTTCCATCGACAATATATCCTAATGCTTGTATAGAAGATACCATGGTTTCTCTCGAGACATTTTGGTGTTCAATAATAGCAAAACCCGACTCATGTGAAACATCAGCATTCAATACTCCTTCAATAATTTCTAGTGCTTCTTTGACTTTACTTGAGCATCCAGTACAAGTCATTCCATCAACAACTACTCTGGTTGTTTCTGCCATATTAGTCTCTAGATGACCATCCTTATTGAATACTACTAAACAACACTTCTCCATTCTAAAGAGTATATTCAATACGTCGAGTTTGTTCCGATGCACAGATGGTAGTGCCAAATTCGCCAGGGGAACTTAATCCAGTCGCTCTTGAAACCTCATTAATGAAAATATGGTCTTCTGAAAAAACATTTGAGAAATCAATTGAAAATCGTAGATTAGATAATTCTCCATTTACCTTTCTTGAAGGTCCGCCAACTGCGAATGGAAAGCCAGGTATTCATCATGTATTGTCAAGACTGTACAAAGATATGGTTTGTAGATGGAAGTCTATGGAAGGCTATGTTGTAGAAAGAAAGGGNGGATGGGATACCCACGGCCTCCCTGTTGAAATCGAAGTTCAAAAGAAATTAGATTTAATGTCCAATGAAGCAATTGAAGAATATGGGATGGAAAAATTTAATCAAAAATGCAAAGAAAGTGTTTGGGAGTATGAAGAAAGTTGGAGAGAAATGACGGAAAGAATGGCATTTTGGGTAGATATGGATAATCCCTATGTCACATTGCATGATGAATACATAGAATCAGCATGGTGGTCACTAAAACAAATGCATGACAAAGGATTATTATTTCGTGGCCATAAAGTATTACCTTATTGCCCTCAAACAGGAACTAGTTATTCTACTCATGAAGTTTCTCAAGGATATAAAGAAGTTTCTGAACCCGCAGTTTTTGTAAAATTTAAATTATCAGATGATGACGCCTCTATACTTGCTTGGACTACTACTCCATGGACACTTCCTGGAAATGTAGGATTAGCAGTTGGCCCCGAAGTCACTTATTGCCGAATCAGAATTACTGAACCACCCTCGAATTCATGGGAAGGAAGAGGTCAAACCAAAGTTGGTGAGGAATTAATACTAGCAAAAGACCTACTTGGAGAAGTTCTTAGGCATCATATGGAAATAATTGATGAATTTCCTGGTTCATATTTAGTAGGTAAATCATATAATCCATTATTTCCCGATGCTATTGAAAGGGGAGACTCAAAATCAGCTTGGACTATTGTGCCTGCAGACTTTGTGACTACTACCGACGGTACAGGAGTAGTACATACTGCTGTAATGTACGGAGAGGACGATTACAATCTTGGTATGGAAATGGGTTTTCCCGCGCAACATACTGTTGGTATGGATGGTAAATTCGTAGAAGGTACACATCCTTTGCTCGATGGACGTTATGTAAAAGACTGTGATTCTGTAATTATAGATATTCTTAGTGATGAAAATAAGTTATATCGAGAACATATCTACACCCATGACTATCCGCATTGTTGGAGAACCGATCATCCACTTTTGTATTATGCTATGGATAGTTGGTTTGTTCGTATGACATCAATAAAAAAGGAAATAATTGAATACAATTCTCAAGTTGAATGGGCGCCTGAATGGACAGGTTCGGGTAGAGTTGGGGAATGGTTACGAAATCTCAAAGATTGGGCCATAAGTAGAGAACGTTATTGGGGAACTCCAATACCTGTTTGGATTTGTGAGAAGTGCAATAATGAACACTGTATTGGTAGTATTGAAGAAATGAATATGCTAAAAACTGCAGATTCTCCTAATCCTAAAGAATTACATCGACCATATGTAGATGACGTCAAGTTAAATTGTACAAATGATGAATGTAATGGCGAGATGATCCGTGAACCCTACGTCATGGACTGCTGGTTTGATTCGGGCTGTGCATTTTTTGCTCAATGGCATTATCCTTTTGAAAATAATGATAAATTCTCAGGTAGTTTTCCTGTTGATTATATTTGCGAGGCGGTAGATCAGACCAGAGGGTGGTTCTACTCTTTATTGGCAGTCTCAACTGCTGTTTTTGATAGCATTTCATACAAAAGATGCCTATCTTTGGGGCACATTTTAGATAACGAAGGAAAGAAAATGAGTAAATCAAGAGGAAATGTTGTTAATCCTTGGGATCACTTTAACAAGGAAGGAGCAGATGCTATAAGGTGGTATATGGCAACACAAAGTGCACCTTGGAATCCAATGAACTTTGATCCTAATGGAGTTAGAGAAACGTATGGAAAAATGTTCTTGACATTATGGAATGTTCATCGTTTTCATTCTGACTATGCCGCATTAGATGGTTTCGATCCTAACGAAGAACAAGGGCAAATCGCCGTAAAGGACAGAAGCCCTTTGGATAGGTGGATATTATCTCGAATTAGTAATGTAGCCGAACTATTTCATGTTAACTTTAATTCTTGGGAATTTCACAAAGCAGGAAGGGAATTAGAAAATTTTGTTGTAAATGATTTATCAAATTGGTATGTTCGTCGATCTCGTAGGCGTCTTTGGGATGAAGTAGACAGTACCGATAAAAGAGCTTGTCAACATACGTTACATGAAGTATTAATCGTGGTATGTCGTCTGATGTCACCAATTTCTCCATTTATGGCAGACAAAATACACCGAGACTTAACCGACTTATCGGTACATCTTGCAGATTGGCCTGTTGGCTCAAAATTAGTTGAACGAAATTTACCACCTAAAGACCATAATCTAGAGCAAAAAATGAAAATTGTAAGAGATTTAGCAGAGACTGGTCGTAGATTAAGAGTGGAAGGCGAAAGACGCCAACGTCTACCTTGTAGAAATGGATGGATAATTGGAGGNCCTGATATTTCAGAATTTTTTGATATTCTTTCTGAAGAATTAAATGTTGAAAATTTAATTANAGAGCATGATATAGACAAATTTCAGAAGATAGTTTTGATGCCAAACAGGAAAGTCCTAGGTTCTAAATGCCGTTCAGATCTTCCTATGGTATTATCTCAATTAGAAGAAGCTAACCCAGACTCTTTATTGTTAGAGATAGAAGCAGGTATAGCCGCTTTAGCTGGTTATGACATAACTATGGAAGATATAGAAATAAAGCGTGTAGAAAAAGAAGATTATTCAGCCTCAACAATTTCTAATGAAGGCTATGATGACGTAACTCTTGTCTTGGACATGGGCACTGATGATGATCTATTATCCAAAGGGCTCGCAAGAGATATAATTAGAAGAATCCAGTCAAAAAGAAAAGATCTCAATCTAGACGTCGAAGCAACCATTAAATTATCAGTTTGGATACAAGGTTTGACTTTGAATGATGAAGATTGGAAGCATATTCAGAATGAAACCAGAGCAGGTAATGCATCTTTGAATGAAGGCGAAATATCTACTAATGCCGATACTTTTAGTGTAGATAATGTTACTATTTTCTTTAACACTACTTCATAACCGTTACTAAGTTTGTATCGANTATGAGTGAAGCGATAAACAAGCTTTATGGAATCTACCATGCAGATGGAGGATTAGTTGGCGAATTAGCATATATCTTCGGGAAATATGCTGGAAATGTACATTGTTCTTTGTGTGACATTACCCATAATAAAATAACAATGAAAAAAGAATGGAAATTATTTTCTAAAGAATTTCCAATACCATTCGATTTATTACANCTTAACGAAAGGCCCGAGAGCCTNATTTCAGAATCCGATAATCATACTCCTTGTGTTTTGGCCCAAACAGAAAACAAGACCTTCATTTTATTATCTCCCGAAGAACTTGAGAACTGTGATAAATCTGTAAATAAATTCAAAACTATCTTACAGAACAAATTAAAATTATATTCTGATAGTTAATATCAGAATTAAAACAGTTTTCATTAATTTAAGAATATTTTCTAAGTATAATTATATTAATTTTGATATTCCTCTGGCAATAATAACTCTAATCCAAATAAAGGATCTGGATCAGTAGAATCATGGTAAGCAATAAATGAACCACCATCAGGCAAAATCCCCATACTAGCAAAATCAAATCTTATATCTGCACCAGCTCCAGANGTTGAGTCCAAGTCGCCTTGTCCCAGATAAGTTTTCGAATCCGGANTTAAACTTTCGGAATAGTCCCTAACATGCCATGCTATGTCTATATCAGGNCCGTCTGAACTTTGATATCTAACATTAAGTACGAATAAGTCATGTACGCCATTTGAATGAAATTCCCATTCTTCGATTCCGCTTGCTTGATTTTGTAAATCATATGAATTATTCTCCCAAGTCTCTCCTCCGTCCCATGATACTAAGTGCTGTATGATATTAGCTTCTGTTAGTACACAATGGAGTGCGCTCGATGAATCAAATGCACAATATTCAGAAGGTAATGATGATCCATTCAGAGTTGTTGCAGACCACCAATTTAGGGCAGTATCTACATACGCATCTCTNCCATCAACGAAATAATTAGGGAAATAGAGCCCTCCTGAAGGAACTGGAAAAGCCCTCATTTCTTTGTGGGGTTTTGTATAATCCCACTCTTCACCTAACTTTTCTGAAGTAAGATCGACTTCTATAGTTTCCAAAGATGCATCCCTATCTGGGAAACTAAAATAATCATAATTCAATCCATCTGTGGATATTTGACCTCCAATATTTTGGACTTGATGCCAGAAATTTGATATTACAATGCTGGCATATTCTCCATTTCCGTAGATTCCTCCATTAATTGGTCCTATAACTTCAACTTGCCATGATCTATCATAGAATGGTTCAGGAGTTCTATTAAAGCACCAATTCCATTCCTTAGTATCTGCATCATACAAGAATGCATAGAATTGATCTGCGCCACTCGTACTCGGATATGGAAACCAACCCATTGAAATCAAATCGCCATTAGTCGCTTGTACTATGCTACCTTCTCCNAAACCCTCTTGCCCCGGGACAGTAGGTTTTGGCTCTAAACATCCTATTTGTGAAAATATTCCTGGTATATACTCATTCCATGTATGCCCTCTATCTTCTGACCAAGTTGGATATTCTCCGCCAAAATTCACTATCCACCCCTCTTTTGTACCTGCCAGATAATGTTCACAACAATTTCCTCCTTCTTCATTACCAAAAACTGCCCAGGAAGAATTTCCCCAAGTTTCATTATTAATACCACTACCTATTGCAAACTCTCTTGAATCTTCATGACCGCTCGGACTTTCGATATACATCATGCCATCATCCCAATCAATTATCGTTTCTTCAGCAGATTCTCCCTCATCTAAACAACCTGCAGAAAAAGTACTAAAAATTATTAAAAAAATAATAACAGTATCTTTATTCAATATCGTTGCCATTGATACACGGACTTAGGGGGTGTATATCGCCCTTATCTATTAAAGTTCCAAATAATATAATTTGAAGCTTTTGTTTCACCAAGGCTGATGCATTAGGTCATAACCTATCTCATNTGAACTAATAGGCAGAATATAGCTGGTAATTGCTCCATAATTAACATTAATATCTAAGGGCATTCTAAATCCTATATTTGGTACACACTGATCAAAGGCCATTTCCACTCTAACTGTCATTTCATCGGTAATTATTTCTCCTAGAGCAATATTANTATCTTCTCCTAGTGTATTTGTATTTTCAATTAAACGTGCTCCAGAATCTACAATTAACGAATAGTCAATACCTATCGTATCTCCATTCCCACAAACCGTTGAAGTACTGATATCATCAACTAATATCGGAGGAGATCCAGGNCCTAGCTCCAAAAATAATACTAATGAAAAACTCATCACTGATATAGATGATATTTCGTCGTTTCCTCCACCTGCGGCTTCTATTGAACTTAATGCATGGTTTCCGGCGCCGAAAGATGCTTCCCATGTCCCATCAAAATTCTCTCCTTCATACATTACTATATTACATCCCTCTTCNACTATTATAGATGACGCATCATTATCTGTCGCCCCAAGTGCTTCCATTGCTGTTCTATCATAATCGCCAACATCAAAAACCACTGACCATCCACTAAAACCAGCATGTTGGAATAGTTCAGCAGAACAATCTATTCCTCCTGCGANCCATGCACCAGTTAGTTCCATACGTTTATTGATACTATCAGAAATACCGTTTGAAACCGAATCTCCTTTCTCTGAAACATCTTCTGCTTGTTTCATAATNACTCCCGTGGAGATAGAAGCAGCAAGAATTAATGCAACGAAAACAATCATCAAACCAATCCCCATAGAACCATTTCTATCGAGAGTCTGAAGATTCATATTGTTCCTTAGTATGATGAGTATTATATCTTATTGCCTATCAATTTCAAAAATTTTCAATTTAAGTCATAGATTGAATNCTGCGTACTAATTCATCCATTTTAGAAATATCTACCATGTGTCCTTTATGGTGTTTAATTTTAGTGATTGGCCATAATCCATCTTCAAAAATTTTAAGATGTTCTTCTCCAACTGAAAANGGTACTANATGATCTTTTTCTCCATGCATCCATGTTACAGGTCTAGGCCAAATTTTCGAAACTGCAGAAATCAAACCATCCGGATTGATTGTTTTTGTACCAATAAGAACCAATCCTACAATTCTGTCTTGTATACTATGTTCTAGCATCATTGATGCTATTGCACCTCCTTGGGAAAAACCTCCAACTATCAAGGGNCCTTCTGGCATCTCTTTAATCACTCTTTTAACAGAATCTTTGGCTTGTTTCATTGACTTTTCATCTAAANGATCTGATGNTCCAGAATGATCATNAAATTCATCTCTTAACCACCATGCAAAACCTCCTCTTGTTGGGTGGGGAATTATTGCTTCTGGACATAATATCTCCCATCCATCAGGAACTAATTTATTGGCCAAAGGGAGCATTTTATCGGATGTACCTGTCATTCCATGTAGCATTACNAGCGTGCCTTGCATCTTTGACCCTCATAGTGACCAAGATTGTGTGATACCGCCAGCAAAAATTAATCTTAACATACTATCTCCTGTCTTCGTTACAGTNAGTGTATATTCTTCTGTTGGATAAGGAATAGTTCCAAGACTCCCTAATTCGCTTGAACCAGGTCCATATGTTCTAAATAGGGCAGTTGCAGACAAATGATCTCTAAGGGTTAATGTAATCGAGGATGATCCACTTCCGCATTCAGCATCTAAGAAATATATCATTTCATCCCATTCTCCATCGTTTGGATGGTCATTAACTAAGAAAGAATCCTCAATTTCTATGTCAGGNCCATTACTTTGCCATGTATTGGAATAAAGATCCCCTCCTCTTACAAAGTAAACATCNCCAGTATATCCTTCTCCTTTATCTACAAACATCATTTTAAGTTGTTCAATATTTTCTACATCCAGCCACGAAAAAGTCCGGAAAAACTTTATTCCTGAATCATAGGAATAAATTAGCTTGGCCCCATCGGATGATGATGCCTGAATGACGGCAATATCTCCTTCAATTGAAATTACATTAGCATTCCACTCTATGCCAAACAGTGTATATGTCCAATCTTTATTTAATTCCAAAGGAAAGCTTAGTACCGGNTGTGGAATTCCATTTTCATAAGCACTTAAATCAGNATGAGTCATTCTTCCTAAAAATGGATTATGATTCAAAACCGCATGTCTTCTAGCTTCTGTTAAACTGGAAATAGTTAGCATATATGCTGTCCCATTTTCCTCATTATCCGATGCTACTACTAGTTTTGCAGTATCATCACTATATTCTGGTGTTGAAAACGTATAGAGCCAATTATCTCCAATTTCCCATGTTGGGACATCTATNGAATTACTAGTAATTGATGATTTATTATCATCAAGGGCTGTACACCCTGAGATTATTGTACCCAAAAATAAACTAGTCATCATGAGTGAAAATAACTTATCCATGACTAATGCACACTACCAACAGTCAAGAGTGTAACGGTAATTGGTTTAATCATAAATCATTTAAGAATTCAATCAAATAACCTTCTGCATTCAATGCCTCTGTTCCAGCCAGTACTACCGCAACTATTGACATCAATTTAATCAATATATTAAGGGACGGGCCTGAAGTATCTTTGAATGGATCTCCTATAGTATCTCCAATCACGGCAGCATCATGGGCGGAATCTCCTTTAGCAGCGCCTGGGATATGATTCTGCTCAATTGCTTTCTTGGCGTTATCCCAAGCACCTCCAGCGTTAGCCATGAATAATGCCATTAGTACTCCTGTAACCAGGGATCCTGCTAAAAGTCCTCCAAGAGCATCCCAGCCTAGGGCTAATCCAACTATCACTGGTGCTAAAACAGCCACAACGCCTGGTCCAACCATCTCTTTTAGAGCCGCTTGCGTTGATATATCTACACATTTTTTCGAATCGGGTTTTACTCCTTCAGCGCCATCCAATAGTCCAGGAATTTCTTTAAATTGTCTTCTTATTTCAAGCACCATATCTCCTGCTGCTTTGCCTACTGAAGTCATTGTCATTGCTGCAACTACGAATGGCAAACCTCCTCCTATTAAGAGTCCGATTACGACCATTGGATTAGTGAGAGTTAGATCTAAATCACCATCTATAGCTGCTGTGTATGCAGCAAACAAAGCAAGTGCAGTTAATGCTGCTGAACCTATTGCAAATCCTTTACCTACTGCAGCAGTAGTATTTCCTATCGAGTCCAATTCATCAGTAATTGCCCTTACATCATCTCCTAAACCACTCATCTCAGCAATTCCTCCGGCATTATCTGCTACAGGGCCATATGCATCCACAGTCATTGTTACTCCAACTGTCGCTAGCATTCCCATCGCAGCCATGGCAATCCCATAAAGTCCCATTTCTCCGCCGCCATTGAACTCATTAGCACCTAGAATTCCTATAGAAATCAAAATAATCGGTAAGAATGTTGACTTCATTCCTACCGAGAGACCCGCGATAGCGTTAGTTGCAGGGCCTGTTTTTGACATTTCTCCAATATGAGGTATTGCTGTTGTTTTCATTCCAAATACAGGTTCAATGCCAGTGTAATATTCTGTTACTAATCCAATCATTATTCCTACAATACTTCCAAGTACTACTGAATGCATNACTCCTANATCTACATCCATCAAATCTNGAGTGATAGATANATANCCACCAATCCAAAATAAGGCAGCAGCTATGAATGTNGTATTTCTTAATGCAGCCGCTGGNTCAGAACCATTTTTNAGAAACGTCATTGAGAAAACACCGATGATGGATGCNACGTAACCTATTAGGCCAAGCATAATTGGCATTATNACATAATCAACNGACATATCNNNAGAATTACTTGCAATNATCATTGCAGCAATAATTGAACCAACAAATGATTCAAAAATATCTGCACCCATTCCTGCAACATCTCCGACATTATCTCCGACATTATCTGCTATTACTCCTGGATTTCTTGGATCATCTTCTGGGATTCCGGCTTCTACTTTACCAACTAAATCAGCACCAACATCTGCTGCCTTTGTATAAATTCCACCTCCAACACGGGCAAATAGTGCTATTGATGACGCACCCATTCCGAATCCAGCAGCAGCCGATAGATTATCCGTGTCAGGGTTAGCTGCATCTAACCAAAATGCAACTAATGAAATGCCCAGTAAACCTAAACCTCCAACTGATAGCCCCATGACTGCTCCNCCATTATAAGAAACAGACAATGCACCAGCTTGACCATCATTCTTAGCAGCCATAGCAGTCCTACCATTAGCAGATGTCGCTGCCCTCATGCCAGAAAATCCAGCCATCACCGATGCTATGGCACCAGCGAAGAAGGCGATTGCTGTTTCAAAATCATTTAAAACTGAAAGAATAATTCCAACAATTATTACAAAAACGAAAAGTACTNTGTATTCAGCCTTTAAAAAAGCCATTGCCCCATCTTGAATTTCTTGAGTAATGTCTCCTACTGTCTTATTATCAATTTTTACGTCATTTACTTTTTTGTATAATGCATATGCAATTAACAAACCTAAAATCCCTGCTGCTGCTGCAAATAATGGTATATTGTCATTCATGGTGTCCACTTCTGAACCGCGGACAAAAGAGTTACTTATAATCAAAATCCTGATATCAAGGAGGTTAATCGTCTATTAAGGAGTATTTTCTAATACGATACGTGCAAATGAGGATAGTATGCTTGCTCCATCATGTTCCCCTTTGAATGATGCAAACTCTTCCTCTGTAATATGCCCCCATTCAAAAGCACGTTCTATTCTCTTTCTTGCAGCTTCTGGATGGCATTGTATTCCCCATGCTGGCAAAGGATTTCCTAATTCATCATTTACTCTTATGGCAGTAATTGAATTATGATCGGCCATACCTATATGGTTACAATTATTCGGCAAAGTAACTACATGGTCTTGATGTGTATATAGGCCATATATTTGTGCATTAGATTCAATATGAGATGTCAGTAAAGGATCATTTTCTCCAAATTTAGTTAATTTTAATTCCCATATCCCACTCGATAAAGATTCGGCACGTTTTATTTCGCTCCCTAAAGAATGACACAATAGTTGATGCCCAAAGCATATTCCTAAAGTAGGAGTACCAGAATTAGCTACTACTCTCATTAGTGTTCCAGCCGGACCCATCCATTCTTCCCAAATACTTACATTCCTTCTCGAACCTGAACATACTAAAGCATTAATCGATAATCCTTCTNCCCATTTTTTCATTTTTATATCATCATTAATCATTGGCATTACTATCCGACGAAAATTGACTTTCTTTGATTCTAATTCAACTATATTATTCTCCCAAAAAGGATATTCATCATCCCAATGAGGAACATCTTCTGGCTTCAATGGCACGTCAACCNCTAGATCCGTTTTNAGTCCTGATTCGAATGACTGCATTTGAGGGGTCAATAACAAAACTTCGACATCAGTTTTTTCCAATAATGGTTTAATTACCTCTTGATTTCCACCATGTCCAAATTCTGCTCTTTCAACTAACAAATCAAGTAGTAGTACTCGAATAGGCCCTGCCATGGATATCGTATGAGGGAGTGTTTGAAAGCCTAACCCCTCTTGCATCATACAAGGAGGATTACTGAATGGTAGACAAACAGGTCATTTTAGAGTCTGTAGGACCAGTTCAGGCCATCTTAGATGCNCATGATGGAGTTGTGAATGTTATTGATACGACTGACGGAGTCATAATGATATCACTCGAAGGAGGATGTACTGGTTGTTCCGCTACTCCAATGACTGCAATGCAAATATATTATTCTCTGATGAAGTTGGTAGAAGTAAATGATGTTATTTTTGTCAATGGGGAGCTACCGGCGTACATGCGCTCTTTTATTGACGATAAATTAAATTTAGAGCAAGAATAATTTTATTTTTCATCCCTGCGCATCTTCATTATCTGATGAGGATTAATTTCTCCCTGNACATCTCTTCCTTTGATATTTAAAGATGCAGTTAGAGCAACAACAATTGCCAAAACAGCTAATGGTCTTGAGGCATTTCTCGATCCCCACAATTCTCCTCCTAAATAGTGTAGTAAAAATAGGAGCAAAGCAGATATTAAGCACATTGTCATAATTACTCTTTGAGCAATAATTTCACCGTTTTCACTCCTGGATAGCGTTCCAATTGATATCCATAAAAGAGTAGACGTTCCACAAAGACCAAGTGAAATGTTNTCAATCAGATTGACCAAATCCATGTTTCGCGCAAAGGATATTAGTTGTTTACATTAGGGGTCTATTTTCGAACAATAGAGGGGCAACATGAAGTTACATGACTTTGCGTTCATATCATGGCTGGTGTTTCTGCTTGGCGTTTACCACAATCTAGAAGTGATTCTCCTCCTCATATGACAAAAACACAAATCTCTACCACATTCGAACAAGTCGCTATTTTACTTGAATTAGATGGTGCTAATAGATTTCGAGTTATTGCTTATCAGAATGCAAGCAGAGCTCTCGCCACATTGGAAGAAGATTTACTATCAGTAGTCCAAGAAAATAGAATTACTGAAATAAAGGGAATTGGTAAAGGGATTGGCGGACTTATATCAGAAGCAGTTTTACAAGGCTCTTGGGGCAATCTTGACGAATTATATGCCAAGACACCTCCCGGATTAATTCAGATGACTGGAATACCTAGTTTAGGTCCAAAAAGAGTCAGATTACTTTATGAAGAATTGAAAATTGATTCATTAGAGAAATTAAAATACGCATGTGAAAATAATCAAATAGCATCATTACAAGGGTTCGGGCCAAAAAGTCAAGAAAAATATCTTGAAGGAATTAAATTACTTAATAGATATCAGGGCCGAAATAGACTAGACATAGGACTTGCTTATGGACGAGCCTTAGAAGAGAAAATATCCAAAATCCCCAATGTGGTGAAAGCACAACTTGCTGGAAGCGCCAGAAGAATGCGAGAAACAATTGGTGATTTAGATATAGTTTTAGGAGCTAAACCAGAATATCAAGACGGAATAATCAGAGAAATAATGGATTTTCCAGGAATTGCTGACGTAAAAGGACAAGGAACATCCAAAATCAGTTTAATATTGGAAGCAGAAATGCTTGCTGAACCAATTGGAAGTAGCGAGATGGACATTGCACTTTCAGAAAGCCTTTCAGAAAGATCTACCAATTCAACAATAGATGCCCAAATAAGAATTGTCAATCCGGAAACATTTCCATTTACCTTGGCATACTTTACTGGCTCGAAAGAACATAATATAAGAATGCGACAATTAGCAATTGATAAAGGTTTGAGGCTAAATGAATTTGGACTTTTTTCAGAGAGCGAAGCAGGCAATAAAACTGGAATGGAAGCTGCTAAGAACACTCTTATTTGTAGTGATGAATCAGAAATATACAAAAATTTAGGCATGTCTTGGATTCCTCCAGAATTACGTGAAGATATGGGTGAAATAGAGGCAGCATCGGAAGGAAATTTGCCAAAACTTATCGAAGTAGGCGACTTAAAGGGCGCTTTTCATAATCATACCACCTCATCTGATGGTGCTGCAACTTTAGAGGAAATGGCAAATCAAGCCATAAATCTCGGTTGGGAATATTTAGGAATAGCAGATCATTCTGAATCACTTAATATCGGAGGAAGACAAATAGGAATTCCTCGTGATGAAATGATAAATCAATCTAATGAGATTAAAAAATTAAACAAATATTATCAAAATGAGAATATCAATTTCAGATTATTTCATGGTTCGGAATGCGATATACTATCAGATGGTAGATTGGACTATCCTTCGGAAATACGCAATTCTCTATCGCATGTGATTGGATCTGTTCATGCTCTAGGGAGTTGGAAAAATAGAGATGAATCGACTAATACAGAATTTTTAATTAGAGCAATAGAAAACCCTACATTTACGATACTAGGGCACCCTACTGGTAGAATATTACAAGGGAGAGAAGGTTTTCCTGTAGATATGCATGAAATTATTCGTCAAATGGCTGAATTTAACCAAGAAGGCACACTAAAGGCCATTGAAATTAATGCATCTCCCTACAGACTTGATTTAGACTGGAGATTTTGTAAATATGCTAAAGAATTAGGAGTGCCGATTTGTATAAATCCGGACGCTCATGATACTCAAGGACTCAACGATGTTTGGTATGGGGCTAAAATTGCAAGAAAAGGCTGGCTAGAAGATAAAGATGTACTGAATACAAAAACCAAGTCAGAAATCGAAATTCTCTTTGGCAAATAACGAACCTTCATCAAATATCAGTATTAGTCAAAGCCATGGGATTAGCACGCGGACTTGTATTTGTAGGAGTGGCTATATTGCCTAGTTTGGTTTTAGGCTTGATTTTTTATATTGCATTAGGGGGCACTACTTCGGATTCAATGGAAGGAGGAGAATTTATGTATGGTCCATGTTATGGAATACCTGCTTTATGTCTAATTTTTGCATTTATCTATGGCATTAAAGATGATCAGAGGGAATGAAATGCGTAGGATCGAAAAAGCAGAGAAAATAGGTAAATTATTGGATAATTTATATCCAGAACAACCCATTCCCTTGGATCATAAAGATGAATATACTCTTCTTGTTGCTGTTATGCTTTCTGCACAAACAACCGACAAAAAAGTTAACCAAGTAACGCCCAAGTTATTTCAAATTGCCGACAATCCTGTTAAAATGCATGCTCTCGAAGTAGATCAGATTCAAAGTATTATCAGAGAGGTCGGCCTGGCTCCTACTAAGGCTAAAAATTTAAAGAAAATGGCTGAGCAAATTATTGAGAGTGGAGGAGAAATAAAGCCCGAATGGGAATTTCTAGAATCACTTGCAGGAGTTGGCCATAAAACTGCAGGAGTTGTAATGTCACAAGCCTTTGGCTTACCTGCATTTCCTGTGGATACACATATTCACAGATTAGCCAAAAGATGGGGACTATCAAAAGGTAAATCAGTGAATCAAACAGAACAAGATCTTAAGAAATTATTTCCTAAAGACACATGGTCTCGAAGGCATTTACAGATAATATTCTTTGGTAGAGAACATTGCCCAGCGTTAAGACATAATCTAAATAATTGTTTAATCTGTTCTTGGGCAGCATCTAAAAAACAAATTATTTTAGAATCAAGAAAGTGAAAATATGGATATTTTTGAAGGTAGAATTTCAGCGTCAGCTTTCTCCTCAGGAGAACGAATAGTCGTAGGAGATTGGGAAAAATCTCCTCTTGGAGAATTTACTAATATAATGTGGGCAAGACCAGATGGTAGAAGAATATTGATTTCTCCTTCATCCAAATATGCAAATTACGTTTCTAAAATTTATTCATTTGAAGAAGTAATTATTACCCCATTAAAAGTTAAAAGGAATAAAAACAAAATAGAAATAGAATCTGAAAATTTACTAATTTGTTTGGAATGGGGCAGGAGTTTTCCCATACCACTAAAGCGCCCAAGGTGGTTTATTTCAACCATTGAATATTTTTTTGCGAATCTTTTTTTCGGTACTAAGACTTACGGTAAAACAAATGATAATAGAAAAGAATGGTATATGGTAAATAGTATTTCATGGATTAAAAAAGCATCTGCCAAGTATAAACAAAAATCATTCGGGGAATTTTCAAAACTTTCCGATCCTATCGGTTTTGGGTTCAGTGATCCTCCGAACAAACCTTCTTCAGTAAGAGTGATTTCTATTATAGAAAAAAAACTAGATTTCATCAGTGATGTATGATTCGCGTTATCATGAACGAAGTAGTGGAACTATCCATTGGAGACTTAGCGCCGGATTTTGAATGTATTATTACAGATGGAACAAAAATAAATTTATCTGATATTATTAACCAGGGAGAGGGCGTTATTTTGTATTTTTATCCAAGAGACAATACTCCCGGTTGTACTATTGAAGCATGCGATTTTAGAGACAATTTTTCTAGATTTAAAGAAACTGGCTGGAAAGTTATAGGAGTTTCCACAGATTCTGCCAATAGTCATGAAAAATTTGCTAATAAATTTGAATTACCATTTGACTTAGTTGTTGATACAGATTCTCATCTTCATAAATTATATGGAACATGGAGAATGAAAAATATGTATGGAAAAGAATACATGGGATGTTTACGTTCTACCTTTGCTATTTCTAAAGATGGATCAATAATTTGGGTAAAATATGGCGTTAAAGCAAAAGGACACGTCGATAAACTAATGGAAGACTTGGGTGTTGCTTGATGGAAATAGAAGAAAGAAGAGAATTAGTTACAAAATTTTTACAACATTGCATAGTTTATTCTGATGCATCTATAGATCGTAAGGAAAAAAGAGGAGATAGTGCATCAGAAATAGATAAATGGATTGCATATAGGGATTTCATGAAGATAACATTGAAAGAAGTAAGGTCCAAAGAATTAGATTCATGGCTTAATGATGGAGAAGTATCATACGAGCCTGGAGAAAAAAAGTAATTTAAAATTTATTTAATTCTTCACTTAATCCAAGAATGTGTTTACTTGTGTCTACACGCATTTTTGACCCTGGAATCATTATTAAAGTATCCGAATTATTCAAAGCGAATGCCATTAGGCCATTATTTTCGGCTAATTGATTAACTTCTCTATTGCATTTCGCAGTTTGACTGGGCATATGTGTCAAATCACCTAAGTCAACTAATATCATATTCCCTTTTGACAACTCCTGCCCCATCCCACTAAGATGTAAACGATGTAATTTATCTGGTTTTAGATATATCACTTTACGATTCGGTTTAGGCATTAGATGTTTAGTTCTTTCAGAAATGCGCGTATCAGATAAAATTAGCATACTATTTTTATTTTCAGATTTGTTTTTTTTCCTTGAATCTTTTACCTCTCTAGTCGCATTTGAAGGGTTAGGATTTGGTAATCCCAAAAGTCGGAAGAGATTAACCATAATTGAATCGGAAACACTACTCCTCAAAGAGTGCTTCGATATCTTCCTCGCTTAGGATATTATTTATTGGCATTTTATCTTCTTCCAGAACATCATAATCAATTCCTTTTGAAGGACTGGAAATAAAATCTTCAATCTCTTTTCTACTTTCATTTTTTATTTCTTTTTCCTGTGTAATTTTTCTATCAGTTCTATCGAATAATTGATCGATTGACATGACGCCTTCTTCGTTTTTAGATTCTAATTCTTTACTTTCTCGATATCTTTGAGCTAATACCAATCCAGCTCCACAAACTAAAACAATCAGTAGGATTGAAGCAGAATTTTGCTTAAAACTTGTTTTGATATCAAAGGGAGATTTTGCGACATCAACTACCATGTATACAGAATTACTTTCAGATTCATCATAAACAGTTAATTTGATATTTTTCTTCCCTTCTGTATCATAAATAACTTGTACCCATCTACCTTCCTTATCTACATCATTTGCTGGATCGCCATCATTATCAGAGTCTATTGAAATATCAATATCCCAGTGATATATCATATTTTCAATATCAAATTCAGAGTCAATTGTTCCATTAGCACTAAGTGAAATGATATTGCCTTGGACAGGTTTAATTTCGTCAACTGTTGCAACTGCAGTGGGTCTAATATTTCTAACATCTATTTCTATGTCAATACTTGCTGAAGCGCCATCATCGTCAGTAACGTGGAATATAATAAATTCTGGGGCTGCATCAGAGTCCTCCCAAGTATATTCCATATAGTTGGAATTATAATCACAATCATCATCAGTTAATCCGGATTCATCAGAATCTGTAAGAGGGTCAATATCAAAACATGAATACAAACTTTCTATGTCATTCAAACTATCGGAAATTCCAACATCAAAAATTAATTTCTCTCCTTCTCCTACAGGAAGCCTTTGATTCAAGGCAACAATTGATGGTTGAATATTGGATATTTCTATGGGAATTATCAACATTTCTTCTCCATTATCAAAAACTAAAGTAGCATTGTCATTATCAACGACCTGTAATGTGGCTAATTGAAGTCCAGTATAATTATAACTATGATTTATGATACTTTCACTCCCTTCGTGATAATAAATAATGTTTGCATTATTTTCAGCATCTGGCATCCAAGAAAATCTCAAATCATCAATATCATTGACAGAATCACTGGCCCATCCACGTATAGTCAATATTTCTCCTTCTTTTGCTGCAAAAACTCCTCTGTTATCTGGAGTAAGTTTTTGCGTTCCCAAAAAAACCTCTATTTCACCGTCATATGGTGCTATATTGGTAACTTCAATGGATTTCGATGCAAAAACGGTTTCTCCATCATCATCAGTAGCAGATACTCCAATAAAAAATTCTCCTTCAGAATTAGGAGTTATAGTACATTTTAATCCTATTTGTCCTTCTTTACATGATGTATTGTTCCATAGAATATCAACAGGAGAATTTGGATTCTGTGTGTCCAAATCATTTCTTTCAGTGATTTCAAATGTTACTTCCGAAAGAACAGGAATGGATTCATAATTTGATTCTAATGTTATTTCGGGCGGCCTATTCAAGACAATGATTGATGTTTGTGTTGTTGATTGATCACTTTCTTCATCAGTAATGATTAATGATATACTATAATTTCCATCATCGTCCCAGGACCATTCTAATTCACAATCTTCTTCCAAAATATTATTGAAACTGCCTCCCACGATTTCTATCTCAAATTCACAAATAAAATCTCCTCCATCTGGTTCTAAAGAAGACAATCCGCTAATTACGACCTCTTCTAGGGTATTTATTTCATTGGGAGATGATAATATGGCAGTCGGTAAAGCTCCAACATACAATGAAAATAATCCCTGATTATTCGATTTATTACCATCTTCTGAGATATTCTCTTCTGGATCAATTAAAAATTCAAGATATGCTAGTCCATAAGGCTGAAATTCTGGAACAGTCCAGTTTATTTCAACTCTCGACTCTTCAAGACTATTCAAAGAAGGGACATAGGTAAATGCAGTATTACCATCTGGTGAATCAACTCTTAATTGAGTAGGAGGAGAACTAATCAAACCCTTATTTACAACAGGAACTGAAAAAACTAAAGAATCCCCTGATATTGCATTAAATCCAACACTAGAATCTAGAGTAATTGTATTATTATCCCTTGTTCTTTCTACTGTTACTCCTTCATTTCTGGCAATTAAGTCAACCTCATGGACATTCAAATCCATGCTAAGAGACGAAACTCCTATTATATTTTGATCAGGAATCCAAGATATCAATCCATGGCTTGCAAAATCACTATCCGATTCTGAACTGTCGGGCGTATTTCCAGTATTAAATTCCAAATGATATGTTCCATTTTCATCGGTAATTATTTGTCTAATATCATCTTCTATTTCATACCTAAACTCCATGGTCTGATTAGCAACTGGAGTTCCTTGATTGGTTACAGTAATCCAGGCAGAAATATTAGTATCTACCGGAGAAAGTGGATACTCAATATCTATCTCGATAACTTTTGATCTAGTACTAGGTTGATATGCAGTCAATTCATGAACCGCAGCAAAACCAATGCTCTCAATAAAAGACGATTTGACATCTCCTCTAATTGCCGGACAATACCATCTATATCCACTCTCTTCCCCCTCACTATTGTATGTAGTAATATTATATGACTGAGAGCAACCCGTGTAACTCACTCCAGAATAGCCTTGAGAAACAACAGACCAACTGGATGAATTATCATCTTCACTATCTTCAGGAATATCTACATAATCACTTTCTCCACTGTATTCAGTTTCTTGATGATAATCAGACCCCCAAGTCTCTCCGACACTCAAAGGAAAATCTAGTCCCTCTAAAGCAGGAGAATAGGAATTTGTCACGTTCAATTCAGCAACATCAATATCAACACACCACCACAGAACATCTGCGCAGAAGTCAATATCCACTATTGCTGATTGAGAGGTAACTGCCATATCGGAAGCCCTAATTATTTCAATTGTCGTCATTTCAACAGCGATATCCCCATTTTGCCCATTTAGATTAACATTGTTATCACTGTATGATCCTATAGATTCCAATTTGTAAGTAATTGATGACAGATTATCAATTTCCGATATGTAAATTTCGGTAACTGTCTTTTCTAAAGTCCCATAAAGTGATTCTATATTCGTAGAAACTCCGGATGATGCTATGAAATCTCCAACATCTAGATATCCATCATACATCCAATTATCATTGATTTGCCAGCCTTGTACGTCAATAATTCCTGTTCCGGAACTAGCCTCAGTTTTATATTGTAAATTTTCATCTAAATTATATTCAGCATCACTCAATATTATTGTCGCAATTGGCGAAAAAAACAATAAAGAAAGTAAAATCGCTTTACGCTGGTCAACTTCCATGAGCCTATGTAGTGGCCATGATGCATAAAAGTTGGTTTTTTACTGATAAAGCAAATCAGCTAATTCATCTTGGATAAATTGTACTGCTTCTAAGATTTCATCCTTATGACGAGCTCCTGTAATAACCATCTTTCCACTTCCAAATATAAGACAAACTACCTTAGGATAATCAAGTCTGTAGATTAATCCTGGGAACTGTTCTGGTTCATATTCTACTTTGTCAAATGGAAGGTGAAATGTTAGGTTATTCAAATTTAATTTTCTAGGTAAACCAGCAAGTAATTCGCCCTCTTTAACTCCTCTTATTCTTGGATCATCATCTTTTATTTCTTGATCAGTTGCGGCTCTGAGTGTTCCATCCTCATTGACAATTAACTTACAATTAATATCATCTCTCTCGGCAATCTGATCATAATCTTCGGGATAATAAAGAGAGTAGGTTGCAACCATATTTTGCACTTCTATTTCAACATCTTTAAGATCCCATGTGTCAATTCCTGCAGCCTTCAAATCTTCAGTCATTCTCTTAATTCCTGTGTGGATATTATCTTCATTTTTGCCACCTGTACAAACAGCTCTTCCAGAGCGGAACATAAGTATGGCAAGTTTAGGGTCTACGACACGATAAACTACTCCAGGAAATTGTTCAGGTTCATATTCACAATTCAATTGTATGGCAATATCTGGCAAATCTAGTTCTTCTGCAACTCTTGTAGATGCTACTACATTTACAACAGTCAAGCGTTCTTCATCACTAAGCATATCACGCCCCACATAATCTTACTTATAAAGGATATTTTGATTAGTACTTAAATAAAAATTATTTTTTTCTTAAAAAAATGGTTTAAATCAATCTAACGCCCTTTGAAACTAGTTTTGAAATCATTGGTTTACCTCCAGCAATTTCTATTTGTTCTGAAACTCTTTGAGGATTTCTTGATAATGCAACCATACAACCTCCTCCGCCCGCACCAGTCATTTTCGCGCCAAGTGAGTAAGGCTTAGTTGCTTCAACTAACCTGTCCAAAGAATCACTACTGACGCCCAGTTTTCTTAATTGTTCATGGCATTCATTCATCGCCATCCCCACATCTTCAAAATTACCTACAGATAAAGCATCCAGGCCTTTGTGAGTAATTTCTCTGATGTATGTCATTATGTTCTTTTTATCCGGATTACGAGATAATAAATCAGCCACATCTGCAACCATCTTTCCTGTAGGGGAACCTTCTCCAGTAAATCCTAATATTAACCATACATCTTCAACTTCTTCAGGTAATATTGCCTTACATACTGACCAACTTCTTTTACCTTCAGGTGTAACCAATTCTGCGTCGAAAACATGCTCTGTACCCGTTAACCTCTCTCCTGAAACAACAATACAACCACCTAAGGCACTCGTTGCAGTATCGGTAGGACTCGCACGGCCTTCTTGTGCGGCAGCTTCAGCGGAATGACCTATTTTTGCTAATTTTATTATATCCAATTTTTCTTGTGGTTTAATCAATTTGTGTAATGCAGCACCCATTGCATTAGATAATGCTGCCGAAGATCCTAAGCCAGCAGCAGAGAATAATTGACTTTCTATTTTTATTTTCAATGGTTTTCCTTTGTATCCAAATATATCGTGTAAAATATGCGAAATATGAGGATATTTTGAATGATCAAAACTTTTCCCATCAATAATCCAGTCATCAAATTCTTCAATGGAAACATTAACTCCTTGCTCAATGGCAATGGCTACTGCAGGGTGGCCATAAACAACTGCATGTTCTCCAAAAAGTATGCATTTGCCAGGTGCGAATGCTTCAACCATGTTAAGTCGCAAGGCGTAGAAGCAGATTATCATTAGGGAATATTGTGTTTGTATAATTATGAAGCGATTATTTGAAGTCCAATACACCCCACGGTTAGATGTTAGTAACTCTGTCTGAGGAGAATTCAATATGGAACATCCACTTTTAATTGATTATGGACCAGTTCCGGGTTGGATTATATTAATCATTTTAGGAAGCATATCTTCTGGCTTTTTCTTGTTCCAACTCAATAAAGCGATACGTTTAGTCATGCTTGGTTCTCCTGATGACAGATTCGATTCATGGGCAATAAGAGTAAAAGAGGTTTTAGTTGGTTGGTTAGGGCAAAAAAAAGTTCTCAGAGACAGAGTAGCCGGTACAATGCATGTTCTCATGTTTTGGGGATTCTTAATGTTAGCATCCGATATGCTTGATCTTGCAACTGCAAATTTCTTCTCAGATAATATACTTCCAGAAATATTTAACGGCCCTTGGAATGGAATGGTTGAATTGGGCTATTTTTCTGCATTTATAGGAGCCTCTGCGGCATTAATTAGAAGAGTAGTTTTTACACCCGAGAAACTTAAGGGTAAATCTCAATTGGAAGGTAATTTTATTTTGATTTTAATACTAACAATTACGTCAACCTCTTTCATTATTGAATCAAAAGAAAATCCTTCTGCATGGGAACCTGTTGGAGTTTGGGTAGAAACATTAGGAATGTCTAATTCTTTCGCTATAGCGTCATATTGGGCACATATGATAGCAATTTTCACATTCTTGATATTAATTCCTCTCTCAAAGCATATGCATCTGGTAATGGCATTCCCAAATGTATTCTTCCACGATTTAGAGCCGATGGGTAAAATGAGGCCTTTGGCAGTAGATGAAAGTGGAAAAGCCATTTCATTGGATGATTTAGATATCGACTCATTCGGCGTTAGTAGTTACGGACAGTATACTTGGCGCCAACTAATAGACGGGTGGTCATGTACTTCATGTGCAAGATGCCAAGACGTCTGTCCTGCCTATGCTTCTGGAAAAAGTCTTAATCCAATGCAAGTCATTCATGATGTAAGAGACTATGCGAATGAGAATGCACCAATATTACTCAGCGGTGGCCAACCAGAAGAAACTATGATGCAACGCATCACCGAAGACGCAGTTTGGGCATGTACTACTTGTAATGCCTGTGTGGATGTATGTCCGCTATACATAGAACATGTCCCAAAACTTACTGATTTAAGAAGAAATGCAGTTATGGAAACTATGGAGTATCCCGAAGTTCTCAATGTAGCGATGGGTAATCTTGAAGCAGCATCAAATCCTTATGGATTTGGAAGCCACGAAAGAGCAGATTGGGCCTCAGATTTGGATGTTAAAGTAGGCCAACCTGCAGAATATATTTACTTTGTAGGCTGTGCTGCAAGTTTCGATGAACGTAACCAGAAAGTTGCTCGAGCAACAATATCTCTGATGAAACAAGCAGGCCTAGATGTAGGAATACTCGGTATGCAAGAAGGTTGCTCCGGAGATCCTGCTAGAAGAGCAGGAAATGAATATTTATTCCAAATGTTAGCGGAAACAAATATTTCAACATTCCAAGAATTAGGAGTAAAGAGAATAGTTGCATCATGTCCTCATTGTTTCCATACATTAGGAAAAGAGTATGGAGATTATGGTGCTGATGAATTAGAAGTATTTCATCATACTGAAATAATGGCTAAACTACAAGATGAAGGAAAATTACCAGAATTAGATAAAAAAGGAAAGAGTATTACATACCATGACCCGTGTTATCTAGGTAGGATGGGAGATATTGTCGAAGAGCCAAGAGCTGTTCTAGGAGGCGTGGATGTGGAAGTCGAGAGACATGGCACTGACTCATTCTGCTGTGGCGCCGGAGGAGCTCAAATGTGGATGGAAGAGGACTCCGATAAGAGGGTCAACAAGATAAGGGCTGAAGAAATAGCTGCAACAGGTTGTGATACAGTTGCCATAGGCTGCCCCTTCTGTTCTATAATGGTAAAAGATGGTTTAGATTCTGTTGGTTCTGAGATGGATGTTAAAGATGTAGCTGAATTACTATGGGAACAAATAATTGCTAAAGATGAAGAAATACAAAAAAGCATTGACATCAATGCATGAGTAGCATCTTAAACTAATGTCCCTTCCAAAAATCATGGACAGTGAATTTAAATTTTTAAATCAGAGTATGCCTAGACTAACAATAATTGTTGGTTCTTTACTTATATTGGAAGGAATAATGTTTTATTTTATTACTGGAATGACCAGCTTTACTGCATTAATACCTTCATTTTTCGGCCTACCGTTAGCAATAGTAGGCTACATGGCTCAAATCCAACCAGAAAAAAATCATTTTTGGATGCATATTGCAGTTAGTTTTGGTCTCTTAACATTTCTTGGCGGAGGAATGGCAATAAAAGGAGTAATAGATTCAGACTTTTCTGCATCAACCATGGCACAATTGATTATGCTTACAGTCGGAGGAATATACACATATTCTTGCGTACAGTCTTTCATTCACACAAGGAAATCAAGAGACTCTCAAAGCGCTTAAGGTTCAATATTAATTTTTGGCTAGAAAATATTAGTTTAGTTTGAATTAATAAATGAAGTTGCTAAGAGTATCCCCATCCCATATGCCAGAATAGTTGCAGTTATTCCTGTTAGCATAGAATTTTCAAAAGACCAACCTTGGCGAAGTAAGTATGGAAGTAAAATAAATAGTAATGTTGAAGGTAAAACAAGCCACAATATACTTTCAGCAAAATCTGCTACCTGAGCAGTGTCTTTAGTGTCTTCATACACCCAAGTCAATGACAATACACTAACTATTGGTATGGAAGTTATCAATGCACCAAAAATTGCTGTTCTTTTTGCAACCTCACTTGCTATCACTACTATTGTTCCACTAAAAATTCCCCTTATTACTAAATCAAGCCAATTCATGATATGTGAATAGGTATCAACTAACTCAAGTTTTCCCTTAATTATATTTGAATTAGATAATTTTAATAGTTTAAAAAAAGGTTTTTCTCTATCATACAATTCATTCATTTTAGAGAGAATTTAAGTTTGTAATCATTCCCAGAACAGTATGCATAATGAACTTGATAGGCCGCTTGTGGGAGTCACTTGTGGAATTAGAGAGTCAAGTTTTGCAAAATGGACTATGGATGCAGTAATTTTACCTTCAACATACACTTCAGCGATTGAACGTGCTGGAGGAATTCCTGTACTTATCCCTCCTTCTGATTTTTCTACTTCTATTTTAGATAAGATAAATGCTATTGTTATAGCAGGAGGGCCAGATATAGCTCCTTCTGAATACGGTGAAGTGCCATACTTAGCTACTGCTTCATATTATCCCAAACAAGACTCCTCAGAGGGTGCTTTGATACAAGAGGCATTAGACAGAGATATGCCAATGTTATGCGTGTGCAGAGGCATGCAACTCCTGTCAATAATTCATGGAGGTAAACTGCATCAACATTTGGACAATACTCCTGGTTTTGAGGGTCATGGAAGTTATGACGGCCAGTCAAGTGAACACATTGTTAATACAGTAGATGGATCAAAAATTTCTTCATTAATGGGTTCTCAAATAATTGTTAACTCCACGCATCACCAAGGAGTTTCTGATGCCGGCTCTTTGATAGTTACTGCATACGCAGATCACGACGGATTGATTGAAGCAGTCGAAAGGCCGGATCTTAAATTCTGTATAGGAGTACAGTGGCACCCAGAAAGAATTGGCAAGAATCACGATATTTTATACTCTGAATTGATTAAATCGGCGCGAAGTTGATGGTACATAAGTCATGGGAGGGATGAAACAATGGTCTTGAGAATCTATGATACTCGTTCCCGTACGAAAAAAAACTTTATTCCTCTTGTAAAAGGTAGAGTCAGTATTTATGTTTGTGGAATCACTCCATATTCTCCTAGTCATCTCGGACACGCTAGACAAGCTATTTCTTTTGATATAATTACAAGATGGTTTAGGAAATTAGGATTTCAAGTTACGTATATAACAAATTTCACAGACATAGACGATAAAATAATTAAAGTTGCCTTGGAAGAAAATATAAACTTCCAAGAAGTATCAAAAAGAAATATAGATAATTATTTTGATGTCATGGATAAATTAAATGTTTTACGTGCCGATGAATATTCCAAAGTAACCGAAACAATCCCAGAAATAATAGATATGATTTCAATACTTTTGAATAAAAAACATGCTTATGTTGCTGAAGACGGCGTATATTTTGAGATAGATACTGCACCTGATAAATATGGGCAATTAACTGGACAAACTCTTGATATGGTTAGGTCTGGAGCAGGAGGAAGGGTTGGTCATACTGGAGGAGGAAAACGAGATCATAGAGATTTTGCTCTTTGGAAAAATGCGAAGAGTGGTGAACCTTATTGGCCAAGTCCATGGGGCGATGGTAGACCTGGCTGGCATATTGAATGTTCAGCAATGTCTTTGAAACACCTCGGTGAAACTTTTGATATTCATGGAGGTGGAAGGGATTTGATGTTCCCACACCATGAAGCCGAAATATTTCAGTCTGAATGTTGTTTAGATAGAGAAAATGTTGTAAAATATTGGCTTCATAATGGGATGATAAATGTTGATGGCGAAAAAATGAGTAAGTCTTCAGGTAATTTTAAAACAATTTCTGAAACCTTTAATTCAGTCAAACCTTTAACTCTTAGATATGCTTTACTTAATGCGCCATATAGGCAACCTATCGAATTCAATCAATCTATGTTGGAAGAATCTCAATTGCACTATAACAGACTATTGAATACCTATTTAGAAGCAGTAAATATCGCCACTCCAGGGGTGTGGAGAAAAAATATTTTCCTAAATTCTGTTACTGAACGTTTTACTCAAGGAATGAATGATGACTTCAACACTAGAATAGCCTTTGTTGAAGTCCAATTAGTTATCAAGAAACTCCAAGAATTAATATCTAATGGAAATAAAGAAGACTCTATTTCTGCCTTTTTGGGTTGGTTGGATGAGTTTGCAGGTGAGGTACTCGGTCTTATTCCAGGGGCTGATGAATTGAACATATTAGCAGCAGAAATCGATAAAAAAAGAAACGAAATATCAGTAGTGGTTGAAGAATTATTAATACAGAGACAGAAAGCAAGAGAAGAAAAAAACTGGGAATATGCGGATGAAATAAGAGATAAGTTAAATTCCATGAACGTTATTGTTGAAGATGGCCCTCAAGGTCCAAAATGGAAAATCGAAGATTAATTAAGACTCCATATAATCTAAAATCTCAGAATAATTTGGCTCAACTCCAGGATTTTCTGCAATCCAAATATATCCAATTGAACCATCTTCTTCAATTATGAATATAGATCGCTGACTCGCTGTATAACCAGGTGCTCCAAAATCTTCAATTTCAATCCCAAATGATTTAGTTACAATTCTTTTTACATCACACAGTAAGGGAAATTCGATACCATTTTTTTCAGCAAAGAATTTATTTGCAAAAACATTATCAACAGATATTCCAAATATTATAGCCTTAGAATTAGAAAGTTTCGCCATTGAGTCAGACAATGTGCACATCTCAGTGGTACAAACTCCAGTAAAGGCGGCCGGATAAAATGCTAGAATAACTCTATTTCCTAGGTGTTCACTAAGTTTTACCATCGATCTGTCATATGCCATCAAAGTGAAATCGGGCGCTTTATCTCCTACATTAAACATAGTTGTCGCAAATGGTGCCGCCTTTCAATTATTTGCAATATATCTTCAATCTAAAATTTATATTTCAATATCAACATATCTTTTATGTCGAAAAAGGACTAAAGATTATCTATAATAATATTAGTGGGGGGGTATGGCTGATGATGCTGTCAACGCACTATTGCCAGTTGCAGCAGTAGTTCATATCGCTCTAGGAGTAATGGCATTAATATTGGTTCAAAGATCTCTAGAAAAAGAGTGGAATGAAAGATATGCTGGCTATATTATTTCTTGGATGATGATAATTCTTGGATTAAAGTATACATTTGCAACAATTATCGATTTAAAAATCGAAGATTTTACAACTCAAGATTACCAAGACGGGGCTTTCGCTGAAATATATTATTCATCATATAAATATGGTGAGAAGGCAATGGAATCAATTTTCCTCTGTTTGGCCTGTATTTTACCTTTAGTTTATCCTTATCCAATACTTCAAAAGGATAATGTTTTGAAAGTTACAACAGCAATTATCATCCTTCTAGGGGTAATTATTATTCCTTTAGATATATTTACCGAATTTGCTAATAGGGATATGAAATCAATGATAAACTGGGTATGCTATTTTATTTGGTTACCAATATATCTAAGATTCCTTATTGGCGAAGTAAAATATGATGAAGAAAGAGCAAGAGAAGTTTCGGCTTTAGCTTTACTATTAATTCTAGGACTCAAAGTTCAGTTGTTAATATTCTGGTTACAAAATTTAACAGGACTAAGCAAAATATATCATGCAAGATGGATAGTAGAGGATGGAGTATTTTTAGGTACAGTCTCACAAACCGAGATTAGTACTACTATCTTCACATCTTTCGGAATGACTTTATCAGGTCTGGCATTTCTCGTATTATTCTTTGGAGAATTATGGCGTGCATACTACAAAGGCATCAATGGATTAACAGTTTCAATGAGTATAATATTTATTGTAGGAGTGATATGGTTCTTATTGACAGTTGTAGTTATGGATACTGCTACTTCATGTGTTGAGACTATATGCCAGCAATGGAATCAAACTTTCATAGATTGGTATGCATTTACTTACCAAGTCTCAGTATATCTTTTAGTGCCATTGATATTTATGTTTATAATTCTGAACTATAATATTGTCGATACTGACTCTAAGTACGGTAAATCTATTACAAGAATAATGGTATTACTGCTTTTACTTGTTGCAACCTCAAGTCTAATTGAGATGGTACAGATCGTTCTTCCAATACCTGAGATGGTAACTTCTGCATTATTTGCTGGAGGAGTTGTTCTTTTCATTGGATGGGAAGAAAAAATAATGGATAAAATGATTACAGATAAATCTAATTCCGTAGAGGCCGTAGGAACAATATTGAAAATATACAACCCAAATATTGAAAATAAAGAATATTTAGTTTTTTCAATCATAACCATATCTTTAATTATATATGGCCTTCTTTTGGCTGTATTATTTGATTCAATGGGTATTCACAGTTAGGTGAGAAAATGTCTGAAGAAAAAAAGATAGAAGATTTCAATGGAAATTTAAGGGAGGTTTTTGATGAAATTTTCTCTTTGAGAGAGTCAAACATGATAACTACCATATTTATTTCAATAGTATTTTTATTAGGTACTATGCATGCCTTTGATTGGAATAAAAATTATTATGATGATGCGATTTATGCAACCACCTCAGAAGATTGGAGAATAGATTTTGAAACAGAAATTCTGACCGCTGAACACACAGAAGTTTGGCAGGATGAAGAAAATAAAGTAATTGATTTTTTCATGGAAGATTTTCCCATTAGGGATGGCTATTTTTATGGTGCAGTTAATATCACTATTATACCAGAAGCTGATGAAAATACTGACCTTACCGATCCTTTAGTACAATGTGATGCTATTGCGGGAGATATAGAGGTAAACGATTTGACTGCACAATGGGATTATGAAGGAAATAATTTGACTGGTCAAGATAGTAGTTGCGAGGATATTTACCTTTACCTTCAAATTTATCCTGATTATACTGGCAATAATCAATCTTCAAATTCGCCCAATGAATACCAAGCACTAATGCCTTGGAATTTAGATGGATGGGGAGAAGGAATACTTTCCATTGCTGTAGAGCTAGATGTTAACTCTGTTGATCAATTAGGCCCAGTATCGCAGGACGATGATGAAGAGATTACGATTTTAGTTGAAGTTCATACATTCCGTGCAAAAGCGGTATATAATAATTAAAAAATAAAAGGAGAAAAAAAAATGACAGAAATATCTAAGAAAAACCCCCAAATATTGTTGATAAAAGGCCCAATAAAAGATGCAGGAGAGACCTCTCTGTTGGAAATAAGAAGTAATTCTGAAGTTGAGATGGAAATACCATGTTCCGAAATCACTGTAAGTGTAGAAAGAAGAATACAAAGAACTATTTTACACGGAGGAGAAGGGGATGATTTGGAAGATCAAGGAGCTGAATCAGCTATTTATAATATTGAAGCACACATCGGAGTAGATGCATATACCACGGTAATGGGTCTTTTTAGGGGCGGTCAGCCTACCATCGAAGAGCCATTTGAAGGTGGGCCAGTGAAAGTTGCATTCAAACATATTCATTACAGTGCAGCTAAAAGATTATTAAAAGTCCAATTAATTGAAGATATAATTTAATTATGATCTATAATTAGATTTTTTACGTTTATTTTTTGGCCTTGATCGACTTCTATTTTTGCCACTTTCTGATAATTTAGAGTCCTTTTTTGAATTATTTCTATTCTTCTTTCTTCTTTTAATATCGCCACTTCTTCTCTTGGATTTGTTCTTTTCATAAGGGCTATGTTTTTGTTTATCTCTAGATGAAAATTTTCGCTTACTTTTAGATATACGATTCCGACCTCTACTACTACTCCTTCTACTTTTTCTGTCGCTACGGTCTCCTTTTTCAGGAGAGACTAATTCAAATTCATTTTCATTTAGTACTTCTATTTGAGGAAGTGTAAATCTGTATTTTATCCCAACTTCTTTTTGTATTCTTGAATAAATTCTCTCTTTCGACTTAGGAACAAAAGATACTACAGTTCCACTAGTGCCCGCTCTTGCCGTTCTCCCGCCTCTATGTTTGTACGCTTTTCCATTCTCTGGAGGGTCAAAATTAATAACGCAATTTATTCCTTCAACATCTATTCCTCTAGAAGCAACATCTGTAGCAATTAAGACCATAGTTCTACCTGTACTGAATTTGCGCATTGCCCGATCTCTTTGATTTTGATTTAATCCTCCGTGAATTGGAGTGCACGCAATTCCTTTTTCTATCAAATCTTCTTCTAAACGGTCAACTCCTCTTCTGGTCTTGCAGAAAACTATGCTTCTACCTGATTTTATGACAATATCTGCAGTAACGTCAACTCTTTTGTGATTCTTTACTTTCCAGAAATAATGCTCCATACTTTCGATACTTACTTCTTCTGGACCAACCTCAATGGTAATCGGATTATTTTGATATTTTTCTACTATTTCGGAAACTTCGTCATCAAGAGTGGCACTAAATAATATAGTTTGACGTTCTTTAGAACACATTTCTATTATTCTAGAGACCGGTTCCATAAATCCCATATCTGCCATTCTATCTGCCTCATCTAAAACAATAATATTAGCATGTTTCAATGTTAGGGCTTTTCTATCAATTAAATCCAGTAATCTTCCGGGGCAAGCAACCAATATTTCTACTCCATCTTCAAGTCCACGTAATTGATTCCTGTAAGAAACTCCTCCATAGACAGATAGTACGTTTATTCCTATCGCTTTAGCTAATGGTTTTAGGACACTACATATTTGTTCTGCTAACTCTCTTGTGGGAGTTAAAATTAGAGAAGTAGGACTTTTACTTTTGGCTAATTGAGTCCGTGCTAAGAGAGGTAAACCAAAAGCTAGAGTTTTTCCAGAACCGGTAGGTGCCCTACAACAAACATCATGGCCAAGTATTGAATCAGGTATAGATTCTCTTTGAACTTCAAAGGGTTCAGATATTCCCTGTTTTTCTAATGCATCTACCAAATCGGGACCGATTCCTAAGTCTGAAAATAGAACCAAGAAGCATCCCTAATCGTTCTGCGCTTCGATATTCTATTTAGCATAGTTAGTATGTTATACATTCTCAAAGACATCAATCTTAAGTCATAATAATTCTATATCTTAAAAAATAGTTAGTTATTATTTTACATTGTTCTGATGTCTCGGGCTCCTGCTCCACCATATCCTGTCCAATCTTCAGGTTTGTTCCCAAGAATCAAATCTATTTCGGCCAAATGATTATCATTCATTCTTTTTGCAACTCCAATACACCCCAGGTTTTCTTCCATCTGTTCCGGTTTGGTTGCTCCCAAGAGAATTGTACTCACATTAGAGTTCTTTAGACACCAAGCCAGAGCTAATTGTGCAGTAGAACACCCAAATTTATCTGCGGCATATTCGCTCAATTTCTTAACAATCTCAATTTGTCCTTCTCTTTTTCGATTTTCTAGATCCTCAATCAACCACTCATATCCTTCCTGAGTAGGCCTAGATCCTTTTGGAATGCCATCATTATATTTTCCAGTGAGGAAACCTGAACGAAGTGGAGACCAAATTGTCGTTCCATAATTATAAGGCGGTTTAAAAAGAGGAAAATATTCCTGTTCAAATCGTTGCCTATGAAGCATATTATATTGCGGCTGTTCAAACATTGGAGGTTCCAGACCTTCTGATTTAGCAAACCATATCGCTTCCATTATTTGTGCAGCTGACCATTCTGAAGTGCCCCAAGATGTAGCCCAGCCGTTTCTTACAGCATCATTCATGGCTCTTACTACTGTAGAAGTTGGGGTCAATGGGTCAGGTCTATGACAGAAAACCATGTCTACATAATCAAGTTGAAGTCGTTCTAAACTAGCATCTAAACCTTCCAATATATGCTTTCTGGATAGTCCAGATTCATTGACTCCATTCCCTCCCCAAAATA